>NZ_DASWTE010000249.1:0-1881 GCF_036402295.1 Phenylobacterium sp.
CTGCCCGGCGTCCAGAAGATGAAGCGGCAGATCGCCGAGAGCGGCCTCAACGACAAGATGTTCGACCGCCAGGTGGCGATCATTTCGTCGATGACCAAGGCCGAGCGGAAGAAGCCGGACATCCTGCAGGCGTCCCGCAAGCGCCGCATCGCCGCCGGCTCGGGCGTCGACGTGGCCGAGGTGAACCGCCTTTTGAAGCAGCACCGCCAGATGGCCGACGCCTTCAAGGCGCTGAGCAAGAACGGCGGCAAGGGCTTCGGCCAGATGGCCAAGATGCTGGGCGGCGGCGGCGGTCTCGACATGGGCAAGATCGCCCAGATGACGGGCCAGCCCGCGCCCTCGCCGGAACAGATGGAAGAGATGGCCGAGAAGCTGAAAGGCCTCGGCGGTCCCGGCGGCATGAAATTACCCGGGCTGGGCGGCGGCGGCCTCCCACCCGGCTTCAATCCCTTCAAGAAATAGCTTTCAGACCAAGGACTAAAGACAATGCTGAAGATCCGTCTCGCCCGTGGCGGCGCCAAGAAGCGCCCCTACTACTCGATCGTCGTCGCCGACAGCCACTCGCCCCGCGACGGCCGCTTCATCGAGAAGGTCGGTTCGTACAACCCGCTGCTCAAGAAGGACGACCCCAACCGCGTCGTCCTGAAGGTCGAGCGCATCCAGGAGTGGATCAGCAAGGGCGCCCAGCCCACCGACCGCGTCGCCCGCGAGCTGGGCAAGGTCGGCGTCGTGAAGTGGGAAGCCGGCAACAACCCGAAGAAGGCCGAGCCGGGCACGAAGGCCAAGGAACGCGCCGAGGAGAAGGCCCAGCGCGAAGCCGACCGCGCCGCCGCCGCCGCTGAAGCCGCCGCCAACCCGCCGCCGGTGGAAGAGCCGGTCGCCGAGGAAGCCCCGGCCGCCGAGGTCGCTGCTGAAGAAGCCCCTGCCGAGGAAGCTCCGGCCGCCGAAGCCGCCGCTGAAGAGGCCCCGGCCGCTGAAGCCGCCGCCGAAGAGGCCCCGGCCGCCGAGGCCGCTGCTGAAGAGGCGCCCGCCGCCGAAGGCGAAGAGCAGGCCTAAGGCTGCACACGGGTGAGTTCAGACCTCATCCAGGTGGGTCGCGTCGCGGGCGCCTTCGGGGTCCGCGGCGAGGTCCGCATCACCAGCTTCACGGCCGAGCCGTTGGCGCTGGTGGACTACAAGACGTTGCTGCGTGAGGACGGAAAGCCCGCCCTCACGCTCACCGCTGGCCGCGCCGCCAAGGGCGGCGTCGTCGCGCGCGCGGCGGAAGTCGAGACCCGCGAGCAGGCCGAAGCCCTGCGCGGTCTCAAGCTCTACATCCCGAGAGACGTCCTGCCGGAACCGGATGAGGACGAGTTCTACGTCACTGACCTGATCGGTCTTGCCGTGCAGACGCCCGAGGGCGACGCGCTGGGAACGGTGAAGTCCGTCCAGGACTTCGGCGCCGGCGACCTCCTGGAGATCGCGCCTGCTGAAGGCGGCGCCACCTGGTACCTGCCGTTCACGCGCGAAGCCGTGCCGCAGGTGCGGATCGGGGATGGCGTGGTGGTCGCGGTGCGGCCGGACGAGGTGGAGTAATTCCCTCCCCATTAAGGGAGGGAATTACTTCGCGACCTTCGGCTTGCGCATCCGCATCAGGCCTTCCTGCGCGCAGCTCGCCACCAGAGCGCCGTCCGAGGCGCGGTAGATGTAGCCCAGGTTGAAGCCGCGGCCGCCCGAGGCGGAGGGGCTCTCCTGGTGGTACAGGTGCCACTCGTTGAAGTCGGTCGGTCGGTGGAACCACATGGCGTGGTCGAGGCTGGCAGACTGGAAGCCCGGCGTGCGCCACGACACCCCGTGCGGCCGGATCGACGTGCCGAGCAGGCTCATGTCCGACGCATAGGC
>NZ_DASWTE010000250.1:0-2050 GCF_036402295.1 Phenylobacterium sp.
CAGGCGATCGACGGAGACACCGCCGCCCAATGGGGCCTGGCCAACCGCGCGGTGGCGAGCGACGAGGTCGACGCCGAGGCCTGGGCCGCCGCCCGTCTCCTCGCGACGCGGCCGCGCCAGTCGCTGACGGCGACCAAGCGGCTGATGCGCGATCACACGGCCATTTCCGCGCAGATCGAACAAGAGATGATCGAGTTCGCGGCGCGGCTCGCCTCCCCTGAGGCGAGGGAGGCGTTCCAGGCCTTCGCCGAGCGCCGCGCGCCCGACTTCGCGAACGTCTGAAAGCGCCCCCGACGCCGTCACGCGGGCGCGAACCCTAGACCTCAAGGCAAGGTGAACCGGGGCGCGAGCTCGCGTCCAGAAGTGAGAAAGCGCAATGCCGAAGTTTCAGGACATCGCGGTCGGCAAGGTCAATCTGCGGGTCGCCCTGCAGGGCGAGGGCCCGCTCGTGGTGATGGTCCACGGCTTCCCGGAGTCCTGGTATTCCTGGCGCCATCAGATGGGGCCGATAGCCCAGGCGGGCTTCAGGGCCTGCGCCATGGATGTGCGGGGCTATGGCGGCTCCGACAAGCCCCAAGCAGTCGCCGACTACAGCCTCGAATGTCTCTCCGGGGACGTCGCCGGCCTGATCGCCGCCCTCAGTCCGGCCGAGCCGGCCGTGGTGATCGGTCATGACTGGGGCGCGCCGATCGCCTGGACCACCGCCCTCGTCCATCCGAAGCGGGTCCGCGCCGTCGCGGGTCTCTCGGTGCCCTACACGGGGATACCCACACGGTCGCTGAACGAACTCATCGATGCGGTCTACACCCAGCACGGGCGCTTCTTCTATCAGCGCTATTTCGCCGCCGAGGGCGTGGCCGAAGCCGAGTTCGAGGCCGATGTGCGCGGCGGCCTGCGCCGCTTCTACTACGCCTGGAGCGGCGACGCTCCGAGCGGGACCTGGCCGGAGGACAAGAAGATCGGCGACTGCGCGCTGACCGGCGTGCCCGATCCGGACCCGTTCCCCCCGTGGCTTTCCGAAGACGACATCGACTTCTACGTGGCGGAGTTTGAGCGCTCCGGTTTCCGCGGGCCCCTCAACCGATACCGCAATCACGACCGGGACTTCGCCTTCCTGCAGGGCTTCAGGGGCCGGCGGATCGAACAACCGGCGCTGTTCGTGGCCGGCGCGCGCGACGGGGTCCTGCGGATGTTCGGCGACCTGTTGCCCCTGATGCGATCGGAACTTCCGAACCTGCAGGGTCTGCATCTGCTCGAGGGTTGTGGCCACTGGACCCAGCAGGAAAGGCCGGAGCTCGTGAACGGCCATCTGGTGGCCTGGTTACGCGCCCTCTGACCACCCGCGCCAGCCGAAGGGCGGCCTCCGGCAAGGTGGTCGGGAGGGCCTGCCCGGCGCTGCGGCTCGACGACCTCCACGTCCACGTCCGTCGGGGTTGGGCCGCCCGCCTGGCCGGCCCCCTGAGGCGCCGCTTCGGAGCCGAAGTATTCAATAGTGAATGTTCAAAGAGAACCCGTAGCCATCATTGGCGGGCGAGGGGCGCCATGCCGGGGGCGGCTCCGACGACCCCCGGGTGAAGCGAGGGGAGGCGAGCACCAGGGCGCCGCCGTCGGGGGCCTCCCGCGCGGACGGAGAAGCGGCTCCAACCATTGACGAGTGGGAAAAAGAAACGCACTAATCGTTCGGGCCATCGAATTCCCGCTTCGGGATGACGATGGCTCAACCGTTCGGTCATGCCGTCTGTTTTCGAGCCCCCGCGCTGAGATCGCTCCGTCAGATCGACGCGAGCCGTCCGGGATCTTTGGCGGACCGACAGCGACAGCGCGGCTTGAGCGCCTAGGGAGTGGGAGGACACCATGAACATCGCCGTGAAGGTCTCGGCCGCCGATGCCTCCGCCGACGTCGCAGCGACACCGCTTGAGGCGTTGAACCCGGCGCGGGCGGATCGATTCTACAACGGGACCATATGGCCGGTGTTCGAGCGCCTGCGCCGCGAGGATCCCGTCCACTTCACCCCTGACAGCGAGTACGGCCCCTACTGGTCCATCACCA
>NZ_DASWTE010000251.1:0-5126 GCF_036402295.1 Phenylobacterium sp.
CGCTGCTCCACGCGCTTCTGGGCGGTGGCGATGGCGCTGTTCAGCCACTTGTGGGTGATGGCCTCGCCGTCCTGCACGCCGAACGTCCGCATGATCGCGTCCAGCCGCTCGCCGGCGAAGATGCGCAGCAGGTCGTCCTCACAGGACAGGAAGAATTTGGAGTGGCCCGGGTCGCCCTGGCGGCCCGTCCGGCCGCGCAGCTGGTTGTCGATCCGCCGGCTCTCGTGCCGCTCGGTGCCCAGGACGAAGAGGCCGCCGGCGGCCAGCGCCTGTTCCTTCAGATCCTTGATGTCGGCCTCGACCTCGGCCTTGTGCGCCAGCGCCTGCTCGGGCGTGACCTCGATGCCCAGGCCGCGCTGCTCCTCGCGCCACTTGGCGACCCGCATGTCCACGTTGCCGCCCAGCTGGATGTCGGTGCCGCGGCCGGCCATGTTGGTGGCGATGGTGACGGCGCCGGGCACGCCCGCGTCGGCGACGATCGCGGCTTCCTGCTCGTGGTAGCGCGCGTTCAGCACGCTGTGCGGGATGCCTTTGATGGTCTTGCCGTCGAGCTCGAAGGTGTGGGCCTTCAGGATCTCGCTGAGCTGCTCGGACTTCTCGATGGAGACGGTGCCCACCAGGATCGGCTGCTTGCGGCGATAGCAGTCCTCGATCAGCAGGGCCACGGCGCGGTTCTTCTCGGCCGCCGTCCGGTAGACCTCGTCGTCGTCGTCGATCCGCACCACCGGCCGGTTGGTCGGGATCTCGGCCACGTCCATCTTGTAGATGTCGATGAATTCCTGGGCCTCGGTGGCGGCCGTGCCGGTCATGCCCGAGAGCTTGGAATAGAGGCGGAAGTAGTTCTGGATCGTCACCGAGGCCAGGGTCTGGTTCTCGGGCTGGACGACGGCGCCTTCCTTGGCCTCGATGGCCTGGTGCAGGCCTTCGGACAGGCGGCGGCCGTGCATCATACGGCCGGTGAACTCGTCGATCAGGATCACCTCGCCCGCGCGGACGATGTAGTCCTTGTCGCGAACGTAGATCACGTTGGCGCGGAGCGCCTGGTTGATGTGGTGCACGACCGAGATGTTCGCGGGGTCGTAGAGGCCGGCGGAGTCCTCGGCCAGGTGCCCGGCCTTCTCCATGATCTCCTCGACCTTTTCCGAGCCGTACTCGGTCAGCATCACCTGCCGCTGCTTCTCGTCGTACTCGTAGGTCTCCTTGTCGGTGACCAGCTCCTTCACCAGGAGGTCGACGGTCCGGTAGAAGTCGGAGCGGTCCTCGGTGGGGCCCGAGATGATGAGCGGCGTGCGGGCTTCGTCGATCAGGATCGAGTCCACCTCGTCGACGATCGCGAAGTTGTGGCCGCGCTGGACCATCTCGCTGACGTCGTAGACCAGGTTGTCGCGCAGGTAGTCGAAGCCGAACTCGTTGTTCGTGCCGTAGGTGATGTCGCTGCCGTAGGATTCCTGCCGCTGGCTCTGGGTCAGGCCGTGCACGATCACGCCCACGGTGAGGCCGAGGAAGCGGTAGACCTGTCCCATCCACTCGCTGTCGCGCTGGGCCAGGTAGTCGTTGACGGTGATGACGTGCACGCCCTTGCCGGCGAGCGCGTTCAGGTACACCGGCGCGGTGGCCACCAGGGTCTTGCCCTCGCCGGTCCGCATCTCGGCGATGCCGCCCTTGTGCAGGATCATGCCGCCAACGAGCTGCACGTCGTAGTGCCGCTGGCCCAGCACCCGGCGCGCGGCCTCGCGGACGACCGCGAAGGCTTCCTCGAGGAGCTGGTCGAGGGTCTCGCCCTTCGCCAGACGCGCCCTGAATTCGATGGTCTTGTCCCGCAGCTGCTCGTCCGAGAGCGCCTGCATCGCGGGCTCCAGCGCCGTGATCTTGGCGACGCGGGCGCTCATGCCCTTGACCTTGCGGTCGTTGGAGGAACCGAAGAACCGTTGGAAAATGCTCAAGTGAGGTGTCCGTTAGGCGGCGATGTGGCCCTTCGCCCGCCTGGAAAAGTCGCTCTTTTGGGGCGTGGCTGACTTAAGGACTGCCCCCGCTCAAGTCAACGCGGCGCACCCGTGACGGGTTGACCTGTCCCGGGAGGCGAGTAAGCCTCGCCGCACTATGAAGGCCTAGGTCGCACATAAGCGCCGCGGACACCGCCGGCCCCCTGCGACGCCCCGGACGCTCCGGGGCGACCCTTTTCTCGATTTTGAGGCCTTTGCATGCCTTCCAGCACGCACGTCACCCGTGAGCGGGTGAACAGCTACGGCTCGATCTCGGCCGAGATCTACGACATCGACAAACCCTACTTCGCCCTGCCGGACACCCGCTTCCACCTGGAGAGGTTCAACGGCTTCGGGCGACCCATCCTCGAGCCGGCCTGCGGCTCGGGACGCACGCTGGTTCCCTTCCTACAGGCGGGACTGGACATGACCGGCTTCGATTCCAGCGCCGACATGCTCGATCGCTGCCGGACCAGGTGCGCCGAGGCGGGCTTCGCGCCCCATCTCAGCGCCCAGCGCTGCGAGGACTTCGCCTACGACCGCCGGTTCGGCGCGATCCTGATCCCGGTGGGCTCGTTCACGCTCATCGACGACTTCGCCGTCGCCATGGACGTGCTCCGCCGCTTCCATGCCCACTTGGAGCCCGGCGGCGTGGTGGTGCTCGACATCCAGGGGCTCAACTTCCTGGCCTCGACTGGGGCCAAGGACCGCCGCCGCTGGACGGCGCCCGACGGCGACCTGCTGACGCTTGAGGGCGACCGGGTCTCCACCAACTGGCTGCGGCAGAAGGCGGAGATGTCCTACCGCTACGAGCGCTGGCGCGGCGGGGTCCTGGTCGAGAGCCAGATCGACCTCCTGAGCCAGCGCTACTGGGGCCTGGAGGAGTTCGGGCTGGCCCTGGAGGCCGCCGGCTTCACGGACGTCACGGTCTGTGGCGGCTACGACCGCAGCCGCGGGCCCCGCGAGAGCGACCGGGTCTGGACGTTCGAGGCGGTGCGCCCGGCCTGACTCGCCAAAGGAAAAGGGCGGCGCAAGCTGCGCCGCCCCCTCCACCACTTCGTGGTCCCCCTCCCCCGTGAACGGGGGAGGTTCAAGTCAGAACACCTCGAAGAGGCCCGCGCCGCCCATGCCGCCGCCGATGCACATGGAGACCACCACGTGCTTGGCGCCGCGGCGTTTGCCTTCCTGCAGCACGTGGCCCGAGAGGCGCGCGCCGGTCATGCCGAAGGGGTGGCCGATGGCGATGGAGCCGCCGTTGACGTTGTACTTCTCGGGGTCGATGCCCAGCTTGTCGCGGCTGTAGAGGCACTGGCTGGCGAAGGCCTCGTTCAGCTCCCAAAGGTCGATGTCGTCGACCTTCAGGCCATGGCGCTCCAGCAGGCGCGGGATCGCGAAGACCGGGCCGATGCCCATCTCGTCGGGTTCGCAGCCGGCCACGGCCCAGCCCTTGAACACGCCCAGCGGCTCGACGCCCCGGCGCTCGGCCTCCTTGCCTTCCATCAGCACCACGGCGGCGGCGCCGTCCGACAGCTGGCTGGCGTTGCCGGCGGTGATGAAGTTGCCCGGGCCCTTCACCGGCTCGAGCTTGGCGAGGCCTTCCAGCGTGGTGTCGGGGCGGTTGCACTCGTCGCGGTCGACCACGTAGTCGACGATGGACTCTTCCTTCGTCGCCTTGTCGACCACCTTCATCTTGGTCTTCATCGGGACGATTTCGTCGGCGAACTTGTGGCCCTGCTGGGCGGCGGCCATGCGGCGCTGGCTCTCCAGCGAGTACTCGTCCTGGTACTCGCGGCTCAGGTTGTAGCGCTTGGCCACGATGTCGGCGGTGTCGATCATCGCCATGAAGATGTCGGGCGCCACCTTGAGCAGCTCGGGATCGAAGTTGTCCTTGCCGACGCCCATGTTCGGCATCGAGATCGACTCCACGCCGCCGGCGACCACGGCGTTCGCGCCGTCGTTGCGGACGTAGTTCGCCGCCATGGCGATCGTCTGCAGGCCCGACGAGCAGAAGCGGTTCACGGTCACGCCCGAGGTTGTGATGGGCAGGCCGCCCAGGAGGCCAGCCTGGCGGGCGATGTTGCCGCCGCCGTGGGCCACGTTGCCCATGACCACGTCCTCGATCTCGGCCGGGTTCAGCCCCGACTTGGCGACCGCATGCTTCACGGCGTGGGCGGCCATAGAGACCGTGGGGGTCATGTTGAACCCGCCCCGTCCCGACTTGGCGAGACCCGTGCGGGCGTAGGAGACGACGACGGCTTCACGCATAGGGGCAATCCTCCCAACGAAATGGATTTTTTGAGCCCTCGGTCGGGCCCGGAAATACGCGGTCGCAACCTTTGCATCCCGGGATGCAATTGGCTAGGGAGCGGGGCGCTTTCCGGGCGCCGTTTCAAAGGACAACCGCATGGCGGCCAGCCGGCCTCTTCGCATCGCCGTCATGTCGCTCGCGCTGGCGCTGAGCCTGGCCGCGTGCGACCGCGCCGGCGGCGACGGCGGGCCGCCCGAGCGGGGCGACCAGGCCGTGGCCAAGGTCGACGGCAAGACCATCTGGGCGTCCGACGTGAAGCGCGAGGCCATCGCCCAGGGCCTGATCGGGGAGGGGGAGCCGCTGGACCGGTCATCCGACCTCTTCCGCCGGATGATGGACGAGGTGATCGACCAGAAGCTGCTGGCCGCCGAGGCGCGCCGGCGCAAGCTGGACAAGGACCCCGCCGCACAGCGCCGCCTGACCGCCGCTGAGGACCGCGTCCTGGGCGACATGCTGGTCGAAAGCCAGGTGGCCGACGCGGTCAACGAGGGCGCCATCCGCGGCCTCTACGAGGAGCAGCAGAAGCTCGCCCGCCGCTCGGTGGAGATCCGCGCGCGCCAGATCGTGCTCGCCACCGCAGTCGAAGCCGAACAGGTCAAGAAGCTGCTGGCGTCCGGAGCCGCCTTCGAAGCCTTGGCGATGGAGCGCTCGCGCGACGCGGCCACCCGCTTCAACGGCGGCGACCTCGGCTATTTCACCGCCGACGTCATGCCCGAGGCCTACGAGCAGGCCCTGAACGGCGCCCGCGTCGGCCAGCTGGTCGGACCCGTGGCGGTCGAGGGCGGCTTCGCGCTGGTGAAGGTGGAGGACGTGCGCGAGGAACAGCCGATCCCGCT
>NZ_DASWTE010000252.1:0-1882 GCF_036402295.1 Phenylobacterium sp.
GGCGACAACATCACCGAGAACAGCGCCAACGCGCCCTGGTACGCCGGCCCGCCGCTGATGCGTTGGCTGGAGGACGCCCCGGTCGAGGACGACCTGCAGGAAAAGCCCTTCCGCATGCCGGTCCAGTGGGTGAACCGGCCCAACCTGGACTTCCGCGGCTTCTCGGGGCTCATCGCCTCGGGCGTCGTGCGTCCCGGCGACAAGCTGAAGGCCCTGCCCTCTGGCCGCGAGAGCACGGTCGAGCGCATCGTCACCTTCAACCGCGACCTCGACGAGGCCGTGGCCGGCCAGTCGGTGACCATCACGCTGAAGGACGAGATCGACGTTTCCCGCGGCGACGTGCTGGCCGCGTCCGGCGCGCCGCCGGAAGTGGCCGACCAGTTCGAGGCGACCATCGTCTGGTTCGATGACGAAGGCCTGCTGCCGGGCCGCCCCTACCTCTTGAAGCTCGGGACCCGCACAGTCCAGGCCCAGGTCCACGAGCCCAAGTACAAGGTCAACGTCAACACGCTGGAGAAGCTGGCGGCCAAGCGGCTGGAGCTGAACGAGATCGGGGTGTGCAACCTCTCGCTCGCGGCCCCCATCGCCTTCGACCCCTACGCCGACAACAAGGACCTCGGCGGCTTCATCCTGATCGACCGGATCTCCAACCGCACGGTCGGCGCCGGCATGCTGCACTTCGCGCTCCGCCGCAGCCAGAACATCCACTGGCAGGCGATGGACGTGGACAAGCGGACTCGGTCCCTCGCCAAGGGCCAGACCGCGCGCGTCGTCTGGTTCACTGGCCTCTCGGGCTCAGGCAAGTCGACCATCTCCAACCTGCTGGAGAAACGCCTCCACGCCGAGGGCCGCCACACCTACGCGCTGGACGGCGACAACGTCCGCCACGGCCTCAACAAGGACCTGGGCTTCACCGACGCCGACCGCGTGGAGAACATCCGCCGCGTGGCCGAGGTTTCCAAGCTGATGGTCGACGCGGGCCTGATCGTGCTGGTGAGCTTCATCAGCCCCTTCCGCGCCGAGCGCCGCATGGCGCGCGAGCTGATGGGCGAAGGCGAGTTCGTGGAGGTGTTCGTCGACACGCCGCTCAGCGAGGCCGAGAAGCGCGACGTGAAGGGCCTCTACAAGAAGGCCCGCGCCGGCGAGCTCAAGAACTTCACCGGCATCGACAGCCCCTACGAAGCCCCCGAGAACGCCGAGATCCGCATCGACACCACCGCGATGACGGCCGAACAGGCCGCCGAGGCCATCTTCGAGTGGCTGGAACGCGGCTTCGACCCGGGGATCTAGCTCTCACTTGCGGACGTCATCCCGCGGCTTGTCCGCGGGACCCATCCCTCGGCGGCACGGTGGGGGAAGCGGGCCGCGCAGCGCGGCCCGCCGCAAGGCGTGCGGGTGGCGGAAGCATGGGTCCCGCGGGCAAGCCGCGGGATGACGTTCGTCGTTAGGGGACGCGCGGGTCTAGCGCCGCCCGATATCCAGGAAGTCCCGGCCGCTGAAGTCCTCGGGCGCGGCCACCTCGGTGATCGGGTCGTCGCGGTCGTCCCACTCGAGGCGCAGCGCCTTCGTCATCACCGCGTGCATGTCATAGAGGCAAGTGATGTGGGGGAACTCGAGGATCTCCTCGTCCGAGAGGAAGGTCTTCAGCTTGTCGAGCACCGCCTGCGGCGTCCGCCCGCCCTGCAGCACCAGGCAGTTGGCGTAGGCCAGGACAAGAGCGAGCCGCCGCCACAGTCGAAGAAGAAGTGCTGGCCGCCGTCCGGCAGCATCACCGTCTTCACCAGCGGCATGCCCAGCGCCTCGGTGTAGAATTTCACCGTCTCGGCCATGTCGCGGCACACCAGCGCCAGGGGGTTGATCCCCTTGGTCTGCACGGCGTCCT
>NZ_DASWTE010000253.1:0-8185 GCF_036402295.1 Phenylobacterium sp.
TCCACCGGCGTGCGCGGCATCCGCCTGGCCGAGGGCGACAGCGTCATCTCCATGGCCATCCTGCGCTCGGTCCCGGCCACGCCCGACGAACGCTCGGCCTATGTGAAGCACGCCAACGCCATGCGCAGAGCCGTGACCGGCGAAGGCGACGACGCCGAGGACGTGGCCGCCCCGGACGAGGAGGAAGAAGCCGCCGGCGACGCCGCCCTGTCGCCCGAGCGCATCGCCGAGCTCGGCGCCGCCGAGGAAGTCATCCTCACGGTCTCCACCGAGGGCTACGGCAAGCGCACCTCCGCCTACGAGTTCCGCCGCACCGGCCGCGGCGGCCAGGGCCTCCTGGCCCAGGACCTCACCAAGCGCGGCGGCCGTCTCGCGGCCTCGTTCCCGGTGGAGGACAGCGACCAGATCCTGCTCGTCACCGACCAGGGCCAACTCATCCGCACCCCGGTGGAACAGGTCCGCATGGTCGGCCGCAACACCTCGGGCGTGATCATCTTCCGCACCAGCGCCGAGGAGCACGTCGTCTCCGTCGAACGCCTCGCCGACTCCGGCGAAGACGAAGAGGGCGACGACGCGGAACTCCCCGAAGCGCCCGAAGGCGGCGAGCTCTGAGCGCGCCGCAGGCGCTCCATCTAACCGCAGAGAGCGCAGAGGCTTCGCAGAGAGCGCAGAGATGCACTGCCCCTCTGCGCGCTCCGCGTGATCTCTGCGACCTCTGCGACCTCTGCGGTACAAGGCGGCCCTGAAGCGCCACCGCGACCGGAAGCGGAGCCCGGCGTGTCCGAGGGTCACCCAGGGGCACGGCGTTTTTCCCTTGCCAGAAGCGGCGCCGGCGGCGAAAGGGCGAACTAGGTGTGTTGGGGGACCTCAGCCGCATGAATCGCGTCGGCTTCTATCCGGGCACGTTCGACCCCATCCACAACGGCCACACCGACGTCATCGGCAGGGCGGCGAAGATCGTCGACCGCCTGGTCCTGGGCGTCGCCATCAACGCCGGCAAGGGCCCGCTCTTCAGCCTCGAGGAGCGCGTGGCCATCGTCGAGGAGGCCGTGGCCCCCTTGCGCAATCACTGCGAGATCCAGGTCAAGCCGTACGAAGGCCTGACCATGCACTTCGCCCGCGAGGTCGGCGCCAGCGTCATCGTGCGCGGCCTGCGCGCCGTGGCCGACTTCGAATTCGAGTTCCAGATGACCGCCATGAACCAGCAGCTCGACCGCGAGATCGAGACCGTCTTCTTCATGGCCGACCCCCGCCACCTGGCGATCGCCTCCAAGCTGGTGAAGGAGATCGCCGTCCTGGGAGGCGACATCACCAGCTTCGTCAGCCCCTCGGTGAAGCACCGCCTGCTGGAGAAGGTCGGGCGCAACTGAGCTGGGCGCGCCGCCGCAGCAGGTGGCCGACGGCGCCGAACCCCAGCAGCATCATCGCCCAGGTCGCCGGCTCGGGAATCCCCTCCGTCGGACCACCCACCCGGCGGTTGTTCACCAGCCAGTCGCCGGCGTTGGCGGTGACGCCGTCCGGCAGCACGAACGCGTCGATGCCGAACGGCACTTCGAAGCTGTTGCTGAATTGCGACGTCGCCGACTCCGGCGAGCCGCTGCCGCCGACCCCGGCCCCCGTGCCGAGCGACAGGGTCATAAGCAGGGGCGTGTTGGTCGGCACGACGAAGAAGTGCGTGCGCAGCAATGCGTCGGTCAGGGCGCCCGATACCGCGCCCTGCACGATACTGAAGTCATTGCGGATTATGCCGGAATCGTCGCCACCGCTGAAGACGAGCGAACCACCGCCGGCCAGCGAGTAGAAGAGGTCGACGCTGGCGCTGGCGGCGCCTGTCGAGTTCATGGCGCCGGAGAAGGCCAGGTTCGCCGCGACGGCCACGCTAGTGATGCTGGGGTCCGATGTGAAGGTCACGAAATCCGTGAAGGTGCTCTGCGTGCCGATCCCGAAAGCCGTTCCGAAATAGCCCGAGCCGACCGCGGCGCTGCTCGTGCCTCCGACATACCCGAAGGTCGCCGCCGCGCTCCCGTCGAGGAGCGACGCGCCGCCGATCGGAGCACAGGTGAGCGACCGCCCGGTCGGCGCCCCTTCGTTCGCACTGGCGTTGCCGCAGGAGGGCGTCCCCACGGGCGAGCCGATGCTGACCGCGAAGGTCGCGGCGGCGGCCGGCGCGGCGACGGCCGTCCCCGCGAGAAGGATAAGCAGCGCAAGCTTGTTCATGGTCGCACCTCGGTGACTTTGCCAATCGGCGACCTGTTGACCACGCCGCGCGGGGCTGCGCGTCGGGCGTTTGGCCTAGCCGGATGGGCTAGCCCGATGGCCGACGCGGTTGCGCTGGGCGGCGTGCGAGCTGAGATAGGGCAACGGAGGAGGGCCCATGCGGCGCGTGGCGGTGCATCTTGCGCAGATGGCGACGCTGGCGGGGCTCAGCGCCTACGTCCTGTTCTGGCTGGACGACGGCGCGCCCGCCCTGAACCGCCACGTCGGGATGGCGATCCTCGCCGCCTACATGACGATCTGGCTCGCGTTGCTGGCCAACGCCGTGCGCCCGGCCGCCACGCCAGAGCTCGCGCGCCGTCGGTGGCGGCTCTGCAATCGGTTCGTCGCCTGGGCCGGGACCATCGTGATCGTGGCGGCGTTCTGGATCGGCGCCGCCTATGCCGAGCCCTCGCTCCTCCTCGTGGTGGTCGTCTACCAGGTCGGCGTCGTCACCTTCGTGGTCATGGGCTCCATCCGCCGCCCGCCGGCCCGCCCGGGCCTGGGGCTGCAGATCCTCATCATCCCGGCCTCGATCGGGCTCTGGTACGCGCTCCACTGGCAGCCGCACTCGCCGGCGATGATCCTCTTCGCGCTGGCCTACGGTTACGTCGTCCTGTCGCTGCGCGGCGTCCTGCAGCGGGCGGTGACGCGGGAGACCGAGGCCCGCCAGGCCGCCGAGGCCGCCCTGGGCCGGGTCGCCGCGGAGCAGGCGGCGCGCAGCCGCTTCCTCGCCTCGGCCAGCCACGACCTGGGCCAGCCCCTGCAGGCCGCCCGCCTCTTCTTCGAGCAGGCCATGCGCAGCCCCGATCCGGCCCAGCGCGAGCGCGCCCAGCGCAACGCGGCCTGGGCGTTCGACTCCAGCGAGCAGCTGCTGGAGCAGATGCTCGACCACCTCCGGCTCGAGGCCGGCGCGGTCAAGGCGCATCCCGTCGAGGCGCCGGTGGGCT
The DNA here is from genome assembly GCF_036402295.1 of Phenylobacterium sp. Lineage (GTDB taxonomy): Bacteria > Pseudomonadota > Alphaproteobacteria > Caulobacterales > Caulobacteraceae > Phenylobacterium. Next base: position 3,204 of record NZ_DASWTE010000253.1, read on the forward strand.
CCCTGATCGCCCGGGTCGCCGAGCTGCACGAGGCCGCCGCCCGGCTCGCGGGGACCGAGCTCGTCGCCATGCCCACCGGCCTGGCCGCGATCGCCGACCCGGCGCTGGCTGAGCGCGCGCTGGGCAACCTGGTCGCCAACAGCCTGCGCCACGCCAAGGCCACCCGCGTGCTGATCGGCGCACGGCGCCGCGCCGGGCGGGTGCGCCTGTGGGTGATCGACGACGGGGTGGGGGTCTGCGAGGCCGACGCGCCGCGGCTGTTCGAGGACTACGTCCAGGGCTCGGACCGTCCCGACGAGATCCGCGGGGGCTTCGGCCTGGGCCTGGGCTCCGCCCGCCGCATCGCCGAGCTGATGGGCGGGGCCGTCGGCCTGGACCGGAAATGGACTCACGGCGCCGCCTTCTGGCTTGATCTTCCCACCGCGCCGACGAAACCTGCCTGAAGTCCGCCGCTTGCGGTGGCGTTTGGGGGCGGCGGCGGGCCATGAAGTCGTGCCTGATCTGCGACGACCACGCGATGATGCGCGAGGCGCTCGTCGGCGTCGTCGCCCTGGCGTGGCCCGAAGCCGAGATCGCCCAGGCGGCCGACTTCCCGTCTGCCTGGACCGCAGCGGCCGCCGCACGGCCGTCGCTGATCATCAGCGACCTCATCATGCCAGGCGCCGCGCCGCTCGACGGCGTGCGCGGCCTCATGACGGCGGCGCCCGAGACGCCGATCCTGGTGGTCACCGGCAACGAGGACGACGCCCTGCTCCTGGCGCTGTTCCAGCTGGGCGTCGCGGGCTTTGCGCCGAAGACCTCCCGCAGCCCCGTGATCGAGGCGGCCATCCGGCTGATCCTGGCCGGCGGGCGCTACCTGCCGCCGCGGGTCGGAGAGCTCGCCGCCCGCCAGCGCCAGGGCATGGCGCCCCCGGCCGGCGTCGCCGCGCGCCTTACCGAACGCCAGATGGATGTCCTGCGGATGATCGCCGCCGGCCAGTCCAACAAGGCGATCGCCCGCGCCCTCGACCTCTCGCCCGCCACCATCAAGACCCACGCCGCCGCGGCCCTGGCCGCGCTCGGCGCCGCCAACCGCACCGAGGCCGTGTTCAAGGCGCGGGAGATGGGGCTGATCTAGCCGAGGGTGGTCGCGAGCGTGTCGCGAATGGTGTCGTAAGCGTTCGCCAGGGACTGGCCCGCCGCCGTGAGGCTCGCGAGGAGCGTCGCGGCGATCAGCACCGCGATGAGGCCATACTCGATGGTCGTCGCGCCGCGGCTGCACCTGAGGAATCTGACGAACGTCGCTTTCATGCCTCGAGCACGGTGACCCCGGCTTCCTTAGCGTTCCGCGAAGCGGCGCGGTTAACTTGCGGGGGCCGGACGGTCCGCCCTGCACCGCGAGAACCGCATCGCGTTCAAATCTCACGGCAATGTCGGTAGCCACCGGCGGGCGGAAACCTGCACTCTAGGTAGTTCCGGGCGACAGATCGCGCCTTTGGCGTAGTATGCAATCACGTCGAGGGCGGGCTGCAACCATGCATTGGTGGTCGCCACGAGCGAGCCGAGCCACAGCCGACGCCCCCTCGGGGCGTCCGCGGTGGCTCGACCTCGCCCTGGATCGGATCCCGGCGGACGAGGAGGAGGCCGCCCAGATCCGGGGCGCGCAGATCCACGCCATCGTGCGCCTCACACCGGTCGTCATGACGGCCAGCTGCGTCAACTCGCTCATCCTGCTGGCGGTGCTGGCGTCGACGGGGACGCTCAGGGCCGAGCACCTGATCTGGGCCGCGGGGCTCCTGGCGATGGCGTTGGCCTATCTGCGCGGCCGGCTCGGCAAGGGCGCGCCCCAGCGGCGACCGGCCTCACGGCGCGCGATCCGGCGGGCGACGGTCAACGGCGCGGTGTTCGGCGCCATCTGGGCGATCGTACCGGCGGCCTGGTTCGTGGGCGCGCCGCTGCAGGTGCAGCTCTTCGTGGCCTGCCTCACCGCCGGCATGCTGAGCGGCGGCGCATTCGTGCTCGCCACCGTGCCGCTGGCCGCCATGTCGTACGTGAGCCTGCTCGTGGCCGGGACGCTGTTCGCCCTGCTGCAGCACCCCTCGCCCGTGAACCTGGGCATCACCGCCCTCCTGACCAGCTACGCCGCGGTGCTCTTCGCCAACATCAACTGGAGCGCGGCGCTGTTCGTCGACAGCCGGCTGGCCGAGGGCCAGGTGCGCCGCGAGATCGCCGCGCGCGAGGCGGCCCAGGCCCAGGCGGCGCATGCCGAGCGGATGACTGCGCTGGGCGAGCTCGCCGGCGGCGTCGCGCACGACATCAACAACATCCTGCAGGTCGTGAGCGGCAGCGTGGCCCGCATCGAACGGCGTCCGGACAACCGCGACGAGGTCGCCCGCCAGGCGACCCGGATCCAGCAGGCCGTCGACCGCGGCGGGGCGATCAGCCGCCGCCTGCTCGCCTTCGCGCGGCGCGACTCGCTGCGCAGCGAACCGATCGACGCCCACGGCCTGCTCACCGAGGTGGGCGAACTGATCGCCGACGCGATCGGCCCGTCGATCCGCATCCATGTCCAGGCCGGGGAGGGGGCCGGCAGCCTGCTGGCCGACCGCCGACAGCTGGAGACGGTGCTCCTGAACCTGGCGACGAACGCCCGCGACGCCATGCCCGACGGTGGCGACCTGACGCTCTCCGCGGCCGGCACGGTCCTGGAGCGGGACAGCGACAGTCCCAGGCTCGCCGCCGGACGCTACGTGCGCCTGGTCGTCGCCGACACCGGCGCCGGCATCGACCCCGCCGACCTCGCCCGCGTCGTGGAGCCCTTCTTCACCACCAAGCCCCGGGGCAAGGGCACTGGCCTCGGGCTCTCGATGGCCAAGGGCTTCGCCGAACAGTCGGGCGGCGCCCTGTCGGTCGAAAGCGAACCCGGCCGCGGCACGACGGTGACGTTGTGGATCCCGCAGGCGGACGCGAGCCTCAAGCCGCCGGACACGGTCTCCCGTCAGGATGTCCGCTGTCCCGCCCTCGACGGCGACGGGCGGCGCGTCCTCGTCGTCGACGACGACGAACAGGTCCGCGACGGCCTGATGAGCTCGCTGCAGGACGCCGGCTTCGCCACCATTGGCGCGGAGGACGCCGCCGCGGCCCTCGGGCAACTGGATCGGGGCGCCCAGGTGGACGCCCTGGTCACCGATTTCGCCATGCCCGGCCTCAACGGCCTCGACCTCATCCACGAGGTCCACGCGCGCCGGCCGGGCCTGCCGGCGATCCTGCTGACCGGAGACCTGCAGGACCTCGCGCCCGGCGCCTTCACCCGCCTGAACGGCGAACCCTTCTCCCTCCTGCGCAAACCCACGCCCCCGACCCGGGTGGCGGAGCAGCTGGCCGAACTGATCGCCCGCGCTGCGCCCTGACACGCACCGGGCCGCAACCTGCGCCTTTCGCACGCGTTGGTACGGGGTACGCCTCCCATCCTGAGTGGCAGATGAACGCCGCAGCAATCCCTGCGGTCATCCGCGCTCCCTTAGAGTGCGTGCTCTCTCGAAAGGAGACCCCTATGAACAAGGCCCTCATCGCGGCCGTCGCCGCCGCCACCGCGCTCGCCGGTGTGCTGCCCGCAGGCGTCGCCGCGGCTCAGCCCTACTACGCCCAGGACCGCTACTACGCCCAGGACCGCTATCGCGACAGCGACCGGGATGGCCGCCCGGACGTGCGCGAATGGAACCGCGACCGGGACCGGGATGGCCGCCCCGACCAATACGACCGTCGCGACGATCGCCGCGCCGATCGAGGCGACTATCGCCGCGGTCATCGCGAGCACCGCTACTACGGCGGCCGATACGGCTACGACGGCTATGACGGCCGTTGGAGGACGGGTCAGCGGTACCCCTACTACAACAGCCGCCAGTACGTGATTTCGGACTACCGCGCCTACCGACTGCCGCCGCCCCGCCACGGTTACCGCTACTACCGGTCGGACAACGGCGACGTGGTCATGGCCGCCATCGCCTCAGGCGTGATCGGCCTGATCATCGCCGGCGCCCTGAACGATAACGGCCACGAGTATCCCAGCCAGTACGAGTACCGTCGCTACTAGCCGACGCGCCCCTCCGCCGGACAACCGGCGGAGGCGAGGCGCTATCGAAGTTCCCCGAGCCAGAGCTCCGGAGGAAAGTAGGGGAGGGATCATCTCTTCATCCGCCTCCCGACTGCCGGACACATGCGGCAATGGGAGCCCAATGCGCGAAGCGGCAGGGTCGTAGAGGCACGCCGCGCGGCGCCGACCGCTAATGAATAGCTGGCCTGACGGTTCTCACCGTCTTCTCGTTTCCAGGACAACACCCTACGTCCGCTGACGTACCCCCGTGTTCCACTCCCCGCATGACCGATGCGTCCCCCATGCTCTCGCGCGACGAGGCGATGCTGGCGCGGTTGGCCGAGCTCGATCTCGCCGCCGCGGAGAAGGCGCATGCCAAGCTGATGGCGGCGGAGGAGGCCGCCGAGATCGCCGAGCTGGGCCGCACCTACCAGCGCATGTCGCGCTCGCTGCGCCAGACCCTGGCGTTGAAGGCGAAGCTCGCCCGCGAGTGGGCGGACGAAGAGGTCCGGGCGAAGCTCATCGCCCGCCGCGACGCGGTGATCCGCGAGAACGCGATGGAGCGGCGGGTCACCGACCTGCAGGACGCGGTCGCGCGCATCGCCGCCGCCGACAATCCCGAGCTTCCCTCCCGCAAGCTCTGCGAGGACCTCTTCGATTTCGAACTGGACGACTGGTACGACGAGCCCGACTTCCTGGTCGGCGACCTCGACGCCCAGGTGCTGCGCGCCTGCCGCGTCCTGCACCTGCCCGAAGAGCTGGCCGCGACCTGGCGCAAGCTGCCCAGGCCCCCGCCGCTGCCGGACGGGGTCGAGTTCCCGACCTTCGACGAGCTGAACGCCGACGCGGACGACGACGACGCCTCGCCGCCCGTCATCCACCGCGACACCGGCTGACGGCGCGCAGCGCC
>NZ_DASWTE010000254.1:0-5967 GCF_036402295.1 Phenylobacterium sp.
GCTGGGCGCTGACCATGCCCTGGACAGCCGTGCCGGGCCCGTCGTGGACCGCATCCGCGAGATCACGGGCGTCGGCGCCGATTACACGCTCGACACCACCGCCAACCTCGCAGTCATGCGCCAGGCGGTCGACGCCCTGGCCCCGCGCGGGACCTGCGGGCTGGTGGGCGCTTCGAAGATGGGCGACGAGCTCGGCCTGGACGCCGTGGCGCTGATGAGCGGCGGGCGCGCCGTCCGCGGCGTCGTGGAGGGCGACGCCGATCCCGACGTCTTCATCCCGCGCCTCATCGCGTTGCACCAGGCGGGGTGCTTTCCCTTCGACCGGCTGATCGCCTTCTACCCGTTCGACGCGATCGGCCAGGCGATCGCCGACGGCGAAGCGGGGCGGGTCATCAAGCCCGTCGTGCGCATGGGCTGAACCGCCGCGGGTGAAGGTGGTCACGGGGCGTCCCGATGCGGGGCGGCCGCCAGCTCTGCTGTGGCGTGGCTGCAACATCGTTTCGCGAAATCCGCGGCGACGCTTCGCCGCAATTGCCGTCTGGCGCAAAACGGCGTCTCACTAATAGTTAGCAGGCATAACAGTTATCCGCGCGACGTCACGTAGCGGAAAGACGAGAAACAGCCTGCGCGGAGGAAACACCATGTCCAAGCCCAAGGCTGGAAGCGACGCCGGCTGCCTGACCGTCGGCGGCCTGTTCCTGGCGATGGCCGCCGTGGCGGCGCCCGCCCCCGCGGCCGCCCAGGCGGCGAGCGAGTCGGCGCAGATCGAGGAGGTGGTGGTCACCGCCCGCAAGCGCGAGGAGCGCCTGCAGGACACGCCGGTCGCGGTGACGGCGTTGAGCGGCGAAGCCCTGGCCGCCCGGGGCGTCGACAGCGTCGACCAGATCGCCAAGTTCGCCCCCAGCATCCGCTTCGATGGCGCCGCGGCCCTCAGCGGCGGCAACTACAACGCCACGGTCTTCATCCGAGGCGTGGGCCAGAACGACTTCGCCATCTTCAGCGACCCGGGGGTGGGAATCTACGTGGACGGCGTCTACTACGCGCGGTCCATCGGCGGCACGCTGGACGCCTTCGGCGTGGGCCGCATCGAGGTGCTGCGCGGGCCGCAGGGCACCCTGTTCGGCAAGAACACCATCGGCGGCGCTGTGGTCATCACCACCGCACAGCCGGGCCGCGAGCTGGGCGGACAGGTCGAGCTGACCACCGGCCGCTTCGACCGCCTCGACCTCAAGGCGCACGTGGACCTGCCGCTCGCCGACAACGCCTTCGCCCGCATCTCGGTCGCCCACCTGGGCCGCGACGGCTACGGCAAGCGCCTGCTCACCGGCGACGACCTGGGCGACCGCAACGCGAACGCCGTCCGCGGCCAGCTGCACTGGGATGTCTCGGACGCCGTGACCGTGGACCTCGCCGCCGACTACACGCGGGCCCGCGAGAACTCTGCGCCACAGAAGGCGTTGGTGATAGGCGCCGTTCCGGGGTTCGGGATCGGGCCGTTCCTGGGCAACTTCAACACCTTCGTGGCGCCGCGCCTGCCCATCGTCGCCCCGAACGGCGTCCGCTCGCTGAACACGTCGTTCCTCACCGACAGCCCCTTCACCACCTATGGCACAGGGCCGAACATCAACGACCTCGACCTCTGGGGCGTCTCCGGGACGGTGAACTGGGACCTTGGCGCGGTGTCGATGAAGAGCATCACTGCCGTCCGCGGCCTGGAGGCCACCTTCGCCCGCGATGGGGACAACTCGCCCTACACGTTCCGCGAGACGTTCAACCACGACGTCCAGGCCCAGGTCAGCCAGGAGCTGCAGTTCAACGGGACCGGCTTCGGCGACCGCCTGACCTGGGTCGCGGGTCTCTACGGCTTCCGCGAGCGGGGCACGGACTCGGGCCACGCCAAGCTGGCCGAGGGCCTCGTTCCCGGCGTTTCGCCGCCGCCGTTCAGCCCCTCCGTCGCGATCTATACGCGGGTGGTCAACAAGACCTACGCGGCGTTCGCGCAGGGCAGCTTCAGCTTCACCGATCAGCTCAGCATGACGCTCGGCGCGCGGGTGAACCGCGACGAGAAGACCTACTATCTCGACCATCGCCGCATCCGCGACGGCTTCATCGTCGCCAACGTCACGCGCAAGGGCTCGTGGGACTCGTTCACGCCCAAAATCGGCCTCGAATACAAGGCTACGCCGGACGCGCTGCTCTACGTCTCGGCGGGCAAGGGCTTCAAGAGCGGAGGCTTCAACGCGCGCCCCCTGGCGGACGCCTCCGAGGTCACCGAGTATCAGCCCGAAACGCTGTGGACCTACGAGGGCGGCGTGAAGACGGCCTGGCTCGACCGGCGCCTGATCCTGAACCTCGCGGGCTACTTCAGCGAGTACAAGAACATCCAGGTCACGGTGAACCAGACCCCCCGCAACTTCGTCGCCAACGCCGCTGCCGGCGAGGTGAAGGGCGTCGAACTGGAGGCGCAGGCCAAGCCCTCGGCCGCCTGGGACTTCAACCTGGGCGTCGGCTACATGGATGCGGAATACACGTCCGTAGGGCAGGGGCTGGCCGCCGGCCAGGTGCTGCCGATCACGCTGGCTACCCACTTCGTGAAGGCTCCCAAGTGGACCGCCAACGCCGGCGTCCAGTACACGCACGAGCTGGCGTCGGGGGCGCGCATCGTGGCCCGCGGCGACTGGAGCCACTACAGCACCGTCTACAACGACGTCGCCAACGATCCGGACCTGACGCAGGGCGCCTACGACCTGTTCAGCGCGCGTCTCAGCTTCACCTCGGCTGACGGCAAGTGGCAGGCGGCGGTGTTCGGGACCAACCTCTCGGATGAGCGCTACAAGGTGTCGGGCAACGCCTCGGCGGGCTTCGGGCTGAAGGAGGCGAGCTTCGGCCGGCCGCGGGAATGGGGCGTCAGCCTCAGTCGCGCCTTCTGAGCCGCGCGGGGCGAGGACCGGCCGCCTCCTGGCGCGCTCCGGTCGAGGGTGAACAGAAGCTATCGTCCAGCCACACTCCCAGCGATAGAACCGGCCACCTCGGACGCCATCTTGATCTGGGCCTGGCGGTCGCGGATCTCGTAACGGTCGGCGATGTAGGCGAAGTCGGTGTAGGCGACCCAGACTTTGCCCTGGCTGTCCTCCGTCACCAGGATGCGCACCGGCCAGTCGAGACCGGCGTAGGGGTTGGAGGCCAGGAACTGGGCGCCCAGCGGCGGGTTGCCGAAGATCAGCAGCTTGGAGGGCCGGAGGTCGATCTGCGCGCCCTTGGCGAGCTCGGCCTGATCGATCTCGGTGAAGAAGCGGATGCCCTTGCCGGCGATGTCGGCCTTGATGCGCGCGACCGTATCGTCGAAGCGGTAGGCGCTCTGGACGCGGACCACACCCTGAGCTGTTTCCGCCGCGGCGGCGGGCTGCGCGACGGCGGCGATGGCGGAGGCGGTGAGGCTAAGGCTGACGCCCATGGCGATCGCGCCCAGCGAATGGCGATTGAAGCGGCGGGTCATTTCGAGGGTCCTTGGTCATTGGCGGGAAGGGGCTCGTCGGTCATCCGGCCCGCCTCGGCCTCGTGGAGGATGATGCCCTCCATGGGGTCGACGCAGGTGGTCCAGGGCGCTTGCTGCAGCACGCGCGCGGTGTGCTCGTAGCCAGCTTCCCAGCGGGCGCGGATGCCCAGGGGCGAGAAGTCGATGTCCTTGGCGTGGTCCTCGCCGGCAAGCGGCGGTGAGAGCAGCCGGATGACGTGCATCTGGGTGGGGCAGCCGTAGGCGGCGAGCTCGCGCGCCTCGTTGGTGGCCTTCACGTCCGGCGGCAGCTTGTCGGCCAGCATCGCGATGATGTGGCGGAGCTTGTGGATCTGCTTCTGCCTGGCGATGTGGGTGATCGCTCGGCTGGAGTACTGCAGATCCTTCTGCCGTGACAACACACTCCAGATGCTGTCGGGCTCGGGGCCGTTGGGGGCCCACATGTGGACGGCGAACACCACGCCCGAGCGGCGCGGCTTGTCGTCGAAGACGGCTTCCACGGGGGTATTGGAGAGGATGCCGCCGTCCCAGTAGAGCTCGCCGCCGATGCGGACGGCCGGGAAGGCGGGGGGTAGGGCGCCCGAGGCCATGACGTGGCGCACGGTCAGCGGGTCGTCCCGGCTGTCGAAATAGCGCATCTGCCCGGTCTGGACGTTGGCCGCGCCGACGGTCAGGCGGGGACGCCCTGCGTTCATGAGCTGGGGATCGAGGAGCTCGCCGAGCGTCTTCTCGAGGGGCTCGGTGGAATAGTAGCCGGCGAGCTCCGACCCCAACGGAACCTGCATCCCCAGGAAGGCCCAGGGGTTGGGTCGGAAGAAGGCTTCGAGGCCGTTCGCGACCGTCATCGCGTTGGCGGCGAGGGCGCCGAGGCCCGGGATCATCCCCGCAAACTGCACGGCGCGCGAATGGGTCATCCGCGCCCAGAACTCGCGCATCCGTTCAAGGCGACGTTCGGGCGCATTGCCGGCGATCAGCGCGGCGTTGATGGCGCCGATCGAGGTGCCGATCACCCAGTCGGGCTCGACGCCGGCCTCCTGCAGCGCCTGGTAGACGCCGGCCTGATAGGCGCCCAGCGCCCCGCCGCCCTGGAACACCAGGACGACCTGGCCGAGCTTGGCCTTGTCGAGGAGCAGGGAGGTCTTGGCGGCGGTTTTCATGCCGCCGTTGTGCCAGCTGCCACTGGTCAGCGGAAATGACGGGCGGCTAATGGCGTCATGCGCTGCATGCATCGGAAGTCCCGCCTCGCGCGCGGGCGAAGACTCAAGAGTATTGGCGGCCGTAAACTTCCACGCATTGCCGCCATAACTTAAAGCGAATTCAGCGCAAGGTAGCCGCCTTCTACCTTCGGGTCATCGGACAACCCGAAGAGAGAAAACCATGAAATCCCTCAAACTGCTGACTACGGCGGCGTTCACCGCGGCGCTTGCCGCCATCGCCACCGCCGCGTCCGCCGGGACCTGCCCGGCCGACCAGATGCGCGCCGACGCCCGCACGGCCGGCGAGACCATGCCTGCCAAGGTCACCGACACCGAGCTGGCCTTCGTCGCCCTGGGCGGCGAGATCAACGGCCTCGACAATCGCCGCCTGCGCCTGCGCCGGCTGGTGGTGCAGCCGGGCGGCGTCGTGCCGTGGCACAGCCACACCGACCGCCCGGCCCTGATCATGACGGTCTCGGGCCAGATCACCGAGTTCAACTCCACCTGCGCCGTGGGCATCGTCCACAAGGCCGGTGACGTCGCCCAAGAGAAGAAGGGCGTCAGCCACTGGTGGAAGAACACCGGCAAGGTTCCGGCCGTGCTGATCGCCGCGGACATCAAGAACGACGCCGACACGACGGCCGCCGCCGACCACATGTGAGCGACCCTCCGCGGCGCAAGCCATCACCCGCCCGGCGCGCCGCGGAGCTCTGAGGCCCTGTTTCCCCCCAAGTCCCGCAGGGACCTCGGCGCGGAGGGCGTGTGGAGTCCGGACCAGTCTCCGGGCCCCGCACGCCCTTTCGCATTTCAGCCCCGGAGATATCCCATGACCACCGACTCCAACCGCCTTTTGCGCCGCGCGATCATCGGCCTGATCGGCTTCCTGACCCTCGTCGACCTCTTCGCCGCCCAGGCCATCCTGCCGACACTCGCGAAGATGTATGACGTCGCACCTTCCGCCATGGGCGTGGCGGTGAACGCGTCGACCATCGGCATGGCCGGCGCAGGCCTCGTCGTGGCCCTGGTCAGCCACCGGCTGCCCCGCCGCGGCGGCATCTGGGTTAGCCTGGCGCTGCTGGCGATCCCGACGGTGCTGCTGGCGCACGCGCCGGATCTCGCGACCTTCACGGCGCTGCGGATCGTACAGGGCGTCTTCATGTCGGCCGCCTTCACGCTGACGATGGCCTACCTTTCGGAGCAGAACACCGGCGCGGCCACGGCCGGCGCGCTGGCCGCCTACATCACCGGAAACGTGGC
>NZ_DASWTE010000255.1:0-4763 GCF_036402295.1 Phenylobacterium sp.
TACGGCGGTTAAGGGAATCTAACCGCTCTGCATTGTGCCGGCAAAGCCGGCGCCTATACTCCGCGCCCTTCCGGCACCCCCTCTAGGATTACGCATCGCAATGAGCGCGCCTGTCGCCATCATCATGGGCAGCCGATCCGACTGGCCCGTGCTGCGCCATGCCGCCGAGATGCTGGAGGGCCTGGGCGTGGCCTACGAGGCCAAGGTGGTCTCGGCGCACCGTACGCCCGAGCGGATGTACAGCTTCGCCAAAGGCGCCAAGGCCGCCGGTTTCAAGGTGATCATCGCCGGCGCCGGCGGCGCGGCGCACCTGCCGGGCATGACCGCCTCGCTGACCGACCTGCCGGTGCTGGGCGTCCCGATCGAGTCCAAAGCGCTGAAGGGCATGGATAGCCTGCTCTCCATCGTCCAGATGCCCGGCGGAATCCCGGTGGGCACGCTGGCCATCGGCGAGGCCGGGGCCAAGAACGCCGGCCTGATGGCGGCGCGGATCCTGGCCATTTCGGACGACGCGGTGGCGAAGCGGGTGGCCGAATTCGCCGCCGCCCAGACTGCCGGCGTCTCCGAGGCCGTCGAGTAGGATCATGGTCCACCTGCCACTCCCGCCCGGCTCCACCCTCGGCATCCTGGGGGGCGGACAGCTCGGCCGCATGCTGGCGCTGGCCGCCGCGCGGCTGGGCTTCGACGTGGCGGTGCTGGAGCGCGACGCCGACAGCCCCGCGGGCCAGGTCTCGAACCACACTATCGTCGGCGCCTACAACGATCCCGCGGCGCTGGAGAAGCTGGCCGCCGTCGCCAAGGTGGTGACCTTCGAGTTCGAGAACGTGCCGGCCGAAAGCGTCGTGGCGTTGCAGCGGCTGGGCTGCGAGGTGGCGCCGGGCCCGGAAGCGCTGGCCGTGGCCCAGGACCGCGTCGCCGAGAAGCAGTTCCTGAACGCCAGCGGCGCGCCGACCGTCGCCTTCGCTTCGGCCGACAGCGCCGAAGAGGCCGCCTCGGTCGCCGCCGTGATGGGCGCACCGCTGCTGATGAAGACCCGGCGCGAAGGCTACGACGGCAAGGGCCAGCGCTGGGTGGAGAACGTGGCCGACGCGGCGTCGACGTTCGAGGCGCTGGGCGGGGTTCCGGTGATCCTGGAGGCGCCGGCCGACTTCGTGCGCGAGCTGTCGATCATCGCCGCGCGCGGCCGCGACGGCGAGACGGCCGTCTATCCCCTGGCCGAGAACCACCACGAGAGCGGCGTCCTGCGCCGCACCCTGGCGCCCGCGAACGTCTCGCACCACGTGGCGCTGGAAGCCGAGAAGATCGCCGCGCGGGTGCTGAAGGGCCTGAACTATGTGGGCGTCGTCGGCATCGAGCTGTTCGAGCTGAAGGACGGCCGCCTGTTGGTGAACGAGATCGCGCCCAGGGTGCACAACACCGGCCACTGGACCCTGGACGGCTGTTCGGTCGACCAGTTCGAACAGCATATCCGCGCCGTGGCCGGCTGGCCGCTGGGGCCGACGATCCCGCACTCGCGCGTCGAGATGCTGAACCTGCTGGGCGACGAGGTGGACGGCTGGGCGAAGCTGGCCCACGAGCCCGACACGCGCATCCACCTCTACGGCAAGCGCGCCGCCAAGCCGGGGCGAAAGATGGGCCACGTGAACAAGGTGCGCATGCTGTAGCGCGGAGGGGCCGGTGAGCGTCGAGTTCTACGAGGAAAACGCCGAGGACTTCTTCCGCCGTTCGATCGACGCCGACATGGCCGCCGGCTGGCAGGCCTTCGCGGCGCTGCTGAAGCCAGGCGCCCGGGTGCTGGACGCCGGCTGCGGATCGGGCCGTGACGCTCTGGCGCTGAGCCGCATGGGCTTCGCGGTGACCGCCATGGAGGCTTCGCCGAAGCTCGCCACGCTGGCGCGCGCCCATACCGGCTTGCCGGTGCAGGTGCTGACTTTCGACCAGATCGCGTGGCGGGACGCGTTCGACGGGGTCTGGGCGTGCGCGTCCCTGCTCCACGTGCCGCGGGCCGAGCTGCCGGCGGTGATGACCCGCATTCGCGACGCACTCGTGGCCGGCGGCGCGTGGTGGATGTCGTTCAGGTACGGGACCGAGGAACGCCAGACGCCAGGTCGCCGCTTCACGGACCTCGACGAAGCCGGGGCCGAGTCGCTGCTCGCAAGCGTTGGCGGACTCAGCCTCGTCTCGATGGATGTCACGCAGGACGTGCGCCCCGACCGGGCGGGCGACCGCTGGCTGAGCATTCTGTGCCAGCGAACGTGATGTAAGGTTGACCTTACCTCCTGTCGATGTAAAGTTATCCTTACATCAACGGAGCCGCCGATGTCCTCCGCTCTTTCGCCCGCGCAGCGGTACCGCATCCGGACCATTGTGTTCATGACCGCCTACGTCGCCTTCAACGTCGCGGCGATCTTCGGCGCCTTCGACAGTCGCCAACCACCCGGGACGTGGTTCCTGGCGCTCGCCATCTCCGCGCCGGTGGTCGGCCAGATCTGGGCCACGCTCGCCTTCATGCGGGACTCCGACGAGTTCATCCGCGCCCTGACCGCACGTCGGTTCATCCTGGCGTCCGGCCTGGCCATGGCCGTCTTCACCACCTGGGGCTTCCTCGAGAGCTACGCCGACGCGCCGCACGCACCGGGCTGGCTGATCTTCGCGCTGTTCTGGGCCTGCTACGGCCTGGTGGCGCCCTTCGTGCGGACCACGCGATGAGGAACCGGCTGAGGGAATTGCGCACCGCCCGCGGCTGGACCCAGGAGGAGCTGGGCAGGAAGCTCGGCGTCTCGCGCCAGGCGGTGATCGCGCTGGAGGGCGACCGGCACGACCCGTCGCTGGACCTCGCCTACCGGATCGCAGCGCTGTTCGGCGAAGCGGTGGAGACGATCTTCATCAACCCCCACGGCTAACCTAGGGCGGAGATTCATTCCCGTACCGCGCCCGGCCAAGGCTCTGGGCGAGGCTCGTCGCCCACTCGCTGGGACGGAGCCTGGTCGTGGCCTTCCACTTCTCGAAGCGCATCACGTCCTCGATGCGGCGGTCGACGAAGCTGAGCGCCTCACCGCGTCCGGACGACACCTGGATCGCCAGCGCGCCGGTGACGATGCCGGCCAGGATCGCGCGCTTGGTGTAGTGGTTCTCGTCGGTGGCCTCGTCGCCGGCCCAGCGCCACAGGTGCTCGGCGGTCTCCCAGGCCAGGCGCGAGGCCAGCGGCGCCTGCAGGGGCAGCGCCAGGAAACCCATCCAGCGGGCCAGCACCGCCTCGTCCTGGGCGGCGGCGTCCAGGCGAGCCTCGACGGCCCGGCGGATGCGCTCGCGGATCTTCAGGTTATGAGGGTCGCCCAGCGACGCCAGCGCCCGGGCGTCGTGCCGCCGCGAGAGGAGGGCGGCGAGGTCGGTGGGGCCGTGTGGCAGGAGAAGCCCCGTCTCGCCTTCGGACATGCCGAGCGCCTTGCCGGCCAGCGCGACGGTCCGTCGTGTCCAGCCGTGGGCCGGAACCAGCGGCAGCGCCGCGTCGAGCAGCGCCTGCTCGGTGTCCTCGGCCCATTTCTGCGCTGGCGTCGTCATGGCCACTTATCTAGGCGGAGTGCGTGGACAGGGCGAGGCTCTTCTGCTATCTCGCCGCCCTCAAACCCGAAGGGTCCCACCTTTCGGGCGATCCATTTTTGCACGCTCGCCGCCTTAAGTCGGTCGAGGCGGGCGGCTAGCGTAGGCAGGAGAGGTTCCTCTGGTTCAGATTTTCGTCCGCGATAACAACGTCGATCAAGCTCTGAAGGCGCTGAAGAAGAAGATGCAGCGCGAAGGCTCGTTCCGCGAAATGAAGCGGCACGTCCACTACGAAAAGCCCTCGGAGAAGCGCGCCCGACAGAAGGCCGAGGCCGTTCGCCGCGCCCGCAAGCTGGCCCGCAAGCGCGCCCAGCGCGAAGGCCTGATCGCCGCGCCGAAGAAGCCGACGCGTTAAGACGCTCGTGCAGGCCTAAAAGCTGGCACGAATGATGCTTATTTGAGGGGCTGCGCCGCGGGCGCGGCCCTTTTGCGTTTTACAGCCAAGGCGCGATGTTGCGTCGCGTCAGGCTCGCGTAAAGTGGTCGATAAGCCCTCGGCGCCCTATCTTCGGTCCTTTCGCGCCGCCTTCATGGGAACGGTCCTCACATGAACCTTCGTAATCTCGTCATCTGGGGCGTCATCGTCGTCGTCCTGATCGGGCTCTATTCCATGATGACGGGCGGCGGCCGCGGGGCTGCCAGCAGCCGCGAAGTCACCTATACGCAGATGCTGCAGAAGGTGGACGCCGGCGAAGTGAAGTCGGCCGAGATCCGCGGCCCCGTGGTCGAGGTCACCGACCAGTCGAACCGCCAGTACACGACGGTCACGCCCAACAACCAGGACGACCTGGTGAAGCGCCTGGAGCAGCAGGGCGCCAACATCTCGGTGAAGGCCGCGGGCGGCTTCACCCTGGTGGGCCTGCTGCT
This sequence comes from Phenylobacterium sp., assembly GCF_036402295.1. Classification (GTDB taxonomy): domain Bacteria; phylum Pseudomonadota; class Alphaproteobacteria; order Caulobacterales; family Caulobacteraceae; genus Phenylobacterium. The sequence continues at coordinate 4,467 of NZ_DASWTE010000255.1, forward strand.
GAACTCGCTGCCCATCCTGCTGCTGATCGGCGTCTGGATCTTCTTCATGCGCCAGATGCAGGGCGGCACGCGCGGCGCCATGGGCTTCGGCAAGTCGAAGGCCCGTCTGCTCACCGAGAACAAGAACCGCGTCACCTTCGAGGACGTGGCCGGCGTGGACGAGGCCAAGGAAGAGCTGACGGAGATCGTCGACTTCCTGAAGGACCCGCAGAAGTTCCAGCGCCTGGGCGGCAAGATCCCGAAGGGCGCGCTGCTCATCGGCCCGCCCGGCACCGGCAAGACCCTGATCGCGCGCGC
>NZ_DASWTE010000256.1:0-32559 GCF_036402295.1 Phenylobacterium sp.
GCTGACGCTCTCCAGGAAGGTCTTCAGCTCAGCGGCCTGGTCGGTGATCTGCTCGTAGCAGGTCAGCCGCTCGGCGAGGTCGGCGAGACGGGGATCCTGAGCCGCCTTCACCGCCTCCACCTGGGCCGTCGCCGCGTGATGCTTGCCGACATCGATCCCAGCGACCCGCATGCTAGACTGGCGCTGTTCCACCGACCCCTCCTTGTGGCTCCGGACCTCAAAGTCCCTGCAACCATCCGGGTCATGGAATGTCGGCGGCGGCCCTGCTCCACCTAAGCCCATAAGGCTCAGGGGACTGCGGCCCCTCCACCGACAGCCCGCCTGGCGCTGCTACGTCAGGCGGGCGTCCCGGAAGACCCCGCCAAACTACCCGCTCTCAAACAAACAAGGGGGCGAGCCTCAAGCTCCGCGGATCGACCGGGCTGTCTTGAACTCATTGACTGGGGCTCGCCCCCTCCACCATCCGCTCTTCGGCGGATGGTCCCCCTCCCGCCGCTCCGCGGCGGAGGCAAGTCACACGCGCACGAAAAAGCCGGCCCGAAGGCCGGCTTCTCCGTGTTGCACCCATTGGGGCGGTCGCTAGCGCACTGACACCTTAGTGAACAGAAACTGGGGCCAGTTCGTGAGCCAGGGCGGCGGCCACGGCGGAGGCCCTATCGGTGAGGACGGCCAGGCGTTCGCCGTCGGCGCGGTGCACCGCATACAAGGTCTGCTCAGGGTCGAGCTCGAAGCTCTGGATCTGGGCGGCCGGCGTGTTGGCGATGATCTCGGCCGCCTTGATGGGGCGGACATAGACCAGATTGGGCGCGCCAAGGGCGGCAAACGCTTCGGCAGTAAGAACAGGCGTCATCATGACCACCTCCGTAAAACTCAACGCTCCGAAAGGCCGCCGGTTCAGCCAGCCTTTCTTTTGATGGGACCCCGGATTTTCCGGCGGTCCGGCTCGGTAGACTTGTCGTAGCCTAGCCGGCGCTGCGAATTGGGATGGATTGCACCCTTTTCTCAGGCTCCGGTCGGGCCAGGTCGATGTGGAGCAGGCCGTGCTCCAGGGTCGCGCTTTCCACCACCATGCCGTCGGCCAGCACGAAGCTTCGCAGGAAGCCACGGGCGGCGATGCCGCGGTGGAGGTAGGCGTCCTCGGACTTGCCCGCGCCTTCCCGCTTGCCCGAAACCACGAGCTGTCGGTCCTCGACGGTCACGCTGAGCTGGTCGGGCGAGAAGCCGGCCACCGCCAGGGTGATGCGCAGGGCGCCGTCGCCGCGGTCCTCCACATTATAGGGGGGATAGCTCTCGGCGGCCGCCTTGGCCGCCCGCTCGATCAGGCTTCGGGTATGCTCGAAGCCCAGCAGGAACGGGCTGTCGAAGATCAGACTACGGTTCATCCAAAGAGTCCTCGCAAGAAGCGACTCTCCGGCCGACCCGCCCGGTATCGGCACGTTTCGACCGGACGAACCCTATGTGGGGATCGGCGCCGATCTGATCAATGTTAAGGGGTGCGGCGGAAGGCCCACACGCGCTGGAGCACGAAGGAGAGCGCCGGGACCGCCACGGCGACGACGGCGAGGCCCGCTCCGAACGGCCAGCCCAGCCGCTCCACCAGGAGCCAGGTGAGGCCCTGGGTGAGCGCCAGGCCCGCCAGCGACACGGCGACAAAGCGGACGAACTGCGGCCCGTGCCAGACGGCGCGGCGGAATGTGAACCGCGCGTTGCCCAGATAGCTGACGCCGACGGCGCCGAGGTAGCCCACGAGGTTCGCGGCCAACGGCGAGAGGTGCGCGAGCTCGCGGGCCGCCAGCGCGGCGGCCACGTGGGTCGCGGTGGCGGCGACGCCGACGACGGCGAACAGGGGGACCTGCTGGAAGAGCGGCCTTTCGGGCGGCCGCTCGCTCATGGGCGTTCGGCGATCAGCAGGATCGAAACGCCGAAGGGAATGTCGGTGGCCCGGAGGATCGCCTTCTCGGCGCCGAACAGGTGGCGCAGGAGCCCGTTCAGCGGTGCAGGCGGCATGGCCTCGTCGTCGCCGCCCTTGATCCTCGCCGCCGACTTGGCGAGGCGCACGGCGGCGATCGGCGGGAAGAGCACCGAGTTGAAGTAGGTGGCGCGGCGCACCTTCAGGCCCGCGGCCTCGAACAGGCGGCGGTATGCGGGCCGCGTATAGCGGCGCTTGTGGTGGTGCTGGACGTCGTGCTGGCTCCACATCCAGGCATGGGCCGGGACGGTGGTCACCAGGAAGCCGCCCGGCTTCAGGAGGCGCCCCAGGGCCGCGACCGCGCCCGCGTCGTCGTCCACATGCTCGACCACGTCGAAAGCCGTCACCAGGTCGAAGGGGCCGCCCAGATCAGGCAGGCCGTCGGGCAGCAGGCCGCCATCGACGGTCACGCCCGAGCGCTCGGCGGCGTAGGCGCGGGACTCGGCGTCGGGCTCGATCGCGCGGACGTCGCCGAAGGTCTTCAGAAGCTCGAGGTTGCCGCCCGTGCCGCAGCCCGCCTCGAGGATGCGCGCGGGTCGCGGCAGCGGAAGGCGGGCGATCTCGGCCGCCAGGATCTCGCGACGGGCGGTGAACCACCAGTGGGTCTGCTCCAGCACCCGCATGCGGTCGTAGATCTGGCGTTCCATCGGCCTAATTCCTGAAGCCTACCCGGTCGCGGAGGAGGCAGATCGTCGGCTCGCTCACTTGGCGACGAAACCGATGACGACCGAGTCGAAGTAGCCCGTCTTGTCGGCCGACACGACCCGCACGATCACCTGATGCCGACCGGGCCTGACCGCGCCAGCGGGAAGCGTGACGGTGTAGCCGGTGTTCACGAGCGCCGGGGCCTTGAAATAGCTGGCCACGTCGGTCCGCGCATGGCCGTATGCCGTCGAATAGGCCACGCCGTCGACCACCACATCGACGGCCGCTCCGGGCGCCTTGGCGACGGGATCGAAGCCGAAGCCGCTGAACGTGACCGGCCCGGCGGCGCTGATCGTGGCCGGCCGGTTCACCGGGTCCTGGGCCTCGTTGATCGCGTCCAGGTAGAAGCCGGCCATTTCGGGCCGTTTGGCCAGGCCGGCGGAAGCCCCCGCCGCCGCGGTGGGCGCAGGTGTGGCGGCCGGCACGAGAGCGGTCGCGGCAGGATCCGGCGGGTCGACGGGTCGGGGCTTGGCGTTGTCGCACGCGGCGAGCGCGGCGAGCGCCAGGACAGCGAACGGCGGCAGGAGCGATCTCAAGGGTCTGGTCTCCGGATCGACAGGCTGATTGCCACAAGGCGGGCGCCCGGAGAAGCGCCGCCGTCGAAGAGATGCAAGGAAGTGTGTAGGGGCGCTAAGTTTGGCGGCAGCAGCTGCTTGACGCCCATCAAGGCCGGCGCGAGGGGCCGCTGCTAGAGGGCGACATGAGCACCGCCGCCGCGCGCCGCGCCTACACGGGCCCGGCCCTCCTCAGCTTCGGGTTCCGCCCGTTCTTCCTGTTCGGGTCGATCTGGGCGGCGCTCGCCGTCCCGATCTGGATCTGGAGCTTCCTCGGGGGCGCCGCGCCCATCGCGCATCGCGACTGGCACGTGCACGAGATGCTGTTCGGCTTCCTCGGCGCGATCATGGCCGGCTTCCTCACCACCGCAGTCCCGAACTGGACGGGACGGATGCCGGTGATCGGGGCGCCGCTCGGCGCGCTGGTGGGCCTCTGGATCGCGGGCCGTGTGGCGATGCTGGCGGCCTGGTGGCTGGGCCCGGCGGCGGCGGCGATCGACGCGGCGTTCCTGCTGGTGTTCGCAGGCGTGGTCTGGCGCGAGGTGATCGAGGGGCGCAACTGGCGCAACCTGCCCGTCTGCGGCCTCGTCACGGTCTTCGCCTTCGCCAACGTCGCCTTCCACGTGGACACGGCCGTCTGGCAGACCGGCATGGGCGAACGGCTCGCGGTCGGAGCCGCCGCGCTGCTGCTCTGCCTTATCGGCGGCCGGATCACGCCCAGCTTCACCCGCAACTGGATGAAGGCGCGGCGACTGTCGCTGGAGCCCGCCAGCTTCTCGCCCCTGGACCAGGCCGCGCTCCTGCTCACCGGGCTCAGCGCCGTCGGCTGGGCAGCGTTCCCGACCAGCGCGATCACGGGCGGCCTGCTCCTGGCGGCGGGAGCCGCCAACCTGGCCCGGCTGGCGGGCTGGCGCGGCTGGGCGGCGGCGCGCGAGCCCCTCGTCTGGATCCTGCATGCCGGATACGCCTGGCTGGGCGTCGGACTGGCGATGCTCGGGGCCTCGCGGCTGACGGATGTGGTCCCTCAGACGGCCGGGGTCCACGCGCTGACGGCCGGGGCCATCGGCGTCATGACCCTGGCGGTGATGACGCGGGCCACCCGCGGCCACACCGGCCGTCCACTCGCGGCCGATGCGGCGACGACGGCGTTGTACGCCGCCATCAACGGCGCCGCGCTCCTCAGGCTCGCCGCGCCCTTCGCGGGCGCGTCGCAGCCCATGCTGCTCATCGCCTCGGCCGCGCTCTGGACGCTGGCGTTCGGGGGGTTCGCGGCGTGCTACGGCCGCATGCTGTCGACGCCCCGGCCGGCGTTGGCCTAGGGCTATCCCGCCGAAGGCCAAGCGCGCTCGAGGATGGCGTGCAGGTCGAGCCCGACCGGCAGCTGGCCGAAGGCGTCGGCGCGCGTTCTCACCCGGCTGGCGAGGAAAGCGTCGGCGACAGCGCCCGGCGCATGGCGCACCAGCAGCGCGGCCTGCATCGCGACCACGAGGTCACGGCAGACCCGGCGCAACGCGCCCTCGCCGAGAGGTCCGTCCAGCCCGGCCAGCATCTGGTCGAAGAGGTCGTCGAGGTGAGCATCGCCACCGCGCGCGGCCTCGAACGCCTGCGCGAGGACGTCGCGCGTCTCGGGCTCGCGCCGCACCGCCCGCAGCACGTCCAGGCACATGACGTTGCCCGAGCCTTCCCAGATCGAATAGACGGGCAGCTCGCGGTAGATGCGCGGCATGCCGCTGTCCTCCACATAGCCGTTGCCGCCGAGCACCTCGAGCGCCTCGGCCGCCAGGATGGGGCCGCGCTTGCACACCCAGAACTTCGCCGCGGGCGTGACGAGCCGTCGGAACAGCGCCTCGCCATGATCGCCCTGGGCGTCGAAGGCGCCCGCGAGGCGAAAAGCCAGGGCCGTCGCGGCCTCAACTTCAAGGGCGAGGTCGGCCAGCACGTTGGTCATCAGCGGCTGGTCGACCAGACGGCGCTGGAACGCGGTGCGGTGGCGCGCATGGTGCAACGCCTGGACCAGAGCCTGCCGCTGCACGCCGGCTGACCCCACGACATTGTCGAGCCGCGTGTAGCCGACCATCTCGATGATGGTCGCCACGCCGCGGCCCTCCTCGCCCACCAGCCAACCCACCGCGTCATCGAACTCCACTTCGCTCGAGGCGTTCGACCGGTTCCCCAGCTTGTCCTTCAGCCGCAAGAAGCGCAGGCCGTTCGGCTGCCCGTCCGGCAACCAGCGCGGCAGGAAGAAGCATGACAGGCCTCGTGGCGCCTGAGCCAGCACGAGGAAGGCGTCGCACATCGGCGCCGACATGAACCACTTGTGCCCGTCGATCAGGTAGAGCCGGGCGTCGCCGGCAGAGCTCAGGGCCTCGGCTCTTGTCGTGTTCGCGCGGACGTCCGAGCCACCCTGCTTCTCGGTCATGCCCATGCCGACGAGCGCGCTTGACTTGTCGGCTATGGGCCGATGCGCCGGGTCGTAGGTGCGGGAGTAGAGTTTTGGCAGCCAGGCGCGCACGACTTCCGGCGCCTCCGCCAGTACGGGCGCTGCGGCGTAGGTCATCGACAGCGGGCAACTCGTCCCGGCCTCCACCTGGCCGCTCAGGTAGAGCCCGGCGGCGCGGTGGACATGGGCGCCCGGCCGCGGATCGGACCAAGGCGAGGCATGTATGCCCTGCCGGACCTGGAGCCCCATGAGCTGGTGGTAGGCGGGATGGAACTCCACCCAATCGGTCCGATGACCGAAGCGGTCGAACGCGTGCAGCCGGGGCGGCTCCCGGTTCGCGACGGCGCCCAGGGCCAGGACCTCCGGCGTCCCCAGGGCGCGGCCATAGGCGGCCAGGTCGTCGCGGCCCCAGCGCGCACCTTCGCGATCCACCGCCTCGACGAGCGCAGCGTCGGATGAGAAGAGATCGTAGCCCTCTAGCGGCGGCGGCTGGTTGAAGACCTCATGCGACTTGCCGGCGAGGCTCATCACGCACTCCCTCGATGATGCCGCGCAGCTCACCGACCAGCTCCGGTAGAAGGTGGCTGCGCATGCGGGCGTCGGCCCAAAAGGGGTTCATCACCACACACCTCACCAGCACCAGGCGATCGGCGTCCACATCCCCACCATAGCTCGCGACGTGGTCGGCGATCAGTTCGCCGTGGGTTCCGGCGCCCAGCACGGTTCGCGACATCGAGAAGGCGGGCGACCCCGCGATCCTGGCATGGACAGCCGCCGTGCGTTCGTTCGCACGGCTGAGGCTGTCGCCATCCTCCGCGACCGAGAAGCAGAAGATGTTGCTGTCCATCGGCTCGAGGAGCCGCACCTCGTCAGCGGCGGCGCCCAGCGCGGCCCGCAGCGTCCGGGCGGAATCCAGGGTGGCGCGCAGGACCGCGCCCAGGCCATCGGGCCCGAAGCCCAGGCTCTCGCCCATAAGCCAGGTGGCGGCGCCCCCGGTCGCCGGACGCGAGCCCTCGATGGTGCGGGTCCAGGGCGCCGCCCCGAGCTCCGCGCGATCGATGTAGGGGGCGGCGAACGACGAGACGGCGTCGCAAGCCCCGTCCCGGGCCAGAAACGCGCCGCAGGCGTAGGGCACGTAGCCCAGCTTGTGTGGATCGATGGTCACGCTCTCGGCCGTGCGGATCGCCCGCAGGGCCACGCGGCGCGCCGGCTCCAGGAGCGGCTCGTCCGGATCCAGGGCGCAGAAGAATCCGCCGTAGGCCGCGTCGACGTGATGCCAGATGTCGATGCCGTCGTCGCGCAGCGCCTGCAGCCGGAACGCGACCTCGTCGATGGGATCGAACTCGCCCATCTCGGTCGTGCCGGCGACGGTCACGACCATCAGAATGGGCCGGCCGCGCCGGCGGGCCTCGTCGATGCGCGACATCAGGGCGTCGGGGCACAGGCGGCCCTGGCGGTCGAGCGCCACGGGCCAGAACGCCTCCTCGCCGAGTCCGAAGAGGTTCGCCGCCTTGACCCACGAATAGTGCTTGTGGCCGGGGACCAGCATCACCGGGCCTCGGTATGGAAGAGCGCTCAGTCGGCCGATCCGCTCGGCCGCTTCCAGAGCGTTGCCCACCACGCCGCTCGCCGCCCGCAACGCCGCGTCGTCCAGGCCGTGGCGGGCGGCCAGGCGTTCGGCCGCGGCCGCGGGACGGTGCGCGGTGGCGAAGACATCCAGCGGTGTGCCGGTCCGCCCGGCCAGGGCGACGCCCAGCGCGAGGCGGTGGTCCAGCCGGTAGCGTGCGCGCCAGACGGCCTCCAGGTTCGCCACCGTCCCACCGGAGGTGAAGTGGCCGCGCGCCGCCGCCGGGTCATAGCCGACCATCGCGGTCAGCCGCCCGATCGCCTCGGCCTCGATCAGCGTGCCGACGCGCGAGGCCTCCTTCGAGGTATTGTTGGGATTGTGCAGCAGCGCCGCGAAGTGTCCGAGCAGGCCGGGCAGCGCGAGCTCGGACGACATGTGGCCCATGTAGCGCGGCGTATAGGTCGGCAGCTCGCCGCGGAGGCGCACAATCAGGGCCGCCAACCCATCCTCCATGCGCGCTCGCACCCGCTGGAACGCCGGACCGGCCTGCTCGGCGCGCGTGATCGCCGCGGGGTCGACGTTGAACAGTTGCCCCCGCTCCACGAACCAGTCGCTGAGGGTGTGTTCGAACGCGTCGCGGACCCAGGCTTCGTTCTCGGCCTTGGGACCCAGGAAGTACGGCTTGAAGGCGAGGTCGTGCGGCATGGCCCCCTGCTTCGCCCGGTGGGGCGGGAAACAGAATGATCGAAGTCAAGCCGCAGCGCTCGCGTCGGAGCCGGCCGAATTTGACCGAGGTCATGGCCGCGGAAGCGGCGGCGGGCTGTGATCGATTAAATGTTGACCACCTACGAATTCTACGTGGCCCAGGCGGATGGCGCGGAACCGCGCTTCGTGCCGGTGCTGTGCGAGTCCGAACGCGAGCTCGTCCGGCGGGCGCGCGAGCTCCTTGGCGAGAAGAATGCGGCCTTCGTCGAGGTTCGGCGGGCCGGCCAGCCGCTGTTCCGCCTGGACCGCTGACCCGGCGCGACAGGGTGCGACGCCCTGTCTCCGGCCAGATTGACTTTGGACAAATGCCGCGGCGCCCGGACCGGATAGGGAAGGAGCCGACCTTCACGGACAGGGCCTCCATGCCGCCTGACACCCTCGCTTCCGATCGCGCGGCCGCAGGCGCCGCGGCGACCCTTCACGTTCGGTTCTTCGGCGAGGTCGCCGATTTGCTCGGGCGGGCCGCCGTGGCGCAGGAGCTGGCGGTCGGCGACCCCTGGGTGCTGCCCGGGCAGGAGGTCGCCTTCTTTTCCGCCTTCTCGGGGGGTTGATGATGAACGCCATCCCGTCCGTGGCCGCCAAGCGCAGGCCTGGTATCGACCAGAGCCTGCCGTTCCATCCGTTGAACATCGCCGTGCTCACCATCTCCGATACGCGCACGCGCGAGACCGACACCTCGGGCGCGCTGCTGGCGGACCGCCTGTCCGGGGCCGGCCACCGGCTGGCGGGGCAGACGATCGTCCCCGACGAGATCGAGGCGATCCGGGCGCAGGTCCGCGCCTGGGCCGCCGCGCCGGACATCGACGTGATCCTGACGACCGGCGGCACGGGGTTCGCCCCCCGCGACGTCACGCCCGAGGCCGTGCGCCCGCTGCTGCACCGGGAGATGGACGGCTTCGCCGTCGTGTTCCACCAGGCGAGCCATGGTGTGGTCGGCGTGTCCACGCTGCAGTCCCGCGCGCTGGCCGGCCAGATCGACGACACCTTCATCTTCTGCGTGCCGGGCTCGACGGGCGCCTGCCGCGACGCCTGGGACCTGGTCCTGGGCCAGGAGCTCGACAGCCGCTTCAGGCCCTGCTCGCTGGTCGGCCAGGTGCCGCGCTACCGCGGTGTCTGCGCGTGATCACCTTCGACGAAGCCTGTCGGCGCATCGCGGGGATCGCGCGTCCGCTCGGCATGGAGACGGTCCCGCTCGAGATGGCCTGGAACCGTGTCCTGGCTACGCCCGTCGTCGCAGCGCACATGGCCCCGTGCGCGGCGGTCTCTGCGATGGACGGCTATGCCGTGCGCGACGCCGACATCCGCGCCGGGACAAACCGCCTGCGCGTGGTCGGCGAGGCCTTCGCCGGGCCGGGCGGTCACGACCGGCCGCTGGAGCCGGGCGAATGCGTGCGCATCTTCACCGGCGCCCGGCTGCCCCTCGGCGCCGACCGCGTGCTCATCCAGGAGAACGTCCAGGCGGTCGCAGGCGAAGTCTGTTTCGAGGGTTCCCCCGGCGGCGCCCGCCACGTGCGCGCGGCGGGATCCGATTTCGCGCCCGGCGACGTCCTGCTCGAGGCCGGGACCCCGTTGAGCCCGCAGGCGCTGGTGACCGCCGCGGCCGCGGACTGCGGGACGCTCCAGGTCTTCCGCCGGCCGCGCGTCGCGATCCTCAGCACCGGCGACGAGCTCGTGAGCCCCGGCCATGCCGCCGAGCTGCGGGGCGCCGTGCCCGAGAGCGTGTCCTTCGGCGTCTGCGCCCTCGTGCGGGCCTGGGGCGGCGAGGTGGTGGGTCGGCGGCGGCTGGGCGACGACCTCGCCGCGCTCCGCTCTGCGGCCCGCGCGGCCCTAGACGAGGCCGATGTCGTGGTCACGACAGGCGGAGCTTCGGTGGGTGAGCGCGACCATTCCAAGACCATGTTCACCCCCTTCGGCATGACCTGCGTGTTCGAGAAGGTCGCTATCAAGCCCGGCAAGCCCGTCTGGGTGGGTAAGGTTGGCGACCGGATCGTCGTCGGCCTCCCGGGGAACCCATCCGCGGCGATGGTGACCGCCCGCCTCGTGCTGGCGCCCCTGCTGGCGGGCCTCTCGGGCCGCTCTCCGGCGTCGGCGCTGGCCTGGCGGACCGCGACGCTGGGCGCCGGGCTCGGTGACGGCTGCGATCGCGAAACGTTCCTGCGCGCCCGAACTGGACCGGAAGGCGTCCGCTCGCTCGGCAGCCAGGATTCGAGCGCCCAGAGGGGGCTGGCCGCCACCGAGTTGCTGATAAGGCGTCCGGCCCACGCCACCGCGCTGGACGCCGGCGCGGCGGTTGACATCCTGGCGTTCTGACCCGCGCCGCAGGTTCAGTTCAGGAGCGCCGCGTATAGCACCTCGTCCTCCTGCCGCAGGTGAGCCCGCAGGTCGGCCTCCAGCTTGTTGCAGAGCCGGGAGAGCGCGCACCAGTCCTCAGCGGCGCCCAGCCGAGACGCGTAGGTCCTCGTCAACTCCCGAAGCCGTAGCAGCAGCACCTCGACATCCACGTGTTCGGACATCATCAGGCGGCTGGCCAGGTCGAGCGCCCGCCGGCCACCCGTGATCAGCAGCGGGAGCAGGCTGTGCTCTTCCTGCACGCGCAGAGTGTGGACTCTGCTCGACAGCGCGGCGAGGTGATCGGCTAAGCCGACCGGGCGGTCGGGGTCGCGGGCGTGCCGCGCCTCCACGCGCTGCGCCAGCTGGATGGCTTCGGCGATGTCGGCCCAGCTGGGGCCGCCGCCACGTTCGCGCAGCTGCGCGGCGAGACGGGCGACGTCGCCGTGCGATGCGGAGGCCCGCGGCGTCAAAGGTGTCTGCAGAGCGGGCCGGTTCATCGCGTCTTCCCTTTCGAATAGCAGCTCCAGCCTACAGCCGCTGCTCGCCCCACACTTTGAACCGCGCCCTCTAAGGAATTGATATTCAACAAGTCTCCTGTCTGCTCCCGACATGCCACGGCGGCGGACCGATGGTCCGCCGCCGCTCCGCCCAGCCTCTCGGTGTGGAATCGCGGCCGAGGCTTCCCCCCTCGGCCTCCACGCGGGCGTCAGCTCAGGAATGGCGCAAAGAGCACCTCGTTCTCGAGCCGCATGTGTTCGGTCAGGTCGCAGTCGAGCTTGCGGCATGCCCGCACGAGCGCCCGCCAGGTCTCGCAGGCCCGGTCCGGCGCGGCATAGTCGTGCGTCAGCGTGCGCAGGCGGGCGAGTTGCTCATCCACATCCGCGTGCTCGACCATCATCCGACCGATCGGGAACCGGATCATCGGCCCGCCGCCGTTCAGGATCATCGGGAACAGCACCTGCTCTTCGCGCTGCTGGTGGCCCTCGAGGTCATCGGCCATGAGCGCCAGGTGATCGGCCAGGCCGCGCGGACACCGCGGGTCGGCGGCGTGGACCGCCTCGACCTTGCGCGCCAGTCGGATCGCCTCCGGGAATTCCCGGCGGTGGGTCTGGTGATACCGCGTGAGGATGAGCTCGATCAGGCCGACGACATCGTCGCCGGCCGGTTGGGTTCCAGGCGCCGCGGCCATGAACGCACAGGACACGACGGGCGGGGCGCCCTCTGAGAAGGCCGATCGGCGAGCGTCATCGAGCAAGGCAAGACTCCTTTGAGCGAAACCCTATCAGGGCCTCCGCCGGCGCGCCTTGAGCCCTGCCCGGTCGGCCTTTGACGTTCGGCAAGCCGCGGCTTGCCGTTTTTGGCGGCCTGCGACGCCGGGGTGCGACAGCGCCTGAGGCCGGGAATCACCCAGCCTTGCCCTCCTTCCGAAGGAGGTCGCGAAATGGCGTTCGACAACCCGCTGGCCGGCGAGGTCTGGTCCAGCAAGTACCGCTTCAAGTCGCGGGAGGGGGGCGGTGACGCGGACCTCGAGGCCACCCGGGATCGCGTGGCTTCCGCCCTCGCCCAGGCCGAGGCGCCGGAGCGGCGGGCGCAGGTGCGCGAATCCTTCCTCGACGCGCTGCGCGACCATCGCTTCCTGCCCGCCGGCCGGATCCTCGCCGGCGCGGGCACGGCCCGGAACGTCACGCTGTTCAACTGCTTCGTCATGGGCCGCATCCCCGACGACCTGGCCGGGATCTTCGCCCACGTCCGCGAGGCCGCCGTCACCCTGCAGCAGGGCGGCGGGGTTGGGATGGATTTCTCGTCGATCCGGCCGGCGGGCGCGGCGGTGGTCGGGGTCGGGGCCGACGCCTCGGGCCCGCTCAGCTTCATGGACGTGTGGGACGCCATGTGCCGGACGATCCTGTCCGCCGGACAGCGACGGGGCGCGATGATGGGTTGCCTGCGCATCGATCACCCCGACATCGAGGCCTTCATCGACGCCAAGCGCGACCCGCAGCGTTTCCGCAGCTTCAACCTGTCGGTGCTCGTGCCGGACGCCTTCATGGCCGCACTCGCGGCGGACCGCGAATGGCCCCTGGCGTTCGAGGGGACCGTCCAGCGCACTGTCCGCGCAGCCGACCTCTGGAGGCGGCTGATGCAGGCGACCTATGACGCGGCCGAACCGGGCGTGATCTTCATCGACCGCGTCAACGCCCGAAACAACCTCGCCTATTGCGAGACGATCGTGGCGAGCAATCCCTGCGGCGAGCAGATGCTGCCGCCCTACGGGGCTTGCCTGCTGGGCTCGATCAACCTGGCCCGGCTGGTGGCCACGCCGTTCCAGCCGGCCGCCGAGCTGGACGAAGGCGAACTCGCGCAGCTCACGCGCACCGCCGTGCGCATGCTGGACAACGTCATCGACCTCTCGCGCTACCCGCTCGAGGCGCAGGAGAAGGAGGCGAAGGCCAAGCGGCGGATCGGCCTCGGCGTCACTGGCCTCGCCGACGCGCTGGTGTTCTGCGGCGTTCCCTATGGCTCGCCGCGCGCCGTCGAGCTGACCGGCCGCTGGCTCGCGACGCTGCAACGCGAGGCCTACCGTGCGTCGGCCGACCTGGCGGCCGAGAAGGGCGCCTTCCCGCTGTACGACCGCGCGATCCTCGACAGCCCCAATCTCCTGGCGCTCGACGCCGAGACCCGGGAAGCGATCGCCCGGCAGGGCCTGCGCAACGGCTGCCTCACGTCCATCGCCCCCACCGGCACGACGTCGCTGCTGGCCGGCAACGTGTCGTCGGGCATCGAGCCCGTCTTCGCCTACGCCTACACGCGCAAGATCCGCCAGCCCGACGAGTCGGTTCGCGAGGAACCGGTCGAGGACTATGCGCTCGCCGCCTGGAAGCGGCTGCACGGCGACACGCCCCCGCCTGAGGACGTGTTCGTCAGCGCCCAGACCCTGACGCCGGCCGACCACGTACGCATGCAGGCGGCGGCCCAGGCCCACGTGGACAGCTCCATCTCCAAGACCATCAACTGTCCCGAGGACATTCCGTACGAAGCCTTCCAGGACGTCTACCGCGACGCCTACGACCAGGGCTGCAAGGGGCTCACCACCTACCGTCCCAACGCAGTCACCGGCTCGGTGCTTTCCGTCGGCCCGCCGCCGCAGCCGGAACCGAAGCTGCCCAGCCGGCCCGAGTCCCTCGAGGGCGCCACGTACAAGATCACCTGGCCCGACAGCGCCCACGCCACCTACGTCACCATCAACGACATCGTCGACGACGCCGGCCGGCGGCCGTTCGAGATCTTCGTCAACTCCAAGAACATGGAGCACTACGCCTGGACGCTCGGCCTCACACGGATGATCTCGGCGGTGTTCCGGCGCGGCGGCGACGTGAGCTTCGTGGCCGACGAGCTGAAAGCGGTGTTCGATCCGCGCGGCGGGGCGTGGCTGGGCGGGCGCTATGTTCCCTCCCTGCTCGCGGCGATCGGCGGTGTCCTCGAACGGCACCAGAAGGCCGAGGCCCCGACGCCCGCGCCGGCGGCGACCCTGCCCCCGGGACCGTTTGCGGCGGCGTCGTGCCCCCGGTGTGGGAGCTTCGAGCTGCAGCGGAAGGAAGGATGCGACACGTGCCTGTCTTGCGGTCATTCCAAGTGCGGCTGAGCTTGACGCGTATCAAGGCGGGCCGCCCTCGCCTGTCCTAGCGTCCGACCACTGCTCCGAGCGTCCCGGCCTACAGCGCATCCATCCTCCGCGCCACGGCGAGGTCGCCGCGCCGGCGTCCCGCCGGCAAGGGTGGCGGAGGAAACTCCGCCGCCTCCCGCGCTTGGAAAGGAGCCCGCGTTGGGACGTCTCGTCGACGGCTTCGGCCGCCGTTTCCGCTACCTGCGGCTCTCGGTCACCGAGGTGTGCAACTTCCGCTGCACCTATTGCCTGCCGGACGGGTTCAGCAAGTCGGGGCCGCTCGACTTCATCTCGCCGATCGAGGCCGAGCGGGTCGTGCGCGCCTTCGCCGCCATGGGCGTGTCCAAGGTGCGGCTGACCGGCGGCGAGCCCAGCGTCCGGCGCGATCTGCCCGAGATCATGGCCCGGTCCGCCGCCACGCCCGGCGTCGACAAGGTGTGCGTCACCACCAACGGCTGGAACCTGACCCGACAGATCGATAGCTGGCGCGCCGCGGGCCTCACGAACCTCAATGTCAGCATCGACTCCCTGGATCGGGACGCGTTCCGGCGGATCACCGGCCACGATCGCCTGGGCTCGGTCGTCGCCGGCCTGGACCGGGCGCTGGCGGTTGGAGTCCCCACCGTGAAGGTCAACGGCGTGCTGCTGCGCGAGACGGCTGACGCAGGCCTCGACGCCTTCGCCGACTTCGTGCGCGAGCGGCCCGTCGCCGTCCGGTTCATCGAGCTGATGCGCACCGGAGACAATGCCGAGTTCTTCGCTGCCAACCACGTGCCCGGCGCGCGGCTCACCGACTGGCTCGGCGCGCGGGGATGGACGCGGCGCGAGCGCGCAGCCGACGATGGGCCGGCCGTGGAGTACACGCACCCCGACCATGCGGGCCGCATCGGCCTGATCGCGCCCTATGCCCCGGGCTTCTGCGACAGCTGCAACCGACTGCGGGTCACCGCCCGCGGCCAATTGCGGCTCTGCCTGTTCGGCGAGCTGGGCGTCAACCTCAAGGATCTGCTCGAGAGGGATGAGCCCGAGGCCCTGCAGGCGCGGATCGTGCGCGCCCTCGCGGGCAAGCCCGCCGGCCATCGTCTGCACGAAGCGAACAGCGGAGACACCCGGCAGCTCGCCCAGTTCGGCGGCTGAGGGTCAGGCCACCTTCGCTGGCCGCGGCCAGCGTTCGCGCTGGGCCTTTCCGGACAGGGTTCCCGTCACCGGCTGGTGGTTGTCGATCAGCGGATCGGGCTTGGCCAGCCGCTCCAGCACCACGGGCCGGGTGATCGTCACCTGTGGACCACGCACCTCCACGCCGTAGTCGGCGATGGCGGCGAACGCCCGGGACAGGTTCTCGGGCGTCATGCCGAGCAGCGAGGCCAGCACGCGCTTCTCGTGCGGCAGCGTGAAGGTCGGGTCGCCGCCTTGGCGCAGGCGCTGGGTGATCAGGTAGTTGGCCAGCCGCTCCAGGCCGCCGCGCAGCTTCTGGTTCTTCAGCGTGCGCACGAGGCCGCGGTAACAGCCGGCCAGCTCCTGGGCCACCGCGAAGCCGAACGAAGCGTCCTCCTGCATGGCCCGGCGGATCGCCTCGCCCGAGAGCATGAGGATGTCCGAGCGTTCCAGCGTGCGGGCGCTCATCAGGCCATCGGCATCCAGCACCACAGCGGCCAGGATGAAGGTCGAGACGGGCTTCAGGATCGCCAGCGTCGTCTCCTTGTCGTTCCAGGTCCCCTCGAGCTCCACGACGCCGTCGAGCAGCACATAGAGGAAGTCGACCTGGTCGCCCTCGAGCAGCAGGGTGGTCCCCGCCGGAAAGCGCTGCAGGAACGCGCCGCCCGTCACATGACGGAAGGTGTTGTCCGAACAGCCGGAGAACAGGGGCAGGGCTCGGACCCGCTCCAGTTCGACGTCTCGCATCGGCATTTGCGTATGGCCCCCGGTGTGACATGCGAGGAGTGCCGGGGCCGACGGGACGGCGCGTTGATCTTCGTCAATCGGGGCGTCGCGCAAACGGCCAATTGATCTTGGTCAAGTGGACAGCTGATCTAAATCTAAATCTACGTAGTACTACGGAATCTGCGCCTGTTTGCCGCAACGTGTTTGCACTAATTCTCACGAGATGGCCGCCTTGATTGACGTTCGTCAAACCAAGATGCGCAGGCCTATCGCATGACCTGAAGCGAGGTGGGGGCGACCCCACGAAGCTTTGAGGTCGCCGTGGCCGCTGCATCCAATCCTTCGCATCCCGGCGCCACGGCCGCGCTCGGCATGAGCACCTTCGCCTTCACCGCGTGCTTCGCGGTGTGGACGATCTTCTCGATCATAGGGATCCAGATCCAGAAGGAGCTCGGCCTCAGCGAGTTCCAGTTCGGGTTGCTGGTCGGAACCCCGATCCTCACCGGCTCGCTGATCCGCGTCGTGCTGGGCGTGTGGACCGATCAGTACGGCGGACGCCTGGTCAACCTGGTGGTCATGCTGTCGGCCGCGGCCGCCACCTTCGCGCTGTCATATGCGGAGACCTATCCGCAGTTCCTCCTGGCCGCCCTGGGCGTCGGGATCGCCGGCGGCTCCTTCGCGGTCGGGGTGGCCTATGTGTCCCGCTTCTTCCCCAAGGGCCGGCAAGGCACGGCGCTCGGGATCTTCGGCGCCGGCAACGTCGGCTCGGCCGTGACCAAGTTCGGTGCGCCGTTCGTGATGGTCGCTTTCGGATGGGAGACCGTGGCCCAGGTCTGGGCCGCCGCGCTCGCCGTGATCGGCGTCATTTTCTTCCTGACCACCCGTGACGACCCGGAGCTCGTCCGCCGCCGCATCACCGGCGAGAAGCCCGAAGCGACGTGGCTGCAGCTCTCGCCGCTGAAGAAGCTGCAGGTCTGGCGCTTCTCGCTCTACTACTTCTTCGTCTTCGGCGCGTTCGTGGCGCTGGCGCTGTGGCTGCCGCGCTATCTGGTCGGGGTCTACGGCCTCGACATCAAGACCGCCGGCATGATCGCCGCGGCCTACTCGATCCCAGGTTCGCTGTTCCGGGTCTTCGGCGGCTGGCTGTCCGACCGAATCGGCGCGCGCAAGGTCATGTACGTCACCTTCGGCGTCAGCCTGGTCTGCACGTTCCTCCTCTCCTACCCGGCCACGAGCTACGTCGTGGACGGCATCCGGGGCCCGATCGCGTTCCGGTTGGCGACCGATCTGACGGCCTTCACCCTGATCGCCTTCATGCTGGGCTTCGCCATGAGCCTCGGCAAGGCCGCGGTCTTCAAGCACATCCCGGTCTACTACCCCGACCACATCGGCTCGGTGGGCGGCCTGGTCGGCATGATCGGGGGCCTGGGCGGCTTCGTGCTGCCGATCGCCTTCGGCGCCCTCAACGATCTCACCGGCGTCTGGACCAGCTGCTTCATGCTGCTGTTCGTCCTGGTCGCGGGCGCGCTCAGCTGGATGCACTTCGCCATCCAGCGGATGGAGCACCGCGCCGCGCCGCAGCTGGGCGGCCTGCCCGAGCTTCCCGAGATGGCCGGCATGCCCGTGCAACCCAACACTCGGTCGCAGCCTGTGCGCGCCGCCTCCGGCGGCCTGCAGGCGGCCGAATAAGCGAGAAGGACGACCCAGATGCCCGCTGCGCGGTCCGGCCGCCACGTCCTCGACGACTGGCGCCCCGAAGATCCGAAGTTCTGGGAGGCTGCCGGCAAGCGCGTGGCCGCCCGGAACCTGTGGATCAGCGTTCCCAACCTGACCCTCGCCTTCTCCATCTGGATGGTGTGGTCGATGGTCGTGGCCAAGCTGAAGCTGATCGGCTTCGCCTTCACCACTGATCAGCTGTTCTGGCTGACGGCGCTGCCGGCGCTCTCCGGCGCGACGTTGCGCATCTTCTACAGCTTCCTGGTGCCGATCCTCGGCGGCCGGCTGTGGACATTCCTGTCCACGCTGTCGCTGCTCGTCCCGGCCATCGGCATTGGCGTCGCCGTACAGAACCCCCAGACTCCCTACGTCGTGTTCGTGGCCCTGGCGCTGGCCTGCGGGCTGGGCGGCGGCAACTTCGCCTCGTCGATGTCGAACATCTCGTTCTTCTATCCGAAGCGCGAGAAGGGCAACGCGCTCGCGGTCAACGCCGGCTTCGGGAACCTGGGCGTCAGCCTGATGCAGTTCCTGGTGCCGGTGGTGATCGCCGTCGGCGCCTTCGCCCCCGTCGTCGGCGCGCCGCAGGTCGCCGTCGAGAAGGGCGTCGAGAGCCAAGTGTGGCTGCAGAACGCCGGCTTCGTCTGGGTCCCGTTCATTGTCGCCGCGGCGTTCGCCGCCTGGGCGGGCATGAACGACATCGCCTCGGCCCGCGCCTCGTTCTCGGAGCAGGCCGTGGTCTTCAAGCGCACCCACAACTGGGTGATGTGCTATCTGTATCTCGGCACCTTTGGATCGTTCATCGGCTTCTCGGCCGCCTTCCCGCTGCTCACCAAGACCCTGTTCCCGGACGTGAACGCCCTGCAGTTCGCGTTCCTGGGCCCGCTCGTCGGCGCGGCCTCGCGCGCGCTCACCGGCTGGGTGTCGGACAAGTGGGGCGGCGAGCACGTGACCCACTACGTCTTCCTGGCGCTGGCCGCCGGCGTCGGCGGTGTGCTCTACAGCGTCGGCGCGACCGGAGCGGCGCCCTCGTTCTTCCTCTTCTTCGCGGCCTTCCTCTGGCTGTTCTTCTGGACGGGCGTCGGCAACGCTTCGACGTTCCAGATGATCCCGGCGATCATGCGCTCGGACATGCCGCGGCTGATGTCGACGGCCGATCCGACCACGCGTCTGAAGGCCGCCGAAATGGAGTCGGCCGCCATCGTCGGCTTCTCCTCGGCGATCGGCGCCTTCGGCGGCTTCTTCATCCCCAAGGCCTTCGGCGACTCGCTGAAGGCCACCGGCGGCCCTGAGACCGCCCTCCTCATCTTCCTCGGCTTCTACCTGAGCTGCGTGGTCGTGAACTGGGTCTTCTACGCCCGGCGGAGCTCGATGCTCCACGCCCAGCAGCTCGCCATCAAGGTCCCCGCAGAATGAGCCACACCCTCGACCGCCTGGCGTTCTTCACGCACAAGACGGAGCTCTTCTCCAACGGTCACGGCGTCACGACCGACGAGGACCGCGCCTGGGAAGAGGCCTACCGGTCCCGCTGGCGCCACGACAAGATCGTCCGCTCGACCCACGGCGTGAACTGCACCGGCTCCTGCTCGTGGAAGATCTACGTCAAGGGCGGGATCGTCACCTGGGAGACGCAGCAGACCGATTATCCGCGCACGCGGCCGGAGCTGCCCAACCACGAGCCGCGCGGCTGCGCGCGGGGCGCCAGCTACAGCTGGTACCTCTACTCGGCCAATCGCG
Organism: Phenylobacterium sp.; assembly: GCF_036402295.1. GTDB lineage: Bacteria > Pseudomonadota > Alphaproteobacteria > Caulobacterales > Caulobacteraceae > Phenylobacterium. The sequence goes on from NZ_DASWTE010000256.1 coordinate 19,324, forward strand.
TGAAGTATCCGCTGGTGCGCTCTAGGCTGCTGAAGCTGTGGCGCGAAGCGCGCGCCACCCAGATGCCGGTCGCGGCCTGGACCTCGATCCAAAACGATCCAGCCAAGCGGACATCTTACACCTCGATGCGCGGTTCAGGCGGATTCGTCCGCGCGACCTGGGACGAAGTCACTGAGATCGTGGCGGCGGCCAACGCCTACACGGTGAAGCAATGGGGCCCCGACCGGGTGTTCGGCTTCTCGCCGATTCCGGCCATGTCGATGGTCTCCTACGCAGCCGGCGCCCGCTACCTTCAGCTGCTCGGCGGCGTCTGTGGCTCGTTCTACGACTGGTACTGCGACCTGCCGCCCTCCTCACCCCAGACCTGGGGCGAGCAGACCGACGTGGCCGAGAGCGCCGACTGGTACAACTCGGGCTTCCTGATGCTGTGGGGCTCGAACGTCCCGCAGACCCGCACGCCCGACGCCCACTTCTACACCGAGGCCCGCTATCGCGGCGCCAAGTCGGTGGTGATCTGCCCCGACTACTCCGAGGCCTCGAAGTTCTCCGACCTCTGGCTGCCGGTGAAGCAGGGCACGGACGCGGCGCTCGCGATGGCGTTCGGCCACGTGATCCTCAAGGAGTTCCACGTCGACCGCCAGGTCCCCTACTTCCGTGACTACGTCCGCAAGTACTCCGACCTTCCGATGCTGGTGCGGCTGGTCCCGCAGGACGGCGGCTACGTCTCCGAGCGCCTGCTGCGCGCCGCGGACTTCGACGACAACCTCGACCAGGCCAACAACCCGGAATGGAAGACGGTCGCCGTCGACGAGACGACCGGCCAGATCGTGGTCCCCAATGGCTCCATCGGCTTCCGCTGGGGCGAGGACGGGAAGTGGAACCTCGAGGAGAAGGACGCCGCCGGCGCCGACACCGAGCTTCGCCTCGGCCTGAAGGGCGTCCATGACGAGGTGGTCGGGGTGCGGTTCCCGTACTTCGCCAACACCGCCTCCAACGGCTTCGCTTCGACCAAGCACCCGGACGTGCTGGTCCGCAACGTGCCGGTGAAGCGCCTGACCCTGAAGGACGGCGAGGCGCTGGTCGCCTGCGTCTACGACCTGTTCCTCGCCAACTACGGCGTCGACCAGGGCTTCGGCGGCGAGCACATGCCGACGAGCTACGACAGCCTGGAGCCCTATTCGCCGGGCTGGGCCGAAGCGATCACCACGGTGCCGGCGGAGCAGATCATCGCCGTGGCGCGCGGCTTCGCCACCAACGCCGAGAAGACCAACGGCAGGTCGATGGTGATCATCGGCGCGGCGATGAACCACTGGTTCCACATGGATATGAACTACCGCGGCGTCATCAACATGCTGGTGATGTGCGGGTGCGTGGGCCAGTCGGGCGGCGGCTGGAGCCACTACGTCGGCCAGGAGAAACTGCGTCCCCAGACCGGCTGGGCGCCGCTGGCCTTCGCACTCGACTGGGCGCGGCCCCCGCGGCAGCAGAACTCCACCTCCTTCTTCTACGCCCACACCGACCAGTTCCGGTACGAAACGGTCAGCGCCGCCGAAATCCTGTCGCCGACCGCGCCGGCGGGCCCCTGGGACGCGTCGCTGATCGACTTCAACGCGCGCGCCGAGCGCATGGGCTGGCTGCCGTCGGCCCCGGCGCTGAAGACCAACCCGCTGGACGTCGCCCGCGCCGCGGCCGCCGAGGGCGTCGACCCCAAGGTCTATGCCGTCCGCGAGCTCAAGGCCCGCAAGCTCGAGCTTTCATGCCATGACCCGGACGACCCGGCGAACTGGCCGCGCAACATGTTCGTGTGGCGCTCGAACCTGTTGGGCTCGTCCGGCAAGGGTCACGAGTATTTCCTGAAGCACCTGCTTGGCGCCGCCCATGGCGTGCAGGGCAAGGACCTGGGCGAGATGGGCCGCCAGACGCCGCGCGACGTCGCCTGGCATGAAGAGGCCCCGGAAGGGAAGCTCGACCTCCTGGTCACGCTCGATTTCCGGATGTCCACGACGGCGGTCTACTCCGACATCGTCCTGCCGACTGCCACCTGGTACGAGAAGAACGACCTCAACACCTCCGACATGCACCCCTTCATCCACCCGCTGTCGGCGGCAGTGGACCCGGCGTGGGAGTCGAAGTCGGACTGGGAGATCTTCAAGGCCATTGCCCGGAAGTTCTCCGAGGTCGCGCCCGAAGTGCTGGGGGTGGAGAAGGACGTCGTCCTCACCCCAATACAGCACGACAGCGCCGGCGAGCTCGCTCAGCCGTTCGACGTGAAGGACTGGTACCTCGGCGAGTGCGACCCGATCCCGGGCAAGACCATGCCTCAGATCACGGTTGTCGAGCGGGACTATCCCAACCTCTACAAGCGCTTCACCGCCTTGGGTCCGCTGATGACCAAGGCGGGCAACGGCGGCAAGGGCCTCGGCTGGAACACCGAGCACGAGGTCGCCCTGCTGGGCGAGCTGAACGGCGCGGTCACCGAGCCCGGCGCGACCGAGGGCCTGCCCCGGATCGAGAGCGACATCGACGCCTGCGAGACGATCCTGATGCTCGCGCCGGAAACCAACGGCGAGGTGGCGGTCAAGGCCTGGGAAGCGCTGGAGAAGCAGACCGGCCGCGAACACACGCACCTGGCGCTGCCCAAGGAGGACGAGAAGATCCGTTTCCGCGACCTGGTCGCCCAGCCGCGGAAGATCATCTCCTCACCGATCTGGTCGGGGCTGGAGAGCGAGAAGGTCTGCTACAACGCCGGCTACACGAACGTCCACGAGCTGATCCCATGGCGGACCCTGACCGGCCGCCAGCAGCTCTACCAGGATCACCTGTGGATGCGGGCGTTCGGCGAGGCGCTCTGCGTCTACCGGCCGCCGGTCGACCTCAAGACCACCTGGGTGAAGGACAAGACGCCAAACGGCGAGACCGAGATCGTCCTCAACTTCATCACCCCGCACCAGAAGTGGGGCATCCACTCCACCTACTCGGACAACCTCCTGATGCTGACGCTGAACCGCGGCGGCCCGGTCGTGTGGATCTCGGAGACCGACGCGAAGAAGGCGGGGATCGAGGACAACGACTGGATCGAGGTCTTCAACGCCAACGGCGCCCTGACCGCGCGCGCAGTGGTCTCCCAGCGCATCCGTGAGGGCACGACCTTCATGTACCACGCGCAGGAAAAGATCGTGAACACGCCCGGGTCGGAGATCACCGGCCAGCGCGGCGGGATCCACAACTCCTGCACGCGGGCGGTGCCCAAGCCCACCCACATGATCGGCGGCTACGCCCAGCTGGCCTACGGCTTCAACTACTACGGCACCGTGGGCTCCAACCGGGACGAGTTCGTCGTCGTCCGCAAGATGAAGAACGTCGACTGGCTGGAACAGCCGCTGTCGGCCAGGGAGTCCCGCCAATGAAAGTCCGCGCCCAGATCGGGATGGTGCTGAACCTCGACAAGTGCATCGGGTGTCACACCTGCTCCGTCACCTGCAAGAACGTGTGGACCAACCGGCAAGGCGTCGAATACGCCTGGTTCAACAACGTCGAGACCAAGCCCGGCGTCGGCTATCCCAAGGAATGGGAGAACCAGAAGCGCTGGAACGGGGGCTGGGTCCGCAAGCCCAACGGCAAGATCGAGCCGAAGATCGGGGCCAAGTGGCGGATCCTGGCGAAGATCTTCGCCAACCCCGACCTGCCCGAGATCGACGACTACTACGAGCCCTTCGACTTCGACTACGGCCACCTGCAGACGGCCCCGGAAATGAAGGCGTTCCCCACCGCCCGCCCCCGTTCGAAGATCACGGGCGAACGGATGGAGAAGATCGAGTGGGGTCCCAACTGGGAGGAGATCCTGGGCGGGGAGTTCGCCAAGCGGAAGGCGGACTACAACTTCGAAGGCGTCGAGGCCGACATCTACGGCCAGTTCGAGCAGACCTTCATGATGTACCTGCCGAGGCTGTGCGAACACTGCCTCAACCCCGCGTGCGTGGCCGCCTGCCCGTCGGGCGCGATCTACAAGCGCGAGGAGGACGGCATCGTCCTGATCGACCAGGACAAGTGCCGCGGCTGGCGCATGTGCGTCTCGGCCTGCCCGTACAAGAAGATCTACTACAACTGGGAGAGCGGTAAGTCCGAGAAGTGCACCTTCTGCTTCCCACGCATCGAGGTGGGCCAGCCGACGGTCTGCTCCGAAACCTGCGTGGGCCGGATCCGCTACCTGGGCGTCCTGCTGTATGACGCCGACCGCATCGAGGCGGCCGCGGCCGAACCGGACGAGAAGGACCTCTACCAGGCCCAGCTCGACGTGTTCCTGGACCCCTTCGACCCCAAGGTGATCGCCCAGGCGCGGGCCGACGGCGTGCCAGAGGCCTGGCTCGAGGCCGCCCGCCGCAGCCCGGTCTACAAGATGGCCATCGACTGGAAGGTAGCCTTCCCGCTGCACCCCGAATACCGGACGCTGCCGATGGTCTGGTACGTGCCGCCACTGTCGCCGATCCAGTCGGCCGCCTCGGCCGGCGCCCTCGAGATGGACGGCGAGATGCCCGACGTGAAGTCGCTGCGCATCCCCGTCCGCTACCTCGCCAACCTGCTGACCGCCGGCGCCGAGCCGCCCGTCGTCCAGGCGCTGGAGCGGATGTTGGCCATGCGCAGCTACATGCGCGCCCGCACCGTCGACGGCCGCATCGATCACCGCATCTGCGAGCGCGTCGGCCTCTCCGCCACCCAGGTCGATGAGATGTACCGCTACATGGCCATCGCCAACTACGAGGACCGCTTCGTCATCCCGACGACCCATCGCGAGGTGGTCGAGGATGCCTACGACCTGAAGGGCTCGTGCGGCTTCACCTTCGGCAACGGTTGCTCCGGCGGCCGCACGGAACTGGGCCTGTTCGGCCCGAAGAAGCGCTCGCGCGCAACCTCCCCGATGGAGGTCGAATGATGTCCCTCAGCTACCGGGCGCTCGCCCTCCTGCTCACCTACCCCACCGAAGCCACGCGGGGCCTGCTGCCTGCCGCCGCCGAGGTCCTCTCGGACGACGCGCGCATCCCGCCGCCCCTCCGCCGCGCGTTGGCCAGGCTCGCCGAGGAGATCGCCACTGCCGACCTCTACGAGGCCCAGGAGCGCTACGTCTGGCTCTTCGACCGCACGCGCTCCTTGTCCCTGAACCTCTACGAGCACGTCCACGGCGAGAGCCGCGACCGCGGCCAGGCCATGGTCGCTCTGCTCGAGCTGTACCGGTCAAAGGGCCTCGAGCTTTCGGCGAACGAGCTGCCCGACCACCTGCCGGTGTTCCTGGAGTTCCTCTCCACGCTGCCCGATGCCGAGGCCGCCTCCCTGCTGGGCGAGGCCGCGCACGTCCTGGAGGCCATCGCCGAGCGGCTGCACAAGCGCCAGAGCGGCTACCGCGCGGTGTTCGGCGCGCTGGCGGCCCTGGCCGCCGCGCCTGGCGACGCCGAAGCCCTGGCCTCGCTGCTCGCCGAGCCCGACGACAACCCCGACGACCTCGAGGCCATGGACAAGCTCTGGGCCGAGACCGCCGTGACCTTCGGCCCGTCGGACGTCGGCTGCCCCAAGGCCGAGGCCCTCGTGAGGGCCATGCACAGCAACCCGCGCCCGGCGCCTAGCCGCGCCGGCGCGGCCGCCTGAGGAACGCGTCCCATGGATCTCAACCAGATCGTCTTCGGCGTCTATCCGTACATCGCCCTGGCGACCCTCGCGCTAGGCTCGGTGATCCGCTTCGACCGCGAGCCCTACACCTGGCGCACGGGCTCCTCGCAGCTCCTGCGCCGCAAGCAACTGGTGACGGGCTCGATCCTGTTCCACCTCGGCGTGCTGATGATCTTCGCCGGCCATTTCGTGGGCCTGCTCACGCCCATCGTGGTGTGGGACACGCTCGGCGTCAGCCACGGCGCCAAGCAGATGCTGGCCATCGTCGCCGGCGGCGTGGCGGGGTTGTTCGCCCTGGTCGGCGGCGGCCTGCTGCTGCACCGACGCCTGTTCGACCCGCGGATCCGCAAGACCTCCAGTTTCGGCGACACGGCGATCCTGGCTATCCTACTGACCCAGCTCGTGCTGGGCCTCTCCACCATCCCGCTCTCCCTGCAGCACCGCGACGGGCACGAGATGGTCAAGTTCATGAACTGGGCGCAGGGGATCTTCACCTTCCGCGCCGGCGCCGCCGACTTCGTCGCCGACGTTCACTGGGTGTTCAAGGCGCACCTGGCGCTGGGCCTCACCATCCTTCTGGTGTTCCCGTTCACCCGCCTCGTCCACATGCTCTCGGCGCCCGTCTGGTACCTGAACCGCCGCGGCTGGCAGCTGGTGCGCACCCGGCGAGCCCTGCCCCGCAAGCCCGAAGCGCTCGCCCCGACCTATGCGCAGTCCGCTCCTGCGCTCCCCACGGCCCGTTCCCTGGAGGCCGCGGAATAGCCATGCGCACGCTCGTCTTCGACGGGGTCGAGATCCCCGAGGCCCTCCTGGCTCAGGAGGTCCAGAACCACCCCGGCGCATCGGCCGCTGAGGCCCGCTCGGCGGCCGGCCACGCACTCGCCATCCGCGCGCTGCTGCTGCAGCGGGCGCGTGACCTCGGGCTTTCGCCCATGCCCGAGCGCGACGAACAGGGCCGCGAGGAGACGCCGGAGGAAGCGCTGGTGCGCGCGGTGCTGGACCAGGAAGTCGAGGTCCGCTCCCCCACCGACGCCGAATGCCGGCGGGTCTACGCCGCCGAGCCGGCGCGCTTCCGAACGCCGCCGTTGTGGGAAGCGTCGCATATCCTGGTGGAAGCGAAGGGCGCCGACCCGGCCGCGATCGAGGCCGCTCACGCGGCGGCCGCGGGCCTCGTGGCTGCGCTCCAGACCAGGTCGGCCACCTTCCCCGAGCTAGCGCGTGACGTCTCCGACTGTCCGTCCGGCAGCGTCGGCGGTTTGCTGGGCCAACTCCAGCCGGGCGATCTCGTGCCGGAAGTGGAAGATGTGCTGGAGGCGCTGCAGCCCGGCGAGGTCTCCGCCCCGGTCCTCTCGCGCTTCGGCTGGCACGTGCTGCGACTGGATCGGCGCATCGAGCCCCGCCAGCTGCCCTTCGAGCTCGTCGAGGAGCGCATTCGTCTGCACCTGGAGAGCCGCGCGTGGGCCGCTGCGGCCACCCGATACGTGGCGGAACTGACCGCCGCGGCCCGCGCCCGCGGCGTCGCCCTCACCCTGACGTCGGACGGCGCGGTACGCGAGGGCTGCGCGACGCTCGGCGATCTCCTCGGCGAGCACGGCCCGGCCGAGCGCCTGGAGGCATGGCTCACGGCCGCGGACCCTGACCTTGCCCGGCGCCTCGCCGAGGCCGCGGCGGCGGCAGGCGAGGCCGTCGCCGACTTCGCGCAGGCGGCCATGGCCGACTTCGTGGCCGAGGCCAATGACGAGCGCTGGACCAACCTGATCTCGGCTGCGCGCGACGCGGAGGACCCGGCCCTCGCCTGCCTGACCAATGTCCTGCGCTCCAAGCTCGTCCCCGCCAAGCCGGCCTACACCATCATCCGCAGAGTCGCCTCGTGACCCACGCTTCGGGCCTCCTTCTGGGGGCCGCCCTCGTCGCCTTCTCCGCTCCGGCCGCCGCCCATGCTGCGGAGGACATTCCCGGCAAGCTCATCCTGGAGATGCGCCTGCGCTCCGAAACCGTCGACCAGGACGGCTTCTCCAAGGATGCCCAGGCGCTCACGCTGCGCACCCGGCTGGGCTACGAGACGCCCGCCTGGAACGGCTTCAAGCTCCTGGTCGAGGGCGAGAACGTCACCGCGCTGAACGGCGACTACAACAGCTCGACCAATGGCAAGGTCAGCTATCCCGTAGTCAGCGATCCCGAGGACACTGAGCTCAACCGGGCCCAGGTGAGCTGGACGGGCGCCAACGGCGACGCGGTGGTCGGCCGCCAGCGCCTGATCCTCGGCAACGCCCGCTTCGTGGGCAACGTGGGCTTCCGCCAGAACGAGCAGACCTTCGACGCGGTGAAGGCGTCCTTCCGCCCTACCAGGGACCTCGCCTTCACCTATGCCTACATCGACCGGGTGCATCGCATCTTCGGGGACGACCATCCGCAGGGCGAATGGGACAGCGACAGCCACCTCCTGCAGGCGGACCTGAAGATGGGGGCCGGCCAGGTCACGGGCTACGGCTACCTGCTGGATTTCGAGACCGCGCCCACCCAGTCGAGCGCGACGTGGGGCGCCCGCTTCGCCGGATCGCGGCCGCTGCGCGACGGTCTTTCGGTGACCTACGAGGTCGAGGCGGCCCGCCAGACCGACTACGGCGCGGCGCCCACCGCCTTCGAGCTTGGCTATGTGGCCCTCGCCGCGGGGCTCAAAGGAAAGACCCGCTGGGTGGCCGTGGGCGTCGAGCGGCTCGACGGAGACGGCCGGCGCGGCTTCGGCACGCCGCTCGCGACGCTGCACGCCTTCCAGGGCTGGGCGGACGTCTTCCTGAACACGCCAGTCGGCGGCATCCGCGACCTCAACCTGCGGGCCGGCGCGACGCTGCCGCTCGAGGCGCCCGCCGGGCCGCTTCGGGTGCAGGCGGCTGCGCACGAGTTCAGCGATGACGACGGGTCCATGCGCTATGGCCGCGAGTTCGACGTCCAGGTGGCCGCGCCGCTGTCGAAGATGGTCAGCGCCGAGCTGAAGGCCGCCCTGTTCGACGGCGCACGCCCGGCCTTCGCCGACCGGACCAAGGTCTGGCTCACCCTGGAGTTCAGGTACTAGCCCGCCTGAGGGGCCAAGGAGGCCCGCCGATGGACCAACTGCGCACAGACGAGATCGAGGACATCCCCCGCGAGCTCCTGGCCGAGCCGCTCGAGTGGTTCTTCGCCGAGCACTTCCGGCACCGCCTGTTCTGCCGGTTGATCAACGAGGTGGCCGCAGCCCACGTCTTCGATGGCGAGCGGGTGACCAAGGTCGTCGAGTTCCTGCGCAACGACCTGCCGGTCCACATCATCGACGAGGAGCAGGACCTGTTTCCGCTGCTGCGCCGCCGGGCTCTGCCGGAGGACGAGGTGGAAAAGGTGCTGGGCCTTCTCTCCGCCGAGCACAAGGCCGACGCCTCCCACGCCCGCGTGGTGCGCGAACAGCTGGAGGACTGCCTCGCCCGCCAGTCCGCGCCGGGCATGGACCCCGCCATCCGCAAGGCGCTGCAGGGGTTCGCCAGCCAGGAGCTGCGTCACCTTGCGCTCGAGAACGCCGTGGTGCTGCCGATCGCGCGTCTGCGGCTCAGCCAGCGCGATCTCGAGGGCCTCAGCCGGCGGCTGGCGGCGCGACGCGGGATCGTGCTCGAGCGCGCGGCGCCATGATCGAGGACCTGTTCGATAACAACATCCGGTGGGCCGCGGCGCGCGCCCGCGTCGACCCGGAGTACTTCCGCCGGCTCGCCAGCCAGCAGTCGCCCGAGTACCTTTGGGTCGGCTGCTCGGACAGCCGCGTGCCGGCCAACGAGATCGTCGGGCTCGATCCTGGCGAGCTCTTCGTGCATCGCAACGTGGCCAACCTGGCGCCGCCGCAGGACGCCAACTTCCTGTCCGTCCTCCAGTTCGCCCTCGAGGTCCTGAAGGTCCGCCACATCATCGTCTGCGGCCACTACGGCTGCGGCGGCGTGCGCGCCGCGCTCTCCGGGGAGCGGCACGGCCTGATCGACCACTGGCTGCAGCCGGTGCGCGCCATCTGCTGCCGCCACGCCGCGGCGCTGGAGGCGATCGCCGATTTCGATGCGCGCGTGAACGAGGTGTGCGAGCGCAATGTCCTGGCCCAGGTGGTCAGCCTGGCGGGCAATCCCTTCGTGCAGGACGCCTGGCGACGCGGACAACGCCTCGCCATCCACGGCTGGATCTACGCGATCGAGGACGGCCTGCTGCGCGACCTCGAGACCACGGTGGACAGCCCGCGCGCGGCCTACCCGCTCCTCTGCGACGCGCCGGCCCGGGCGCCGGCGACCGAACCGCGCCGGCGCGGCGCAGCGCGGCGGCGATGAGCGGCGTCACCGCCGTCGTGGTGCTCGCCGGCGGCGAGGGGCGCCGGATGGGCGGCGCCAAGCCGCTGCGCCCGTTCGGCCAGACAACGCTCGTCGCCCATGCCCTGGGCCTCGCACGGCGCTGGTCGCGCGTCATGGCCTTGTCCGTTCGCGCGGCCGACCAGGTCGCGGGCGTGACGGGCGTCCAGCTGATCCGGGACGATCGCGGCGTACCGGGGCCGGCCGCTGGCCTCGCCTCCGCCTTCGCCTTTGCGACCGAGCAGGGCGCAGCCCGCATCCTGACCCTGCCCTGCGATGCTCCGCGCCTTCCCGATGACCTGCTCGCGCAGCTCGCGGCGGCCGTAGACAAGGGCGCTGCGGTCGCAGTCGCCGCCAGCTTGGGCCGGCTGCATCCCACCTGCGCGCTCTGGCGCATCTCGTGCGCATCGCGCCTGCCGGCCTATCTCGCCGGACCTGCCTCCCTGCGCGGCTTCGCCGCCGACTGCGGCATGGCCGTGGTCGACTGGCCGGCGCAAGCGGGAGACGATCCCTTCGCCAACGCCAACACGCCCGCCGAGCTCGCGGCGCTGCAGCCGGCGACCTTCGCCCACAGGACGGCGGCTTGAGCGAGCCGGCCGCGAACCGACGGGCGCACCGGATCGCGCTCCTTGCCTATCGGGGCCTGGGAATACTGGCCGTGGGCCTCGCCGCAGCGGGCGCCGTGCTGCCGGTTTTGCCCACGACGCCGTTCCTGCTGGTGGCGCTCTGGGCGTTCGCCCGGGGCGCGCCGGGCTGGGCCGACCGGCTGCGCGCCCACCACCGCTTCGGGCCGATGATCCGCGACTGGGAGGAGCGCGGCGCGATCCCAAGGCGCGCCAAGGTGCTCGCCGTCTTCGCCATGGCCGCGAGCCTGGGCCTCCTCGCCGCGACCTCGTCGAACGTCCTGGTCGTGGGCGTCGTCGCGGCGGTCTTGACGGGCGCCGCCGCCTTCGTCGTGACGCGATCCTCGGCCTGATACCCTCGCCCGCAAGAGCGGATCGGACATCCGCCTACTCGGCCGCGAGCGGCGCGTCGCCTTCCCGCCAAGCCCGCACGCGCTCGGCGTGACGGCCATATTCCAGCCGGGCGATCGCCCGCAGGTGCACCTCGTCCGGGCCGTCGGCGAGCCGCAGCGTGCGCATGCCGGCGTAGGCGCGAGCCAGCCCGAAGTCCTCGGACACGCCGGCGCCGCCGTGCGCCTGGATCGCGTCGTCGATCACCTTCAGGGCGGCGCGCGGCGCCGCGACCTTGATCATCGCGATCTCGAGCTGAGCGGCCTTGTTGCCGGCGCGGTCCATCATGTCCGCCGCCTTCAGGCACAACAGTCGGCTCATCTCGATATCGAGCCGGGCCTCGCCGATCCGTTGCTCCCAGACCGACTGGTCGGCCAGGCGCTTGCCGAACGCCACGCGCGACAGCAGTCGGTCGACCATCTTCTCCAGCGCCACCTCGGCGGCGCCGATCGTGCGCATGCAATGGTGGATGCGGCCCGGGCCCAGGCGACCCTGGGCGATCTCGAAGCCGCGGCCTTCGCCCAGGATCAGGTTCTCGGCGGGCACGCGCACGTCGCGCAGCACCACCTCGGCATGGCCGTGCGGGGCGTCGTCGTAGCCGAAGACCGGCAGCATGCGAACAATCTCGATGCCCGGCGAGTCCATCGGGACCAGGATCTGGGACTGCTGCGCATGCCGCGCCGCGCCCTCGTCGGTCTTGCCCATGACGATGGCGACCTTGCAGCGCGGATCGCCCACGCCGGACGACCACCACTTGCGGCCGTTGATGACATAGTGATCCCCGTCGCGCCGGATCACCGTCTGGATGTTGGTGGCGTCGGACGAAGCCACGTCCGGCTCGGTCATCAGGAACGCCGACCGGATCTCGCCGTCCATTAAGGGTTTCAGCCAGCGGGCCTTCTGAGCCGCCGTGCCGTAGCGGTGGAGGACCTCCATGTTGCCGGTGTCGGGGGCCGAGCAGTTGAACACTTCCGAAGCGAAGCCGACGCGACCCATTTCCTCGGCGCAGAGGGCGTATTCGAGGTTGGAGAGTCCGGCGCCCCGGAAATCGCCGTCGTCGTGTTCGGAGGGCGGAAGGAACAGGTTCCAGAGGCCCGCTGCATAGGCGCGCGCCTTCAGCTCTTCCACGATCGGGATCACCGTCCAGCGCTCGGCGCCCTCGCGCCGTGTTTGCGCCTGGTAGACCGGGATGGCGGGGTAGACGTGCGCCAGCATTAAGTCGCGGACGCGGTCGCGCCAGACGGCTTGGTTGTCGGAAAGCCTGAAGTCCATGGGTCCGCCTCCGGTTCCGTCGGCGCTGCCGACAGGGCGCCCGCCACGGCCGGTGTCGGGTCAAATGGCCGGCGGATGCCGGTGGCCATGGCGGGCGACTTCAGGATGGGTCACATCCCGACGCCACCGTATGACGGGCTGGTCCCCGGCCCTTGATATGGCTCAAGCCCTCCGCCGAAAAGGAGCGGCCCCGCGCGACGCGCGGGGCCGAGGTGCACTAGGGGATTACCTCAATCGAATGGCTTAGGCGGCGATCACCTCCTCTCCCCGTTTCTTCAGCGGTGCTTCGAGCGACGCCCAGTCGATCTGGCCGTCGTGCTTGAACAGCAGCTTCAGGCTGGGATTGATCGGATAGATCATCCGGCGCCGGGTCATCATGTACTTGTGGAAGACCGCCACGCGGCGCGCCTCGTCGAAGGTCTGCGAGGCGGCGTAGAGCTTGGCGTCGTCGAACGTCTGGACTTCGTTCGGCGCCCCTTTAGCTCCGCGGACCTGCAGCATGGCGACGTCCGTTTCCGTGTTCCCGTGATGTCAAATCAGCGTAAGCGAGCATGCAGCGGTCTCGCTTGACGTGCGTCAAACCGGCGTCCGAACTTGCGCAGGCGAACCACGCGCACCTGCGTGGTCCGCGCACGAGTGTTCGAGCGCGACATCATCGAAAGGGCGGCTTGGTCGGCGCCAGGCGTCCAGGCCGTCGAAGACCGCTTGACCGTGGGCGTCTAGGGGCGACGGCGCCGACGCAGTTCATCGGCGCCGGCCTCTTCCTTCCGGGCAGGAGCTTGGGCGCGCAGCTGACCCGTCGGATGACGGCGAACCGAGCCGCTGTCTCAGTGGCTTCGAGGAGCTCCCTTACCGACGCGACCCTTCCCGCGCCCTCGCTTGATAGTGGTCAAATCCAGCCGCTCGGGTGTTGTGTCATGGAGACGCTCTGGAGAAGCGCATGA
>NZ_DASWTE010000257.1:0-3062 GCF_036402295.1 Phenylobacterium sp.
AGGACCCGGCCGCCGCGGGCCGTGCGGATGCGCTCGATGCCGAAGGCCTTCGCCGCCGAGCCGCCGTTGGAGAAGGGCACATAGGCCTGGGCCATCTCCAGCGGGCTCACCTCGACGGCGCCCAGGGCCATCGACGGATCCAGCTGGATGGGGGAGGTGATACCCAGGCGATGGGCGGTGGCCGCGACGTTCGAGGTGCCCACCTTGCTGGCCAGGTCCGCGGCCACGGTGTTGACCGACTGGGCCAGCGCCGTCTGCAGGTCGATCTCGCCCAGGTACTCGCCGGTGTAGTTGCGGGGCTCCCAGGTTCCGATCTTGATCGGCTGGTCGATCACCAGGGTCGAAGGCGTGTAGCCCGCCTGCACGGCGGTCAGGTAGACGAACGGCTTGAAGGCCGAGCCGGCCTGGCGCTTGGCCATGGCGGCGCGGTCGAACTGGCTCTGCAGGTAGCCGGTGCCGCCCACGTATGCGCGGATGCGGCCCTCGCCGTCCAGTGACACCAATGCGCCCTGCTCGACGCCCTGGCCCTTGGCCGCGGCGACGCCCTGCTGCAGCGCCTGCTCGGCGGAGGCCTGCAGCGGCAGGTCGAGCGTGGTCTCTACCACGAGGTCCTCGGTGGGCTCCTCGCCCACGATCTGCCGCACTTGATCGTCGGCCCAGTCGACGAAGTACTGCGCTCGCTGGTTGGCCAGGGTTGAGTTGACGCGCACCGGAGTGCGCACCGCCTCGGCGCGCTGGGCCTCGGTGATGAAGCCCGCGTCGACCATGGCGTTCAGGACAATGTTGGCCCGCTGGGCGGCGTTCTTCGTCGAGGCGGCCGGCGAGTAGCGGGACGGGCCCTTCATGATGCCCGCCAGCATGGCGCTCTCGCCCAGGGTCAGCTGCGCGGCGGGCTTGGAGAAGTAGCGCTGCGAGGCGGCTTCGATCCCGTAGGCGCCGCCGCCGAAGTAGACCCTGTTGAGGTAGGTCTCGAGGATCTTCTTCTTGGAGTAGACGGCCTCCAGCTTGACCGCCAGCACCAGCTCCTGCGCCTTCCGCCGATAGGTCTGGTCGGTATTGAGGAACAGGTTGCGCGCCAGCTGCTGGGTGATGGTCGAGCCGCCCCGCAGCGGCCGTCCCTCGCCCTTGTGCTGCATGTTGTAGATCTGGCTGCGCGCGATACCCCAGGGGTTGAAGCCGAAGTGCCAGTTGTACCAGCGGTCCTCCACGGCGATGAACGCCTTGGGCACATAGGGTGGCAGGGCGTCCAGCGAGACGGCGGGCGCCGCCTGGCTTCCGCGGACCGATAGGAGCGCGCCCGAGCGGTCGAGATAAGAAATCGACGGCCGCCGTTTGGCTTCGTCCAGCGACGAGATATCGGGCAGGCCGGGGGCGAACATCGCAAAGAACGCGACGAGGAACGTCGCGCCCCAGACGGCGAGCACCAGGGTCCAGTAGATCAGGGCCTGCAGGGGCGTGCGCTTGGCGCGCGCGCGTCCCGGCGGCTGCGCATTGGCCATGGAATTAGGTCGTCCTACCGATCATACGCCGCCCGCCGGGCCCTATAGCCCACGGCAACGGAACGCCAAACATCATTGACGGGACGTGAACGTTCATTGACGCCCGGTAAACGCGGCGGGCGCAAACGCCGAGCGGGTCTGCATCTATGCATAGCGGCAGTGCGGTTTTAGGGGTTGCGCGCTCGATCTTAACACCGTTATCTTAGCATTGCTCAGTTCGACGTGCGCCAAGGGAGGGGATACCCGAGGCGGCCAAACGCGGCGGGCAGGGCCGGTACTCAAATCCTTGACGCCGACAACTCCCCGAACGCTGGAGGGCTCCTTGAAGCTCCAAATCCTTGCGGCCTGCGCCGCCCTCGCCACTCTCACCGCCGGCCAGGCCGTCGCGGCCGACGCCATCACCGCGAAACTCTCGGCGCCGGTCGCCGAGAAGACCAAGTTCATCGCCGGCGGCGCCATGTTCAACTGTGAAGGCGACACCTGCATCGCCCTCGCCCCGACCTCGCAGACCTTCGCGACCTCGACCTGCAAGACCATCGCCGACAAGGTCGGCGTCGTGCAGACGTTCGGCGGCCGCAAGGCCCTCGCCGAGGACAAGCTCGCCGACTGCAACGCCAAGGCCATCGCGAAGGCGAACGGCTCGCAATACGCCAAGCAGTAAGGCTCCCAAGTCTCCCAGCAGCTCTGTC
Source organism: Phenylobacterium sp. (assembly GCF_036402295.1). Classification (GTDB taxonomy): domain Bacteria; phylum Pseudomonadota; class Alphaproteobacteria; order Caulobacterales; family Caulobacteraceae; genus Phenylobacterium. The sequence goes on from NZ_DASWTE010000257.1 coordinate 2,189, forward strand.
GAGCTTCTGTCATGCCTGGCCCGCGGGGAAACCCGCGGGCTTTTTTTGCGCGCTCGGCTTGTGCGCACCTCCGCGCGACGCGGGGCGAGAGACGCGGGGGGTGAGCGGGCGAGGATGGTATCCGTTGGATTTCCGCAGGTTCCCCCGGCGGAACCCCGGTCCCTCTCGGTTGCGGCGCACAACAACGCGTGCTAGTAGGCGCGCGGCTTTGGGCCGGGGGCTGTTTCGAGCCCCAGGACCGATGTGCTTTTTTCAAGCGCTTTCAAGCCTTTAGCCGTCGCAGACCGGTCTGCGGGCGGCTCGTGAAACGCGACCCGGGCGGATAATAGTGGCGGACGACTCCTCTCTGTCGAATGTGGGCTCCAGATACGCGCAAGCCCTGTTCGATCTGGCCAACGACCAGAAGCAAGTCGCGAAGGTCGAAGCCGACCTGAAATCCCTGAAGGCCGCGATCGCGGACTCGCGGGACCTGCGGGTCCTGATCGGGTCGCCGACCTTCAGCGCGGACGACAAGGCCAAGGGCCTCGTCGCCATCGGCGCCAAGGGCAAGTTCAGCATGACGACGCTGAAGTTCCTGGGCCTCCTGGCCTCGAACGGCCGCGCCGCCGCGCTCCCGGAAGTCATCGAGGGCTTCGCCCGGTTGTCGGCCGCCGCCCGCGGCGCCGTCTCGGCCGAGGTGACCACCGCGCTGCCGCTGTCCGCGGCCCAGGCCAAGGGCGTCCAGGCGGCGCTCCGCCAGGCCCTGGGCAAGGACCCTGAAATCACGACCCGCGTCGATCCGGCCCTCCTGGGCGGGATCAAGGTGAAGGTCGGCTCCCGCCTCTTCGATGCTTCGCTGAAGTCGAAGCTCGACTCCCTGAAATTCGCCCTCAAG
>NZ_DASWTE010000258.1:0-1642 GCF_036402295.1 Phenylobacterium sp.
TCGGCCGTCGCCGGCCGCACGGTGCGCATCCCGATCATGTTCCAGATCGTTACGACCGGGGATTGATCCCAGGGGACCACCCTCAGTGCTTGCGTACATTCTCGCCGCCCCCGTCCAGGCGGCCGCCGCCGATGCGGCTCCGATCCCCGAAGCCCGCTGGCGGCGAATCCCCAGCGTCTACGACCGCGCGCTCGCCTACCCGGAGCGCGCCGCGGCCCGCGGGATTTCGGGCGAGGCGACGCTGAAGTGCCGGATCAACGACCTCGGCATGCCGGTGAAGTGCTCCATCCATTCGGAGACGCCGCCGGGCGAGGGCTTCGGCAAGGCTCTGATGAAGCTCCGCGCGAAAATGGGCTTCCATCCGCCGGAACCGGGCGAGGACCCCTGGGTGCTGATCACCGTGGGCTTCGACGCCGACCCCAAGAAGGCGCTGCACATCTACTGAGGTGGCGGGCGGCGCCGATTCAACCGTAAGCTTCGCCGTGGGTTGGGGGGAAGTCATGCTGTTAGTTCTGATGTCGGTCGCACTTCAGGCGGCAACGCCGGCCGCCGCGCCCGCGGTGACGCCGCCTCGGCCCAGCGTGATCACGAATCCGGACTGGCTACGGCGACCTACAGGCGAGGACTTTGCGTTGGCTTATCCCCCCGCAGCGGTCCGTGACGAAGTCGAAGGTCGGGCGACGATCAGCTGCCAAGTTTTGGCCAGCGGTCTTCTCGCCGATTGCTCCCTGATGTCCGAAGAACCCGCCGGCTACGGGTTCGGCGCCGCGGCGCTCAGCATGGCCTTCAAGTTTCGGATGCGTCCGATGACCAAGGATGGCGTTCCCGTCGACGGCGGCACGGTCCGAATTCCGCTTCGCTTTGTTCTGCCAAAGGACGGGCCGTCCGAGCCCAGGATACCGCCCTTCGAAGTCGTCTCGAGGTGCTACAGCATCGCGGCAGCAAAGCTGGAGGAAACGCCGAGCGACCCGACCGCGCAGGCCTCCTACTTTGCCTGGCGAATGGTGCTGGAGCTCAAACTGCTGTCGCAGAAGCTCCGCCCATCGGAGATGGGAGCCCGCCTGATCGCCGCGGGATCTGCTCCTGGGCGCGCGGTTACGGCTGAGGAACGTGCGAGGTGCGATGGCATCGCCCTTGGAGGCAGCGCGGCCGAATTCGGGCAGATGCTTAAAGAGGCGGCCGACAAGCCCTTACGTTGACGTTAGCGTCATCTTTTCTTCCCTCCGCGTCCGTGCGTATAGGGTCGGCCAAACCCATACGGCGTAAGCGCTGCACGCTTCCGGAGGACGGCCATGAACCTCGACTTCACCCCTGAAGAGAACGCCTTCCGCGAAGAGGTCCGGGCCTTCATCAAGGAGAACTACCCCGCCGACCTGCGCAAGGCGCAGGACGAGGGGCGGCCGCTGACCAAGGACGAGTACCTGCTCTGGCACAAGGTGCTGGCCAAGAAGGGCTGGGTGGCGCCGGGCTGGCCGAAGGAGCTGGGCGGCACGGGTTGGACGCCCACGCAGAAGTACATCTGGTCGGAAGAGACCGCGCGCGCCGACTGCCTGCCGATCCTGCCGTTCGGGATGTCGATGCTGGCGCCGGTGATCTACACCTTCGGGACCGACGAGCAGAAGAAGCGGTTCCTGCCGGGCAT
>NZ_DASWTE010000259.1:0-6836 GCF_036402295.1 Phenylobacterium sp.
GCCGTTCTTGCAGCCTGACGAGCGGCCGACGCCGTCGAGGCCGCCCATCAGGCGGGCGAGTGCGATGTCCTCGGCGAAGTCGGGCTTCTCCTTGAGCCAGCGCATGACGGTGGCGCGGGTGGGCATGCCGGGCTCGCGGCAGAGGCGGCGCAGGCCGTGGCCGGCTTCGAGGCCGAGCCAGAGGCGCTCGACGATCTCGGGGCTGAAGGGGACGCGGGGTTTCGGCATTCCCGGGGAGATGGGAGTGGAACATATAGGGAACAAGTTGGCGCTGCTCCACTTCTCACCCGTAGGGGGAGGGAACCATGCGCAGCATGGGTTTGCGAGAAGCGCGGAGCTTGAGTTGCTTCCTCCTCCACGGATCAGAGATCGTGTTCCCGTGACGCCAGTCTGGAGCGCGGATTTCAGTGTTCGTAAGAGGCGTCGGGCGTCGAAGACACAATTCGGGTAGCAAAATGACTACCTATGGTTGCCATTCTACACGGTCAACCTGATTCAGCTCATTCCCCGTACAGCAGAGCATTGCTCTTTCTCGGCAGGGGCGTACAAAATCCGGAGGGAATTGTCGTGCGATGTCAGTCGCCAGCGCTCCGTCGCCCCCTCGTGGGTTCGAGCCTCCCTCGGACGCAAGTCTGGCGGAAGTCCTCGACGTCTTCGCCGATGGCTTCTGTGTCTTCGACCGCGACTGGCGGTTCGTCTTCTTCAACCGGGCCGCCGAGACCCAGTCCCTGGTCGATCGAAGCGCCGTCCTGGGCCGGTCCTTATGGGAGGTCTCGCCGGGGCTCATCGGCTCGTCCCTGGAGACCGCCCTCGCCAAGGTGATGATCGAACGGGTGACGGTCAGCCTGGAGTTCGCGTCGCTGTTCCGTCCGGGCTTGATCTATGCCGTGCGGGCCTTCCCCGCCGAAGTGGGCATCGGCCTCACTTTTCGCGACATCACCGCGCAAGACGAAGCCCGCCGCCGCGAGCGCGAACAGTCCGAGCGCCTCGAGCTGCTGTTCGCCGCCTCGGGCCTCGGCGACTTCACCTGGGACATGGAGAACGGGATCATCACGTTCTCCGAGCGGGCCGCGAAGATCCTCGGGGCGCCCACGGGGCCGCTGTCTGTCCGAGACGCGATGCAGAAGCTCATCCACCCGGAGGACATCAAGCGCGTCTGGGCCGAGGCCCAGGCCGCCATGAGCCAGCGAATCTCGTTCGAGGTGGAGCACAGGGCCCTCGGGCCGGACGGAAGCGGCATCTGGGTAATGGGCTGGGCGCGCGCGGAGTACGACGAGGACGGCCGGCCGCTCAGGATGTTGGGCGTGATCGCCGACATCACCAAGATCAAGACCCAGGAGGCCAAGATACGCGAAAGCGAGGCCCGCTTCCGGCTCTTCGCCAACTGTGCGCCCGCGCCGCTGTGGGTGACGGACGCCGAGGACGCCGTGGAGTTCGTGAACCAAGCCGCGCTCGACTTCTCCGGCCGGCCGGGCGCCTACCGCATCGGAGGCACGCTGCAGATGGGCCGGATGCACCCGGACGATCTCCCCAGGATGATCGCCCTCCGGACGAAGGCCCGCGCGAGGCAGGAGCCCTACGAGACCGAGGTCCGGCTGCAGAACGCGCGGGACGAGTGGCGCTGGATGCGGATCACCTGCCAGCCCCGGCACGACCCCGACGGCCGGTTCGCCGGGTACGTCGGCATGGCCATGGACGTCACCGAGAGCCGCGAAGCGGAGACCCGCCAGAGGCTGCTCATCAACGAGCTGAACCACCGGGTGAAGAACACCCTCGCCACGGTCCAGTCGATCGCTCTGCAGACGATACGCGAGGGCGTGGACGTCCAGGCGGCGCGAGACACCTTCGTCGATCGCCTGCTCACGCTGTCGGCCGCCCACAACGTGCTGACCCGCGAGAACTGGGTCGGCGCCGACCTGGTCGAGATCGTCGCCCAGTCGGTGAAGGTCTATGACGATCAGGATCACGACCCCCGGATCCACATCCGGGGGCCGGACCGGCGGCTCGAGCCCCACGTCGCGGTCGGCCTCGCCATGGCGTTGCACGAGCTGGCCACCAACGCCGCGAAGTACGGCGCGCTGTCGGATCCCGCGGGGCATGTCTGGCTGGCCTGGCGGTTGGCCCTGGACGGCGGGGCGGTGGTGCTGAGATGGCGCGAGCGCGGCGGCCCGCCGGTCCGGGGACCGCTTCGCCGCGGCTTCGGAACGCGCCTCCTCACCCAAGGCCTCGCCACCGAACTCGGCTGTGCCGCCCAGCTCGTCTACGGGCCACGAGGGTTGGTCTGCACCTTCCGCACGCCCATCCTCGAGGCCTAGCCGCCGCTGTCGCCACGCGCGGCCTCGGCAAGCACCAGGACCTGTGCGGACCCCAGCGCACAGCTTGGGTTGTTCCCCCTCCACCGCGTTCCGCGGTCCCCCTCCCCCTACGGGTGTGGAGGAGGGGCGGCGGCATCCTTCCCGCGCGTAGCGGTTGCAGCATGGGTCCCGCGGACAAGCCGCGGTTGACGAGGGCGAGGATGGGGATGGGTGGATCAGCGCCCGGGGTCGAGCCGACGGGGCTCGGGCGTGATCCACGCGAGCACGCTCTGCTTGACCACGATCCAGGCGCGGCGAACCAGGACCGCGACGTCGGTCACGACGGCGTCCCAGCCTTCGCGCAGGCGATCCAGCGCCGAGGGGTCGGGTCCGCTGGCGGCGGGCCTGGGGTCGGCCTGGGGCAGGACGCCTCCGGTTGGCGTCACCTCGGCCGGCGGCGAGTCCACGAGCGAGAGGGTCTCGGCGATGTAGGCGGCGTGGGTGACGTTGCCGATCTCGAGCCGACTGTGCTTCAGCCTGAGCTCCTCGGTGAGAAGGCCCGTGACGACGATGTCGGGGGCGCGGCCGTTCAGGGAACGAACGACGTAGACCGGGCCGCCCGAGTTGCCGGCGAAGACCGAGAAGTCCAGCAGGTAGGTCGGGTAGCGGGCCGGGGGCGCCAGCGGATAGGACGCGACGCGGCCGACGCGCACGATGGGGAACCCCGCCGCGTTGGCGGAGAACCCCTGCGGATAGCCCAGGACCATCATCTCGTCCCCCGGCGCGACCGCCAGGGTCGCGAGGGTCTTGCCGGTGGCGAGCTGGGAGGCCGCCACCGCGGCGCGCGCCACCCCGGACGGCAGCGGGATCGCGGCGACGTCCTGGATGGGGTGCGCGGTCCACAGCGGTTCGCCCTCGGGGCCGCGGATGCGGATGCTGACCGGCGCATACCGCCAGTCGCCGGCCTCGTCGGCGACGCGGAAGCCGACCTTCACCTTGTCCCGCGGCATGCGCGCGAAGACGTGCTGGGCGGTGATGAGGAGGGTCCGCGGACGACCGTCCGGGTCCGGCGCAACGACGACGAAGCCGGTTCCGACGGCGCCCGCGCCATCGGACTGCACCTGTTCGAGCCGCACGGTGGCGTGGATGAGGTCGAGGAGCTCGCTCATGGATTCCTGCTCGAAACGGGCGACCCTCGAAGGCGATCCCTCTAGCACCCGCTCGGTGACCGCGACCTGAACGGCCGTGGCTCACTGGATCAGCGCGCAGCGGGGTTGCGGCGCTGCTGGAAAAGCCACTTCGGCAATGCTTCGTCGGCGAAGGCGGGGTCCCAGGCGTTGTGGTCGACGCCGGGGAGCTCCTTGTAGGTGACGTCGGGCGCGCCGGCGGCCTTGAGCGCAGCGGCCATGCGGCGGGACTCGTCGACCGGCACGACCGAATCGACCTCGCCGTGGACGATCCAGATGGGTAGGCGGGCGAGCTTGCCGGCCAGGGCGGCGTAGGGGTCGGGGCCTGGGCCCGCGACAGGCGGCAGACCGCGGAAAGGGCCGACGAAGGCGCAGACGGGGACCACCGCGGCGAAGCGGTCCGGCTGTTCGTAGGCGAGGCGCCAGGCGCCGTTGCCGCCCATGGACAGGCCGGCGAGGTAGACGCGGTTCGGATCGGTGCGGAACTCGCGCTCGGCCTGGGCCAGCGCCGCCATGGCGACGCGGGCCGGGACGCCCATCCAGAGCTGGCCTTCGGGCGCCTGCGGGAAGACGACGATGGCGGGCCAGCGGTCGGGGTGGCGGCGGATGGCGCCGGCCAGGCCCACCTCGGTCTGCAGGAGCCCGTCCGACCCGCGCTCGCCCGCGCCGTGCAGGGCGAGGATGATCGGCTTGGCGCCCTGGAGCGGCTGGCGCGGGACGTAGACCTGGTAGGCGTAGTCGCGGCCGTCGACCTTGACCGTGCGGTCGAGGAAACCGGTCTCGGCGGCCAGGGCGGCGGCCGGCAGCGCCAGCATCAAGAGCGCCGCAAGGGCTACAATCCATCGCACCATGTCGGCTCTCCCCGGGGTGTCCAGGGCAGAGCGTAACCGCAGCGCGGTGCGATGGGGAGCGGCGGCCCTACCGCGCCGTCACGTCGTAGGTGGGCTGGAACAGCTCGACGACGTTGCCGGAGGGGTCGTCGAGGAGGATCTCGTTGCCGCCGACGCCGTAGACGATGTCGTTGCGGAAGCGGACGCCGGCCTTCTTGAGCCGGTCCACCTCGCCCGGCAGGTCCGGCGTATTGAGGACCAAGCGGTTCCAGCCGCCAGGCACGGGCTTGTCGCCGTTCGGCATCGGCTGCGAGGCGCCGCCCGGGCCCTTGGTGGGGCTGAGCAGGAGCTGCACGCCGCCGCGGGACAGGGCGGCGAAGTAGGGCCCGGACTGGAAGTCGATCTTGAAGCCCAGCTTGGCGTTGTAGAAGGCCACCGAGGCGGGGACGTCGTTGACCATATAGCGGACGCGCACCAGCTCGGGGCGGCTGACGGGGGCGTTCTGGGCCATGGCGCTGGACGCTCCGGCGAGAAACATCAGGGCCAGGGCGGCGATCTTCGTACTGTTCATGGCGGTCTCCTGACCGGCCGGGGGTTTCAGCGGGCGGCGGGTTGAAAGAGCTCGACGACGTTGCCGGAGGGGTCCTGCAGCAGGACCTGCTTGCCGCCCGGGCCGGCCAGGATGTCGTTGCGGAACGGCGCGCCGGCGTCGCGCAGGCGGGCGACCTCGGCTTCGATGTCGTCGACGAGGAGGTGGATGCGGTTCCAGCCGCCGGGGCCCGGCTTCACGCCGTCGGGCATGGGGCGTCCGGCAGAGCTGGCCGGTCCGCTCAGCAGCAGGCGCAGGTTGCCGCGGGCGACGTCGGCGAAGGCGGGCGGGAAGCTGGTGATGACCTCGAAGCCGAGGTGCTTGGTGTAGAAGTCGATCGCCGCCTGGACGTCGTCGACCATGTAGCGGACGTTCACCATCTGAGTGCTGTCGGTCATGGGATCTCCTTCGGGTCGCGGGCGGCCATGTCGGCGATCAGGAACCCGATGCGGGTGGAAAGCTCGGCGGCCGTGTCGCGGAACAACGGATAGGTGACGTCGTCGGGTTCGCCGGTCGCCGGGTTGGGGATGCTCCAGTGGACGACCTCGGGGCGGTCGGGGAACTCGGGACACACCTCGCGTACGCGGTCGCACAGGCTGATCACCCAGTCGAAGCGCTCGCCTTCGAAGAGGTCGAGGGACTTGGACGCCTGGCCGGCGATGTCGAGGCCGTAGTCCTCGGCCATCACGCGGACGGCGTTGGGGTGCAGGGCCTTCGGATGGCTGCCGGCGCTGACCGCCTCGATGGCGCCGCCCGATAGCGCCCTGGCCAGCGCCTCGGCCATCTGCGACCGCGCGCTGTTGCCGGTGCACAGGAACAGCACCTTGGCGCCGACCAGGGCGTCGTCTCGCTGGGGAGGCGCGAGACGAAGGCCGGGATGGAGCGCCCCGCCGGCCACCGACAGCAGGGCGCCGATGCGGACGAGGTCCAGCCCGTAGTAGGTGTCGCGGCGGTCGGCCGAGCTGCGCCGCGCATTGACCAGGCGGCCGTCCCTGAGCTTGCCAAGGTGGTACGAGACGAGGTTCTGGGCCTCGCCGACTAGGCCGGCCAGCTCCTGCACCAGGCGGTCGCTGCGGGCCAGCTCGCTCAGCAGGCGCCAGCGCAGGGGATGGCCAGCCAGCTGCAGGAACGCGGGCGGCGCAACGTCAGGCGAGAGCGGCCGGGTGTTCATGGCGCCGAATATACATCAATTGGGTTTGATATAACAATTCAATTTGATGGATATGCTCGGCCGTCGCGGCTTCGCATCTACGGCGTCGAGGTGCAGTACCGCTTCCGATCCATTCGCCGGCGCCCGGGCCTCCCCCCGGGCGCCCAGCGAAGCCTCTCGCCCCCGGTCCGCGAGGACCGGGGGCTTTCTTGTAGGCCGCCGCCGGCTAGGGCGTGCGCTCATGGACGTTTGCAGCGGTCCCGCCAGGCCAGGCTCACTCGGTCCGAACGGGGGGACAGGCGTTCGCCGGAGCCAGTCTAATGTTCGCGTGCGTGAGGGAGATAGTTCGTCCCGCGTCTGAACCCATGACCGTGGCAGTGCCTTTGAAAGTAGCGGGCACGACACCGAGACCGTCCGCGGTGGCGAGGTCCTGCCGCTCAAGGCGGCCTTCGGGATTTGCCCTTCTGCCTGCCGTCAGGGTCCAACCCTCGGGAATGCGACAGATCGCATTGAAGGTGACGCCCCAGGTTGAGATCGAGAAGCGGTCGATCTTCTCATCTCCCTTCAACTGAAGCCCTGTAATGGAGGCAACATAGGTCCTCGGCCGGTCCTCAACCGCTTGACCGGCGGCCAGCAAAGCCAGGGCGACCCTAATCATCATGCGACTGTGTGGTGACGCTTGAGCGTCGGCAACGGGGTCGGGACGCGGTCATAGGTTCAGCGCCACGAACCGGACGTTCGTTGATCTGCCCGAAACCTGACCCTGGGAATGACTGTGCAGGGTGG
>NZ_DASWTE010000260.1:0-17526 GCF_036402295.1 Phenylobacterium sp.
GTCCGCGCCTGTGACGGCGACCGCCGTGGCGCCGACGCCGCCAACCGCCTCCGCCGCGCCGCGCGTGGCCGCCGTCGGGCCCCGGTCGCCTGTGCGCGCCGCGACCCCGCGGCGCGTCGAGCTCCCGCCGCCCGCCACCGCCGCCGCCGCGGCCGCCGAGGAGGCGATCAGCGCGCCGGTCCTCGCCCTGCCGCCCGCCGCCGCCGCGCCCGAACCTCCGCCCGAGCCGCCGCCGACCTACACGCCGCGCGCCGCGCCGGATCCGAACGCACCGATCACCACGCGTCGGCCGTACTAGCGGAGCGCGGTGTCGACGAGCTGCGGGAACACCTTCGCCACCTTGCCCAGCAGGTAGTCGCCGTAGGTTCCCTCGAACTCGTGCACGCTGGCCCCGTCCCACCGCTGCGCGCGTTCGGCGGCGATGGTCGTGCGGTCGACCGGCAGGGGTTGCAGACGCGCCGTGAAGTCCGGGTCGAAGAACAGCGGAAATGACAGCCGGTCGTGGCCCGACCGGTTCAGCACCCGATGCGGCGTCGACTTGAACCGCCCGCCGGTCAGCCGCTCCAGCATGTCGCCGATGTTGCAGACCAGCGCACCGGGCAGAGGCGGCGCCTCGATCCACCCACCGGGCGTCTTCACCTGCAGGCCGCCATGCGCGTCCTGCGCCAGCAGGGTCAGCAGACCGTAGTCGGTGTGCTCACCCACGCCCCAGGACTGCGTCCAGTCGGTCCCGGCCGGACCGGCGGCCGGATAGTGGAAGATGCGGAAGAGGACGGTCGGCTCGGCGGTGTAGTGCCGTTCGAACCAGTCCGCGGGCAGACCTAGGCTCAGCGAGATCCCTTCCATCAGGCGGGCGGCCGCGCGGGTGGTGGCGTCCATGTAGGCCGTCACAGCGGCGCGCAGGCCGGGCTGGCCCTCCGGCCACAGGTTCGGCCCGTGCATCGGGAGAACCGCCCGCGGATGGTCGGCCGGCAGCTCGGTTCCGAGATAGAGCCCTTCCTTCAGGTCCGGCCGGCCCGACGTCAGCTCGCCGCCCACCGGGAAGTAGCCACGCCAGGCGCGCCCGCCGCGCGCCATCGCAATCGCCATCTTCTCCGCTGGCGGCCGGGCGAAGAACCGGCGGCTCTCGGCCTCCAGGTCGGCCAGGATTTCCGGCGTGACCCCGTGGCCGACGAGGTAGAAGAACCCATGCGCCTCGCAGGCCGCCCGGATGGCGTCGGCCACCCGCGCACGACCGGCGGCGTCGCCTGCGTCGAACAGGGTGGCCATGTCGATGACGGGGAGGCGCTCGCTCATGCCGGCGCCGGGCGGGCGCGCTGATTGTAGAGCAGCTTGCGGATGCGGGCCTGGTCCTCGGGCGTGAGCGTCGAAGGATCGATCGGCGGCCCGGCCGTCACGGCCAGGCCCTTCTGCACGGCCGGCCGCGCCGACAGCTCGTCGAACCATCGTTTGAAGTGCTTGAACTCGGCCAGGTCGATGCCGCGGCTCTCCCACGTCACCGTCCAGGGATAGGCCGCCATGTCGGCAATCGTGTACGTGTCGCCGGCCAGGTAGGGCCGGTCGTAGAGGCGCACGTTCATGACTCCGAACAGCCGGTGCACCTCGTCGTTGAACCGCGTCCGGGCGTAGGTCAGGTCGCCAACGCTGTCGGGCGCGCGGTTGAAGTGGCCCTGCTCGCCGAACTTCGGACCCTGGTTGGCCATCTGCCACACGACCCACTGGACGACGTCGTACTTGGCGCGCACGTCCTCCTGCGGCCAGAAGCGGCCCTCCTTCTCGGCGACGTACATCATGATGGCGCCCGACTCGAAGACGCTGACCGGCGCGCCGCCGTCCTTCGGCGCATGGTCGACCAACGCCGGCATCCGGTTGTTGGGGCTGATCGCCAGGAAGTCGTCCGAGAATTGGTCGCCGCGGCCGATGTTCACTGGGACGACCGTGTAGGGGGCGCCCAGCTCCTCGAGCAGGATCGTCACCTTCTTGCCGTTGGGCGTGGGCCAGTAGTGCACATCGTACATGCGCAGGGCTCCTTGGGCGGTGTCGGCCCGGAGCCTATGCCCCGGGGGCCCGATCTCAACCCGACAAAACCTGCACCAGCGCCAAGAAAAAGGCGGCCCGGATTGCTCCGGGCCGCCCTCGAACGCTCTTGGTACGCGAGAGCGATCAGTACTTCAGGCGCAGCGTCACGCCGTACGTCCGCGGCGCACCGAGGAACGCGTCGTAGACGCTGATGTTGTCGTTGTTCTCGTCGACCTGGAACGGGCCGTTGAAGCCCACCTGGACGTAGTCCTTGTCGAACAGGTTGTTGGACCACAGCTCGACGATCCACCTGTCGTCCTGCGAGCCGATGCCCACGCGGCCGTTCACCAGGACCATCTCGTCCTGGATCTTCACCGGGTGCAGGTCCGAGCCCGTGTTGTAGGCCGACGTGAACTTGCCCGACAGGTTGGCCTTGAACTTCAGGTTGGCGCCCAGCTCGCGCTCGTAGGTGCCGGCCAGGGAGGCCGACCACAGGGGCGCGAACGACAGTCGCGCGCCGGGCAGGCGGCGCAGGCTGGAGAACCGACCGGGGTTCAGGAGGTCCGCCGAGGTGAACGGCTGGATCTCGGTCTCGGCGTAGGTCACGCCGCCCTGCAGGGTCAGGCCGTCGATCGGCGGCAGGTAGATGAAGTCCAGGTCCACGCCCTTCGAGCGCACCTCGGGCAGGGTCTCCACCACGAAGGCGGTGCCGATGAAGGTGTTGAGCTGGAAGTCGGTGAACTCCTGGTAGAAGGCCGCCACGTTGAGCAGCAGGGTCCGATTGAACCAGCTGGTCTTGGCGCCCAGCTCGTAGCTGTCCACGAACTCGCCGCGGAACGCGGTGTCGCGGTCGGCGGTGAAGTTCGGGCCGGTCGGGGTCACCACCGTCATGGCTTCGCGGTCGAGGTTGAAGCCGCCCGCCTTGTAGCCGCGCGAGTAGGACGCATAGGTCATCACGTCCGGGTTCCAGCGGTAGGCCAGCTTGGCGGTGCCGGAGAACTCGTCCTCGTTGCGCTTCTGGACGAAGGCGCCCAGCTCGTCGAAGTCGTTGTTCTGGCCGCTCAGGCAAAGGCCGCCGGCGATGGCGTTGGCCGTCGCGGTCCCCAGCAGGCCCACCAAGCTGCCATAAGCCGCTTCCGCCTGGTCGCAGGTCGTGCCGGTGGTGGAGTAGCGGGTCGCGAGCTGCTTCTCGTCACGCGTCCAGCGCAGGCCCACGGTCAGCTCGAGCTGGTCGGTGATCTGGAAGCTGTTGTTCGTGAAGAGCGCGAAGGTCTCGCCTTCCTGCTTGTAGCGGTCGTCCGAGCCGTTCCCGGGCTGCAGCACCGTGCCTTGCGTCAGGCCGATGAGCGCCGGGACCCCGCCCAGCACGCGGCCGGCGAAGTAGGTGTAGTAGTCGCTGCCGAACTTCAGCACCGAGCGGCTGGTCAGGTCCTCGTTGGCGTAGAAGCCGCCGACGAGCCAGTTGAGCCTGCCGTCCAGCGCCTCGCCGGCCAGCCGCAGCTCCTGGCTGAACTGCTGGAATTCGACGAACTGGCTGCCGTCGTTCGGACGGTAGGCGATGTCGGCGGCGGTGAAGTCCGAGTCCTGGCCGGTCTCGGTACGCCAGTCGCGGACCGCGGTGATCGAGGTCAGCTTGAGCCCGTCGCCGAGGTTCCAGTTGGCCTCGACCGACACGCCCTTGTCCTCGACGTCCTGGTCGGTCGGGCGGTTGGCGTAGCCCAGCCGGTCGAACGGGGTCGAGGTGGTGTCCAGCGAGCCCGATCGGACCCCGTTGATGATGTTGGCGCGGCTGTTGGCGGCCTGGCCGACGGCCAGCTGGACGCCCACGCAGCAGCTCTCGTTGCGCTTGGTGTAGTCGGCGATGACGCGGAACGTCAGGTCCTCGGTGGCGTCGAACTCCACCTGGCCGCGGACGGTGTAGAAGTCCTGGTTGTTGTCGCGCGTCTCGGTGCGCGGGCCGGCGCCGGTGACAATGCGCTGGTAGCCGTCGCGCTCACGCGTCCCGGCGAACAGGCGCGCCCGGACCGTGTCCGACAGCGGGCCGCTGACCGAGCCCGTCAGGCCCCACTGATCGTAGTTGCCGTAGGTGGCTTCGGCTTCCGCCTGGAAGTCGTTGGTCGGACCGGCGGTGATCACGTTGATGACGCCGGCCGAGGTGTTCTTGCCGAACAGGGTGCCCTGCGGGCCCTTCAGCACTTCGATACGGGAAACCTGTCCCAGGTCGCCGAACGACACGCCATTGCGCGGGCGGTAGACGCCGTCGATCACGACGCCGACGGAGGACTCCAGGCCCGGGTTGTCGCCGACGGTGCCGACGCCGCGGACGCGGGCGGTGACGACGCTTTCGTTCGAGGTCGAGGTGACGGTGAGGCCCGGCGTCAGCACGGTCAGCTCACGGATGTCCTTCACCCCGGCGTCCTGCAGCAGCTTGCCGCTTACGGTCGTCACCACGATCGGGACGTCCTGCAGGCTCTGTTCGCGCTTCTGGGCGGTGACCACGATCTCTTCGATCTCGCGGCTCTCGGACGCTTCCTGGGCGTTGACGGCGGACGTGAAGGCGCCCGCCAGCACGACGGCGAGCGCCGACGTGCGGAACAGCATTCCACTTTTCATTCGGTTCGTTCTCCCCGGTGCGGCCCTGCTCGTAGGGGAGGAGGCAGGCGCCTGCCCGGAGACGCGCGCGTAGGGCACGCAATCCCTTACGCGCAAAGGGATTGCGGCGTTCGGCGAGCGTTCGGATCAGAGCTGTGGCGTTCGGGTCACGAAAGCGTCGCAGAGCCGTCGATTTTGATACGCCCGGCGATAGCGAGGCTCGCCGAACAAGAGTTTTGACGGCGCCGTCAGTCCTTGGGCGGCGTCACGTGGAACGGCTGCACGACGGCCCGGAACTCGGGCAGCGCCTCGCAGGCGACGGCGTGGGCGGCCAGCGCCGGCCAGCCGCCGGGCGCATAGACCTCAGGCAGGGCCTCGCCCACGAAGCGCAGCACACAGCCCACGGCGATGTCGGCGTGGCCGATGCGGTCGCCGAACCACCAGGGGCCGCTGCTGGCCTTGCGGTCGGCCTCCAATGCGTCGAGCACGCCCGCGATCTGGGTGCGGCAGCGCTCGACCCAGACCGGCGTGCCCCGCTGGTGGATGACACGCTCGTAGACCAGGCTCACGGCCTTGTCGGCGAGGCCGGTAGCGAGCGCCGTGACCTTCAGCGCGTGCCGCCGCTCAGGCCCGGATCGGGCGATCAGAGCGCGTTTCGGACCGACCAGGTCGTCCAGCCAGTCGAGGATCGCGCCGCTCTCCAGCAGCGCCTCGCCGTCGTCGGCGATAAAGGTCGGCACGCGGCGCAGGGGATTGAGCGCGGCGATCTTCTCCGCGTCGCCGAACACCGACCAGGGCCGGTGCTCGTAGTCGAAGCCGTAGAGCCGCAGCGCCACGGCCACCCGCCGCACGAACGGGCTGTCGTATTGTCCGATCAGGATCATTGGGCTCCCCGGCTCCGGCCTTCAGGTCCGCATATGGGGGCCTGGGGTTCGCCTGGGAAAGGGCGGAGCGGTCCTCGAACCCAAGCGATTTTACCCTGTGAGGGGAATCGGTTTTCGGGCGAGCGGCGCGTCAGGTATCAAATCTTAATTTTCCTAAATGCTCGGGGGGCGCGCGGTGTCCAGGTCTGTCAACGCTGCCGGCCTCCTCGCAGGTCTGGCAATGAGCATCGCGGCGGCCACGCCGGCGGCAGCCGCCACCCTGGTGATCGACTCCATCGAATTCGTCGACACGAGCCCCCTGAGGTACGGCACGGCGACGCCGGTCGCGGGCGGCGCCGAGCTGACCTTCATCCTGAGCCCGTTCGTGATCACGAGCCCGGCCCTGGACGACCCCATGCTGGCGTTCTGCCTCGACTTCGACCTCGACCTGCCGATCGGCGACGTAAGCCTTGCCTACGAGGACTTCGTTTTCGAGCTGGGGACGCCGGCCGACGTCGAGCGGATCGGCCAGCTGGTCAACTACGGGACGTCGATCTTCTCCCAGGGCGGGCTCAGCGAGCCGGCCATCTACGAGCTCTCGGTGATCCAGGCCGCGATCTGGACAATCACCGACCCCGAGTACGCCTTCTCGTTCGCCGCGGCTTATCACCCGAACGAACCGGCCCTGGTCGCCGAGCTGAACGCCCGGATCGAGGCCTACGCCGCCGGCGGCAAGCCGGGCTACACGTCCGACATGCGCACGATCGCCAACGCCGAGTATCAGCCCCTCGCCATGGGCGTGCCGGAACCCGCCACGTGGGCGCTGATGATCGGCGGCTTTGCCGGCGTCGGCGCCGCGCTTCGCCGCTCACGGTTCCTGCCGGTGGGGTGAGCCGCACCAGCGCCGCCACATCTCGCGGTAGGCGTCCTCGAGCCGCCGGGTCTGGCCGGCCACGTCGTAGAGGGCGCTCGCGCGCATGCGGGGCCGCAGGTCGCGCCGGAGGCCGGCCAGCCCCGCCGGGTCGCCGGCGAGCGCGGCTGCGGCGGCGACATAGGCGGCGGGGTCCGCTGCGACAAGCTCGGGCAGGCCCATCTCCTGCAGCATGGCGCCGCTGAAGCGTTCGTAGAGCGCCACGCCTTCCAGCGTGACCAGCGGGACGCCCATCCACAGCGTGTACCGGGTCGTCGAGCCGCCCGTGTAGGGGAAGGTGTCGAGGGCGATGTCGATGCGGGAGAAGCTCTCGAGGAACCCCCTGATCCCGGACGCGCCCTCGAACACGAGCCGTTCCGGCGCGATCCCGTGGCCAGCGAACTGCTCGGAGAGGTGCTCCCGCAGTCGGGCGTCGTGCAGCCCGCGGGCCTTCATCAGGAAGCGGCTGGTGGGAACCGCGCGCAGGACCTCGGCCCAGACGGCCAGGACCACGTCGTCCACCTTGTCCAGCCCGTTGACGCTGCCGAACGTCACATGGCCGTTGGCGACGCTGGGCGGGGGCGCCGGCGCGGGCTCGTCGGGGGGCGCGAACGCGACCGACGCGCCCGGCACGATGAACGGCGTCTCCACCAGCAGGGACGCCGTTCCGGGGCCTACCTGGCGCGCATCGCAGATCCGGTAGTCGATGGCGCGGAGCCCCGTGGTGCCCGGGTAGCCCAGCCAGGAAACCTGCACGGGCGCCGGCTTGCGCGCGAACGTCGGGAGGCGGTTGCCGGTCGTGTGGCCCGCAAGGTCCACCAGCACGTCGATCCCGTCGGCCCGCACCCGCTCGGCGAACGCGGCGTCGTCCAGGCCGTTCACTTCGACCCAGTGATCGACGCAGGGACGGGGAAGGGCCCGTTGCTCCGTGGCCCCGGCGTTGTCGTAGAGGAATACCTCGAAACGGCCGCGGTCGTGCGCGCGGAGCAGGGGCTCCAGCATCAGCGCCAGGATGTGCTGCCCGACATCGGCGGAGACGTAGCCGAGCCTGAGCCGCCGCTCGGGGTCCGGCGCGTTGTCGTTGGGTCCTGTCGCCGGGAGCCGGGCGGCAAGGCTCTCGCCGTAGCGGACGTGCTCGGCGAACACCGCCTCGCGGGAGAGGTGGCTCGAATGGACCAGGGTGAAGAGGTAGCTGCTGAAGAGGTCGGGCGCGTCCCCGTTGCGCGCCACGAGATCGCGCAGGTGGGCGACCGCGGCCTCGCGCCGGCCTGTGAAAGTCAGGATAGTTGCGAGGTTGAGGTGCGCCGAGCGGATCGCCGGATTGAGCCGCAGCGCCTCGCGGTAGGCCGCCTCGGCGTCGAGGAAATGGCTGCGCAGGAATTCCACCGCCCCGAGGTCGCGGTGCGCCAGCGCGCTTTGCGGATCCAGCACGGTCGCCCGGAGGAAGTGCCCGGCGGCCCCGTCCAGGTCGCCGCGCTCCACGGACGCCTTTCCCGCAGCACAGGCGTCGGTCGCCGTTTCGGCCGGAAGCGATGTCATGCGAAGGCGAAGCAGCCCATGCGCGCAAGCTATCAATCAGCGGCGCTTTAGGGTCTGCTTTCTCGCGATGGAACCTGGGATTCGACTCTACATTCCCGACCTGCCCGACGCCGATGAGCTCGTGCCGTTCTGGCGCCGGATCGACGCCGCCCGCTGGTACACGAACTTCGGCCCGCTCGAGCAGGCGTTCGCCATGGCCGCCGCCACGCTGCTGGACGCCGAGCGGCCGCCTGGCGTAGCGACGGCCAGCTCCGGGACGGCAGCCCTGGCGCTCGCCCTTCAGGCCCTCGAACTGCCGGCGGGCTCACGCGTGCTGGCGCCCGCCCTGACGTTCCCGGCCACCGCGGCGGCGATCCTGGCGGCCGGGCTCGAACCGCTCCTCGCCGATGTCGATCCCAACACCTGGACCCTCACCCCCGACATCGCCCGGCGCTGGACCGCGAGCGTGTCGGCCGTCGTTCCGGTCGCGACCTTCGGCGTCGCGCTTCCGGCGACGGCTTGGGACAGCTTCGCCGAGGAGACCGGCCTGCCCGTCGTGCTGGATGCGGCCGGCGCCCTGGGCCGTCAGAAGGCGCCCCGCCGCTGCGTGGCCGTCTTCAGCCTGCATGCGACCAAGACCCTGGGCGTCGGCGAGGGCGGATTGGTCGCCGCCCACCACGCCGACCTCGTGGCGCGGGTGCGGCAGCTGAGCAATTTCGGCTTCGAGGACGGGGTGGCCGCCGTGGCCGCCGGCAACGGCAAGCTCAGCGAGTGGCATGCGGCGGTCGGGCTGGCGCAGATCCCGCGGGCCGAGACGCTCTGGGGCGCGAAGGACCGGCTTTGCGGCGCGTATCGCCGCGCGCTGCCCGGCGTTCCGATGCAGGCGGAGACGCCGGGCAACCTGGTCGTCCGCCTCCCGATCAGCGCGGAACGGGTGGCCCGCCAGCTCGCCGCCGAGGGCATCGAGACGCGCCGCTGGTACCAGCCGGACCTGACGCGGCACCCCGCCTACGAACAGCTCCCGCGAGCGGGCGAGCTGTCGGCGACGGCGTCGCTGCACGACCACCTGCTCGGCCTCCCCTTCCACAGCCGCCTGACGGACGACGAGGTGAGCACCGTGGCGCGCGCGTTGATCGCCGCGGTGGCGCGCCCCGCGAGTGAGGAGGACCGGAGGTGGGCGTCCGTATCTCCGTGATGCAGCCCTACTTCGCGCCCTACGCCGGCTACTTCCGTCTGATGTGCGACGTCGACGCCTTCGTCGTCCTCGACCAGGTCCAGTTTCCCCGCGGCGGCTGGGTCCATCGCAACCGGCTGCGGCGCCTCGACGGAACCCTGGCCTGGCTCACCCTGCCGCTGTCCCGCGCGCCCCTGGACACCGCCATTTGCGACCTGTCCTACGCGCCCGGCGTCGACGCCTGGGCCGCGAACGCCTCGCGCAGGTTCGCGGCGCTGCACGAGCCGGCGCCCCAGGTCCGTGATTGCCTGCCGCTGGTCGACGCCGTCGAGACCCCCTGCGAGACCCTGTTACGGCTTCTCGCCCGGTTCGCCGGGACGCTCGGGATCGCGCCGCGCGTGGTGCGCCAGTCGCAGCTCCCGCTGCCGCCCGGTCTGAAGGGGGCGGAACGGATCTATGAGATCTGCCGGCAGCTCGGCGCCGATCGCTATGTGAACAGCCCGGGCGGCCGGGAGCTCTACGACCAAGACGCGTTCCGCCGGCGCGGTGTGGCGCTCGAGTTCCTGCCGGACTACCGAGGCCCGATGGACAGCATCCTGCAGCGCCTGCACGAGGCGCCCGCGCACGACATCGCCGACGAAATCCGAGCCAACCTCTAATGCCTGACACAGCCAAGCCCGTGGTCATCTTCGGCCAGACCGACTTCGCCAGCCTCGCCTGGCACGTCCTGACGCACGACACGCCGCTCACTGTGGCCGCTTTCACGGTGGACGGCGCCTACCTGGGCGCCGATCGATTCTGCGGGCTGCCGGTCACAGCCTTCGAGACGCTGCAGGACCGGTTCCCGCCGGAGGATTTCCAGATGCTCGTCCCGCTGGGCGGGCGGGGCGCGAACGGGTTCCGGCGCGACCGCTACCTCCAGGCCAAGGCCAAGGGGTACGAGTTTGCGACCTATGTCTCGTCCCAGGCGCTGGTCGCACCCGGCGTGCCGATCGGCGAGAACTGCATGATCTTCGAAGGCGCCGCCGTCCAGGCGATGGCCTCCGTCGGCGACAACTGCATCGTGCGCACTCTGGCCAACGTCTCGCACCACGTGAGCCTGGGCGACCACGGCTTCGTCGCGGCCAGCGCCGTGATCGGCGGCGGCGCCAGGATCGGCGAGCGCTGCTTCCTCGGGCTGGGCGCCGTGGTCCGCGACGGCGTGACCGTGGCCGAACGTTGCCTCGTCGGCGCCGGCGCGGTCGTCACCCGCGACACCGAACCCAACGGCGTCTACACCGGCGTGCCCGCGAAACGCGGACCGCGCCCGGCCGACGAACTCGACAACGTCTGACGGCCCGGGACGAGGGGAGCCGACATGGATTTCGCCAAGCGGGCCTACGACCACAGCTTCCGGCTCGATCCGATCGTCCGCTCGCTGCTCGACACGGACTTCTACAAGCTGCTGATGGGGCAGTTCATCTTCGAGAACTATCCGAAGACGCAAGTCACCTTCGGCCTGATCAACCGCACCCGAACGGTGCGGCTCGCGGAGATCATCCCCGAGGCCGAGCTGCGCGCGCAGCTCGACCACGTGCGCACCCTGCGCTTCCGGCCGAACGAGCTGATCTGGATCGCCGGCGCCACGTTCTACGGGCAGGAGCGGATGTTCCGCCCGGCCTTCATCGAGTTCCTGCGGACGCTCAGCATGCCGGACTACGCGCTGCGGATCGAGGATGGCCAGTACGTGCTGACCTTCTCCGGCAGCTGGGCCGAGGTCACCTGGTGGGAGATCTACGCCCTGGCCATCGTCAGCGAGTTGAAGTCCCGGGCCGGGCACCGGCGGCGCAGCGAGCTGGAGCTCGATTTCCTCTACGCCTGGGCCAAGTCGAAGCTGCTCGCCAAGCTGCAGCCGCTCAAGGCGCTCGAGAGCCTGGCGCTCTCGGACTTCGGCACCCGGCGGCGGCATTCGTTCCTGTGGCAGGAATGGACGGTGCGCGCGATGGCCGACGTCCTGGGCCCGCGGTTCGTGGGCACGAGCAACGCCTTCCTGGCCTTCAAGCACGGCCTCGACGCCAAGGGGACGAACGCACACGAGCTGCCGATGGTGCTGGCCGCGCTCGCCCGCGACGACACCGAGCTCAGGGCCAGCCAGTACGAGCTGCTGCGCCGATGGCAGGAGGCCTATTCGAGCAACCTGCTGGTCGCCCTGCCGGACACCTTCGGCACGACCCAGTTCCTGAGGGACGCGCCCGACTGGCTGGCGGCGGACTGGCGGGGCTATCGGCCCGACTCTAAGCCGCCGTTCGAGGCAGGGGAGGAGATCATCGACTGGCTCCTCCGGGAGGGCGTCGATCCGACCAGCCGGTTCCTCTTGTTCTCGGACGGCCTGGACGTCGCCGTTCCCGGACACACGCCGCACGGCGAGGATATCACCTCCATCCACCGGCGTTTCGCCGGCCGGGTCGGGCTGGCCTATGGCTGGGGCACCAACGCGACCAACGACTTCCGCGGCTGCGATCCGCTCGGCGAGACGCTGTTCGACCCCCTGTCGCTGGTATGTAAGGTGGTGGCGGCGGACGGCCGGCCGGCGGTGAAGCTGTCGGACAACTTCAACAAGGCGACGGGCCCGGCCGGCGAGATCGAGCGCTATCGTCGAGTCTTCGGCCTGGAAGGTGTCGGCGGCGCGCCCGTAGAGGTCTAGACGCAGGCCCAGGAGATGGATCGCAGTATGATCGACCTCGACAATCCCGCGGACACCGACGTCCTGGTGGTCATCGATCCCCAGGTCGACTTCTGCCCGGGCGGCGCCCTGGCCGTGCCAGAGGGCGACCAGCCGATGGATCGGATCAACGCCCTGGCCGAGCGCTTCGCCCACGTGGTCCTGACCCAGGACTGGCACCCGCGCGGCCACATCTCGTTCGCCTCGACTCATGGCGCGGCGCCGTTCTCACAGACCGTGCTGCCCTATGGCGACCAAGTGCTCTGGCCCGATCACTGCGTGCAGGGCGAGCCGGGCGCGGAGTTCCACCACGCGATCCGCCGTGGCGCGCTGGTGCGGGCGGAGGTGGTGCTGCGGAAGGGCTACCACCAGGCGGTGGATTCCTACTCGGCCTTCTTCGAGAACGACCGCACCACGCACACGGGCCTCGCGGGATACCTGCGCGAGCGCGGCCTGAAGCGCTGCGTCTTCGTGGGCCTCGCGCTCGACTACTGCGTCCGCTACTCGGCCGAGGACGCCTTGGCCGAGGGCTTCGAGGCGGTCCTCATCGCCGACGCCACCCGCGCCATCGATCCGGCGGGCGGAGCCGCGGCCGTCCAGGCCCTGGCGGCAAAGGGCGCGCTGATCGTCTGATCAACGGACATTGCGGATCGCGAAGCGCTCGACAGCCCGGTGGAACATTGGGCGACTTGGCTACCGGCTCCGTAGCGGTACCTAGGGAGCGCTCCCGAATGGTGGCCGGGCTCCCGCTCCGCGAACCTGGGCTCAGCCAAGGGAGAGCCCCATGCCAAGTCTCGCAACGAGCCATTCGCCCGCCAATCTGGCGATCGTCGCCAGGACCACACTCGGCGTGGACAAGCCCTGCTACCTTCAGTGGCTGACGATCGGCAGCCCCAACTGGGTCCCTGATCCGGCGTCGGCGACGACGTTCCCCTCCATGCGCGAGGCCACTCGCGCGGCCACGCGACTGCCGTCGAGCCTGCGCGCCTTCGGTCTCCCACTTGAGCCTGAGCTCGCGGTCGCCAGCGCGCATTGACCGGGAGGCGGACATGGACGGCGGGGCCACCCCGAAAGTGCTTCGCAGCAACGCGGCGCAACTGGCGTCGCCTACCTATCGCCTGGCCGCCCTCGATCAGGACTTCCTGCTCGGAGGACCCATGCGCGGCGTTCGCTTCCTGCTCGAGTTCGAGAAGGTCGACGCCGGGCTCCGCGCGTTCGGGGTCTCCTCCACCATCGTGGTGTTCGGCGGCGCCCGCATCCGCGAGGACGGGCCGGACTCGCAGCCCCGCTGGTATGCGGCGGCCCGGGAATTCGGCGCGCTCGCCTCGCGTCGCGGGGGCGCTATCCGGTCGAGCGGCAGCAAGCGGCACAACGTCATCGCCACCGGCGGCGGTCCCGGGATCATGGAGGCCGCGAACCGAGGCGCTGACGATGCGGGGGCCGTCTCGATCGGCCTGACGATCAGCCTCCCACGGGAGCAGGCGCCGAACGCGTACTCGACGCCCGAGCTGACCTTCCGGCTTCACTACTTCGCGATGCGGAAGATGCACCTGGCCATGCGGGCCAATGCGTTGGTGGTCTTCCCCGGCGGTTTCGGCACGCTGGACGAGCTCTTCGAGCTCCTGACGCTCAGGCAGACGGGCAAGGCGCCGCCGATCCCGATCGTGCTGTTCGACGCGGACTACTGGCGCTCCATCGTGGACTTCGAACGGCTCGCCGACCTCGGGATGGTCTCACCGGATGACATGGCGCTCTTCGCGTTCGCGGACACGCCGGAGGAGATTTGGGCGCGCCTGCTGGACGGTGGCCTCCAGCCCGGCGACGAGCCGTCGTGGGAAGCCGCCCGCGACATCCACGAGGAATAGGACGGTCATCTGCGGCCGACGAGCAAGCCCATGTCTCCTGACCGCGCTGCCGCCTCACCGCCATCCGCCCTGGCTGCGGCGGCGGCCACGCTTGCCGCAAAGCCGCTGTGCTTGAACACGTTCCGCGAGAACGTCGTCCTGCTGGCGCGCAACAATCCGTTGGTCCGTCCCGAGCGCTTGGCCGGCCTACGCAAGGTCGAGGTGGTGGCGGGTGGCGTGCGCCTGCTGGCCTCGCCGATGATCTGCGACGACGCTTCGCTGGTCGACGCCCACGAAATCGGCCTCCCTCAGCCCGCGTTCCGCCGCCTGGGCGTGCAGGCTGGAGACCCCGTGCATATCGCCCCCGCACGGCCGGCGCGCACGCTGGACGCTGTGAGGGCGAAGATCGCGGGCGAGATCCTGTCCGGCGACGACTACGCCGCGATCGCCCGCGACCTGGCGGGCCACCTCTGGTCGGACATGGAGGTGGCGGCGTTCCTGGTGGCCTGCGCCGCCTTCATGACGCCGGAGGAAGCCCTCGCCCTCACGCGCGGCATGATCGCAGCCGGCGCCACGCTCGACTGGAAGCGGCCGATGGTCGTGGACAAGCACTGCATCGGCGGCGTTCCGGGCAACCGCACGTCCCTGATCGTCACGCCGATCGTGGCGGCCCATGGGCTGGTCATGCCCAAGACCTCGTCGCGGGCCATCACCTCGCCGGCCGGGACCGCCGATACCATGGAGGTCTTCGCGCGGGTCGACCTGGACGAGGCTGAGATGCGGGGCGTGGTCGAACGGTGCGGAGCCTGCATCGCCTGGGGCGGGCGCGTGAACCTCTCGCCGGCCGACGACGTCCTGATTTCCGTGGAGCGGCCGCTTTCCATCGACACCCCCGAGCAGATGGTGGCTTCGATCCTGTCCAAGAAGGCCGCCGCCGGCTCCACCCACCTGATCCTCGACATCCCGGTGGGCCCGACGGCGAAGGTTCGCGACCGCCGCGCGGCCCTCAGGCTGAAGAAGCTATTCGAGTTCGTCGCAGGCGGGATCGGGCTCAGCGTGGAGGTGGTGCTCACCGAGGCGCTGGAGCCGATCGGGCGCGGCGTCGGCCCCGTCCTGGAGGCCCACGATGTCTCGGCGGTGCTGGAGAACCGCGCCGACGCGCCGGCGGACTTGCGGGAGAAGGCGATCCGCCTGGCGGGCCGGGTGCTGGAGTTCGATCCGGCGCTTCATGGCGGCGCCGGTGAGCGGCGGGCGCGCGACCTGCTGGAGAGCGGCGCGGCCCATGCCAAGATGATGCAGATCTGCGAAGCCCAGGGTCCGCCGCCGACCACTGCGGGCTGCGGGTCCCTGGTCCACGAGGTCTGCGCCGGCGCGGGCGGTCACGTCGCGTCGATCGATTGTCTGCGCATCGCCTCGGTCGCACGGCTGGCCGGTGCGCCGACCGATCCGGGGGCCGGGCTGGAGCTGTTGCGCAAGACGGGGGAGGCCGTGCGCGCCGGCGAGCCGCTCTACAGGATCTACGCCTCCGAGCCGGCGGACTTCGGCTTCGCGGTCGAGGCGGCCGCGGAGGACAACGGCGTGCAGGTTTCGTCGTGACGGCCGTCCTGCACGCCTTCGCGGACGAGGCCGAGCCGGCTGGCCGGCTGGCGGCGGCGCTGGGAGTCGAGGTCGGCCAGGTGGCCCTGCACGGGTTTCCCGATGGGGAGACCCTGCCCACCGTGCCCACCGTCGCCCCGACGGTGCTGGTCTACCGCTCCCTCGATCGCCCCAACCCCAAGGTCATGCCGCTGCTCCTCGCCTGCGACGCCTGGCGCCGCGCCGGGGCGCGCCGGCTGGTCCTCGTCGCGCCTTACCTCAGCTATCTGCGCCAGGACGCTGTCTTCGCACCCGGCCAGTCCCTGAGCCGGGATGTCCTGGGCGGCCTTCTCGGGCCGCGGTTTGACCGCCTCGTCACCGTGGATCCGCATCTGCACCGGACCGTGGACCTCTCCGCGAGTTGGAACACCCCAGTGACCGTGCTCTCGGCCGCACCGGTCCTCGCCGCGGCCCTGCCGGACCTGGCGGCGCCCCTGGTGGTCGGTCCCGACGAGGAGGCCGGCGCCTGGGCTTCGGCCCTCGCGGATGCGCTGGGCGCGCCGCACGTCACGTTCCACAAGGAGCGCCGCGGGGACCGGGACGTGCGGCTGACCTTGCCCGACGACCTGGCGATCCACGGCCGGTCGGTCGTGCTCGTGGACGATGTCTGCTCGACGGGCGTGGCCCTCGAACGCGCCACGCAGCGGCTGCGCGAGGCCGGGGCGGCGTCGGTGGACGTCGCCGTGACCCATGCCCTGTTCGACGACGAGGCTCTGGCCCGATTGAAGCAGGCCGGCGCGCGGCGGATCGTGTCGAGCGACTCCTGCCGGCATCCGACCAATGCAGCGCCGCTTGCCGGCCTCTTGGCCGCGGCGCTGCGGCGGGAGTTCGGCCCGGACGGATCATGACCGGTGTGGCGGGTGCGCGCGATCGGGTGGGTTGACGCGCATCAAGGCGGCGGGTGCGGTTCGGGCCGAACCTGCGCTCCGACAGACCCGCGGCAGCGGGCGTCGCGACGCAAGGAGGAACCTGCGTGGCCGTTCGAGATCCTCTGCTGGCGCCTCGCTCCCCCGGTCTCGCCCAGACCTGCGCCGGCCTCGTGCTCCTCGTGGCAGGGTTTGGCGGGATGGCCGCGCTGATCATGATCATCTACGGCGACTCGACCGCGCAACAGGCCTGGGCGCAGCGCCTGGGGCTCAGCCTCAGCCTCCTTCTCTCGGCGGCAGCCCAGACGATGGTCCTGCTCGGTGGCTGGCTGCTGTGGCGATCCCGTCGCAGAGTGCGCTGAGGTTCCGGCTGGGCGGCGCGGCCACCCCTGCCCGAACCTGATCTCGCCGGCGCGAGCTTGGGCGCGGGCAGGGATGGTCGCGAGGTCGTGCGCGGCTGGCCAGCCGACGCCTTGCGCCAGATCGCCGATCCGTCCCGTCGTCAGGAGCTGGCTTCGCGCCCCGTTGGCGCGGCCGCGACCTCCTCGTCCAGGTCTTTCTCGAGCTCCGCGAGTTCCGCCGCCAGCAGGGTCTCGATCGTCTTGCGCTTCTCAGACGACAGCTGAGTGTCCAGCAGCGCGCGGAACCGGCGGATGTTCTCGGACGCGACATAGCTCATCGCGGCCTCCCCTCGTCCTGACGGGGGGATTTTACACCCGCCGCGGCGCGGCGGCATTACACATCTGCGGATCCGGAGGGCTCCGGGATGCCCCAGCGCCGCGGGGCACGATCCGCGTCATGCGTCATTCAGCAGGGGGGCCGTCACGCCGGCCGCCTTGAGCCGGCTCGCCGCCGCCAGGCTGCAGAGGTCGCAGCTCTCCGCGAACAGTCGCGTCTGCGCGTCCAGCACCGCGGCCGGTCCCGCCGCGCGGCTGAGGGCTGCGAGATAGTCGCCCCACGCGCTGCACGCCGCGAACCACAGGTCCAGGCCTTCGCCGGCCGCGCCGAAGGCGTCCCAGGCGTGCAAGGCCGCCGCGGCGGCAGGGGTGGGCTCTTGAAGGGCGGTCGCGGTCGGCGCGGGCATGGCGGTCTCCTCGTCGCCCGCCACGATGCGCCGGGCCCCGCGGGCGGCCTTGATGCCGATCAAACCGCCGAGCAGGGTGATCGGGATCAAGGCGGCGCCCGCGGCGGCATGGACCATGGTGCGATGTCCGCAGACTCCACAGCCCCGCTCGGGGGATCGGCCGCCCGTAGCCTGCAGGGCCTGTCCGAGGCCGAGGCGGCGCGCCGCCTCGCGCAAGACGGGCCCAACCGGCTGAGCGCGCCGCGCCGGCGGCGGCTGCCGCAGATCGTCCGCGACGTGCTGCGCGAGCCGATGTTCCTGCTGCTGCTGGCCGCCGTGGG
>NZ_DASWTE010000261.1:0-30795 GCF_036402295.1 Phenylobacterium sp.
GCTGTCGTCCGAGCAGATCGGCACCCTGATCATGGCGCTGGGCGCCGGGATCGGCCGCGACGAGTTCAACATCGAGAAGCTGCGCTACCACAAGATCGTCATCATGACGGACGCCGACGTCGACGGCGCCCACATCCGGACCCTGCTCTTGACCTTCTTCTACCGGCAGATGCCGGAGGTGATCGAGAAGGGCTACCTCTATATCGCCCAGCCGCCGCTCTATAAGGCGAGCAAGGGCAAGTCGGTCCGCTACCTGAAGGACGATCCCGAACTCGAGATCTACCTGATCGACGAGGGCGTCGACCAGGCGACCCTGGACCTGCCGTCGGGCGAGCGCCTCACGGGCGCCGACCTCCTGGCGCTGGTGCAGACCGCCCGCGGCGCCAAGGCCAACATCGAGCGCCTCGCCGCCCGCGCCCCCGCCTTCGCCATCGAGCAGGCCGCCCTGGCCGGCCTGCTGGCCGAGAACGGCGATCCGGCGGCCGCCGCCACCCGTCTCGACCTCTACGCCGAGGAAGGCGACGGGCCCTGGTCCGGGGAGAAGGCCGCCGGCGGCGGCTACGCCTTCAGCCGCACCAAGCGCGGCGTATCCGAGCGCGTGGTGCTGGACGAGCTGCTGCTGCACGCCGCCGACGCGCGGCGCCTGGCCGAGCGGTCGAAGGAGCTGGCGCAGGTGTTCTCGGGACCGGCGACGTTCACGCGCCGCGACCGCACCGCCAAGGTGCGCGGGCCGCTCGACCTGGTGAACGCGGTGATGGACAACGGCCGCCGCGGCCTCGCCATCCAGCGCTACAAGGGCCTGGGCGAGATGAACGCCGAGCAGCTGTGGGAGACGACGCTGGACGTCGAGGCCCGCACCCTGCTGCAGGTGCGCGTGAACCACGCCGACGACGCCGACGACATGTTCACCCGCCTGATGGGCGACCTGGTGGAGCCGCGGAGGGACTTCATCCAGGAAAACGCGCTGGATGCGGAGGTGGACGTCTAGGCCTCGCCCACCTCGTCCTTCCACGGCCTGGCCCAGACCAGGTAGCGCAGCGGCCCGTGGGTCTTGGCGTCGAGCGGCCAGCAGGTGGCCAAGGCCAAGGCGCGGCCGGGTCGGTGGGGGTCCACGCCCGAGGCGTCCCAGCGCACGACCTGGGCGCCGGCCACCCGGAACTGCACTTCGCGGCCGTCAATGCGCTCCACCTCGATCACATCGCCGGCCTTCACCTGGCCGAGCAAGGCGAAGTGGGTGTCGCGATGGGCGGCGTAGACCGCTGTGCCGCGGTCCCCGGCCTTAGGCGTGCCCGCAACGTGGCCGGGCCCGAAGGCCAAGGCCTGACCGCTGGCGCCGTCCAGCACGATCACCGAGCGGTCCAGGCGGGGGAAGGTGATCCTGGCCACCGGCCAGGTATCGGCCCAGGGCCACGGCTTCACGGGCCGGCCGGTAGCGAGCGAGCGCTCGAAGGCCCGTTCAAGCAGCACCTGGGCCAGGGCGGCCTTGGCCGGGATCCACAGGCCCTGGGCGCAGAGCGCCAGGCCCACGGCCACGGTCAGGGCCGCCGGCGCCAGGGACGCGAGCCGCCGCAGCGCGGCTCGCGGCAGGCGGGCGATCCGGGTCACGCGGCCTTCCTGCGGTCCGACAGCGTCCAGCCGCCGGCGCCGAGCAGGCCGCCCAGCGCCAGCAGGGCCAAGCCGAGCAGGACCAGCATCGGGCCGTCGGTGGCGGTCTGCGGCAGGTCGAGGCCGGCGACCTCGAGTTCGGCGGCCGCATCCGCCGGACCGTCGGCGGCCGGGTGGCGGGCGCCGCCGAACAGGACGTCGAAGTCCCAGCCGGCCGGCAGGTTCAACGGCAGGTCGGCGCGGGTCAGCGGAGTTCCGGCGGGGCGGGACGGGGTCTTGTCGACCGCCACCAGGCTCGTCTGGCTGGTCACCAGCTGGTGGTCCAGGCCCAGCTTGAGCACGCGGGCGTCCGCCTCGTCCGGGCTGATCTGGGTCAGGCTGCGGGCCACCTCGGCATCGGTGATCTTGCGCCGCGCCCACAGCTTGGAGATGCCCTTGCCGGCCTCGGCGTCGTTCAGCGGGATGCGGGTCTCCCACGGCTTGCCGTCGATCATGCCGCTGACCACGAGGACGCCCTGCATCGTGCCGACCTTGGCGGCGACGGTGATCGGCTCGCCGCGGTAGAGGTCGGGCAGTACAGCCGGCGCCAGATCGGCGTCAGTCCCGTCGAACGTCGCCGCCAGGTTGGTGGCGACAGGATTTTCCAGCTTGTCGAACAGCCGGCGCATGACCTCTTCGACCGCATCGGTCGAACCGATGTGGGTGAAGGTTCCGCGGCCCAGCTCGGCGGCGCGGCTCATCAGATAGGTGTTGGGGGCCGAGCCGATGCCGACCATGAACACCCGCGAGCGCCCGCGCTGCGCGGTGATGGTGTCAAACAGGCTCTGCTCGTCGCCGATGGCGCCGTCGGTCAGGAACACCACCTGGCGCAAGCGGCCCACGTCGTTCGCCTGGTCATCCTTCAGCGCCGCGGCCATGGCCGGGATCATCTCGGTGCCGCCGTCCGCCTCCAGGCCGGCGACGAAGCGCTGGGCCTTGGCGACATGCGCCGCGTCGGCCGCAACGACCCCCGGGAACAGCACCGTATAGCTGTCGTCGAAACGCACGACGTTGAAACGGTCGCCGGGCTTGAGGTGCGCCAGGCCGTAGGCGAGGCTGGCCTTCGCCTGCGCCATCGACTCACCGCCCATCGAGCCAGAATTGTCGATCACGAAGACGATGTCACGCGGCGCTGGCCGCGTTGTACGCAGGCCGATCGGCGGGGTCACCTGGGCCAGGATGTAGTCGCCGCCGGCCACCTTCTCGTGGAACAGGGAGACGGCAGGGGCCGCCAGGGGCGCCGCGCGCCAGGTCAGCACGAAGTCGCGGTCGGCCGGCGCCTCGCCCTTGGCGAGGGAGATCCGCTTGCCGCCGCGCTCGTCGCGCACGTCCAGGGCGTGGGTGGCGCTGGTCACGTCGGCCAGCGCAAAGCCGGCGCGGAGGTGGACGGTGATGGTCACTGGGTTGATCTTGCCGCTGACGCGGGGATCGAGGATCGGGGCGCGGGCGTCGGGGGCCGACGCCGCGCCGGGCGACGTGTATCGCGGAGCCACGACCAGCGGCGCGCGCAGCGAATAGTCGCCGCCCGAGACCGTGACGGGCGCCTGATACTCGATCTGCACCACCACCGTGTCGCCGGGGCCGACATTGGCGACGGCGTTGGTGAACATGTTGGGCCGGCCCTGCTCGACCAGGGCGGCCTTCTGGCCCTGGGCCTTGGCCGCGTCATAGATTGCCTGGGCCTCGGCCTTCTTCCTGATCTCGCCGACGATGACCTTGTTCCCGACCACCATCTTCAGGGTGTCGACC
Organism: Phenylobacterium sp.; assembly: GCF_036402295.1. GTDB lineage: Bacteria > Pseudomonadota > Alphaproteobacteria > Caulobacterales > Caulobacteraceae > Phenylobacterium. The sequence continues at coordinate 3,394 of NZ_DASWTE010000261.1, forward strand.
CCGCCGTCGTCGGGCAGGGGATAGACGTAGACCGCCTCCACCCAGCGGTTGCTGTCGTTGCGGAAGGCCTGGGTGACGCGGGTGCGCACGGTCAGGCCGCTGACGACCATGTCGATGTCGGTCCCCAGCCGCACCGCCTCGACCACTTGGTCGCCGCCGCGGGCGCGCATCATCAGCGCGCCGGACGTGACGTCGCCGGGCTCGGCGGCGAAGCTCTTGGGACTGAATACAAGGGCGGTCAGCACGGACAGCAACAGCATCCACCCGGTGTGCCGGGCCAGACCGCGGGACGCGCCAACGTCGGACGCGAACATGGAACGATCTCCTCTTCTCGAAAGCGAGAGATCTCTCTTGTCGTCACGCCGCGCGCAGGGCGTGAGCGTCATGATCTGCAAAGCTCATGAGGAAGCCGTGCAGTTCGTCAGGTCGAAACCTTGCAGGGTCCGGGGCGGCGCCGCAGTGTGCGGAAATGTGCGGATTCGTGAGGCCCTGACGCGATGACCCTGGCCCCGGCCGACGCCGACCTCTCGATCGAACTGAGCCGAGCCATCGCCGCGCGGGTGCGCGAGGAACTCGCGCGCCGACGCCTGTCGCGCCAGGCCCTGGCGGATCTGGCCAAGATCAGCATCTCGACCTTGGAGAAGGCCCTGGCGGGCCGCAGGCCCTTCACCCTGGCCACGACGATTCGCCTGGAGGAGGCGCTGGGGGCGACCTTGCGCGCGCCGGTCCGTGCGCCGCCGCCGGGCCTGGCGCCCGACACGTTGGGCGCCTATTCGCGCCCGGCCGTCGCCTGGCTGGAGGGCGAATATCTGACGCTGCGCCCGTCGTTCGAGGACCCCACGGCAGTCTACGCCTACCGCACCGAGATCGCCTGGGACGAAGCCTTGTCCAGCCTGGCATTCCGCGAGGCGGCACGGCAAGACGCCGACTTTACCCAGAAGGGCGTGGTGTCGCTGTCCAATCAGTCAGGACACATCTACCTCGTCACCAACGAACAGGGTCAGTTTCGACTGATCATTCTTGGCCGTCCCTCGATTGGCGGCGAGATGTACGGAACGCTGGCGACCTTGCAGGCCGGTCAGGGCAGTCAGCTGACGCCCGCCGCCGCTCCGATCGCACTCGTCCCGCTGCGCCGCGTGACCGACGCCACGTTCGGGCGGATCACCGTCGGCGGGCGCCACTACGACGACTACCGGGCGACCCTGGCGCGGGTCACCGAAAAGGGCTTCGCGCGCTTCTTCGTCGGGTAGAGAGCGCAGCAGCAGCCTGAGGCAGCCGGCCCTGCCTCTGCACCTCGTCGGCGAGCGTACGGGCGATCCGGCCCCGCCAGCCTTGGCCAAGGAAGCGGCGCAGCTAGGCCCAGGTCTGCTGCAATCGCAGGCCGCAACTTGAGGTTGGAAAACACCGCATTCCCACGCTGGCTCTGACGACCTAGGGTCGGCTGGATGACAGCCGAGGTTCAAGGTTCCGCCTCCACAGGCCCTCGACGGCGCGTGCGCTCCGCCGCGCCCAGCCTGCGTGGCCGGCTGACGCTGCTGGTGCTGGCGGTGCTGCTTCCCGCGATCGTCGCCTTCGGAGTGCTGGTCTGGAGGAGCTACGGCGAGCAGCGGCGGCTGTTGGAGGTGCAGATCGTCGAAACCGCCCGGGCGCTTTCCCTCGTGGTCGACCGGGACCTCCGCAAGAACGAGGTGCTGCTGCAGGCGCTGGCCAGCTCTCCAGCCCTGCCCGGCGGCGACTGGGCCGCGTTCGACGCCCAGGCCCGGGTGGCGGCGCGGGGGATGGATGCGACCATCTCGCTGCTCGACCCCGAAGGCTTCCTCGTCGCCAGCACGCGCGCCCCGCCCGGCGCGCCGATGCCGCGCGTCAAGCCCGAGCAGGCCGGCGTGACGGTCGCCCGCACGCGGGAGGACGGCGCCCGGGTCTCCAACCTGTTCCGAGGCATGGGCACCGGACTTCCCAGCATCGCCTTCGACATTCCGGCGCCGGGCCCCGACGGCGGCGCCACGCGCATCGCCGCCGTCACGCCGGCGACCGCGCTCGATCACCTGTGGGGGGACCAGGATTTTCCGGCGCGCTGGGTCGGCACCGTGCTGGACGCAAGAGGGGTCATCGTCAGCCGCAACCGCGATGCGGCGGCCTTCGTCGGCCGCGAGGTCCCCGCGGGATTGTTGCGCCAGGTCAGGGCGGCCCCGTCCGGGATCACCGTCGGGCGGACCATGGACGGCGTGCAAAGCGTCGTCGCCTGGAACCGCTCGGCGGACTATGGCTGGACGTTTCTCGTATCGGTCCCCGAGGCGGAGGTGGTCGGCGCCGTTCGGCGCTCGCTGGCGTTGGGCGGCGCGATGGGACTGGCGCTCGTCATTGGCGGGGCTGCGCTGGCGGCGCTGCTGGCGCGCGACATCGTGCGGCCGGTGGAACGGCTCGCCGAGACCACGGCCGCCTGGGCGGCAGGCGACCCTCTGGCGCTCGCTCCGACCCGGACCCGCGAAATCGACGCCCTGCAGGCGCGGCTGGGCGAGTCGGCGACCGTGATCGACGCCCAGCGCCGCGACCTCCTGGACCTGAACGCCTCGCTGGAAGAGCGGGTGACCCAACGGACGCGCGAACTCGCCGAGGCGACCGAGCGGCTGGCCCAGGCCCAGAAGATGGAGGCCGTCGGACGCCTTACCGGGGGCGTCGCGCATGACTTCAACAACCTGCTGATGGCCGTGCTGGGCAACCTCGACCTGCTCGGGCGCCGGCTGACGGAGCCTCGACTGCTTCGCTTCGTCGATCAGGCGCGCTCGGCGGCGGAACGCGGCGCTGTGCTGACGTCGCAGCTGCTGGCGTTCTCCCGCCGGCAACGGCTCGAGCCAAGGCCCATCGACGTCGGCGCGCAGGTGCGCAACGCCATCGATCTGCTGCGCCCCACGCTGGGCTTCAAGCACACGATCGAAACCCGGATCGCGGCCGACCTCTGGCCGGCCATGGCCGATCCGACCCAGCTGGACCTGATGACGGTGAACCTGACGCTCAACGCCAGGGACGCCCTACCCGCAGGCGGTGTCATCACCCTGTCGGTCAGCAATGCCGCGGCCGAGCCGGCAAGGGAGTCGCCGGACGCGCCGCCCGCCGGCGACTATGTGGTCGTCGCCGTCTCCGACAATGGCGAGGGCATGACGCCCGAGGTGCTGGCGCGCGCGTTCGAGCCGTTCTTCACCACCAAGCCGCTCGGCAAAGGCTCGGGCCTCGGCCTGTCGCAGGTGCTGGGACTGGCCAAACAGCTTGGCGGCGGCGTGGATGTCGAGACGGCGCCCGGCGAGGGCTCCACCTTTCGGGTCTACCTGCCGCGCGCCGAGGGCGCCGAGCGGCCCGCCTGCGAACCCGAGCCCGAGCCGGATATCGCGGCCCTCAAGGATCTGACGCTATTGCTCGTGGACGACGACCCGGCCGTGCGCGCGGTCGCGGCGGGCCTGCTGCGCGACCTGGGATGCCAGGTTACGGAGGCCTGCGACGGCGAAGCGGCGATCACCGCGCTGCGTCGCGCCCCGGACCATACGGCCGCGGCCCTGATCGACTTCGCGATGCCGGGCTTCAACGGTGGAGAAACGGCCGCGGCGCTCCGCGCCTTGCGACCCGACCTGCCGGTGGTGCTGATGAGCGGCTACGCCGACCTTGACGCCCTGGCCGACGCCTGGTCGGGCCCGGTCCTGCGCAAACCGTTCAGCCGCGCGGAACTCGCGCGCGAGCTGGCCCGGGCCACGGCGCCAGGCGCGTCGAGGAGCGCAGGCTAGGGCGCGGACGGCTCAGCGCCGCTCCCCGAACACCGCCGAGCCGACGCGCACGCTGGTGGCGCCGAAGCGGATGGCGGTTTCGAAGTCGCCGCTCATGCCCATGCTCAGCTTCGTCAGGCCGTTGCGCTCGGCGATCTTCTTCAGGAGTGCGAAGTGGGGGCCGGGCGGCTCGTCGGCGGGGGGGATGCACATCAGGCCCTCGGGCATGAGGCCGTAGTTCGCGCGGCAGGCGGCGATGAAGGCGTCGGCGTCGGGCGGGATCACGCCGGCCTTCTGCGGCTCCTCGCCGGTGTTCACCTGGACGTAGAGGCGGGGCAGGCGGCCCTGCCGCTGGACCTCGTCGGCGAGGGTGCGGGCGAGCTTTTCGCGGTCCAGGCTCTCGATGACGTCGAAGAAGCCCACCGCCTCCCTGGACTTGTTGCTCTGCAGGGGCCCGATCAGGTGGAGCGTCAGGCCGTCGGCCCTGCCCTCCCAGCGGGTCATGGCCTCCTGCACGCGGTTCTCGCCGAACACCCGGTGGCCGGCCGCCAGCACGGGCTCGATCGCCTCCCACGGCTGGGTCTTGGAGACCGCCACCAGGGTCACGGCGGCCGGATCGCGGCCGGCGGCTTGCGCGGCGCGGGCGATCCGGGCCACGACGTCTGCGTAGCCTTCGGCGGTGGGAGCAGCGGACATCTCGGCTTTCTGGACCCTGGAACGGACAGCCCGGCTCTTACCGGCCCGCCGAAGGCTTCGGAAGGCCCTGCCGGCGCTGCTGTTCTTCACCGACCCCGTCCGGACACCCGATCCGGAGGCGATCGCCGCCCATCTCCCGCCCGGCAGCGCCGTCGTCTACCGCCACTTCGGCGCGCCGGACGCCGAGGCGCGGGCCCGGCGGCTGCTCGCCATCGCCCGGACGCGGCGGCTGAAGGTGCTGATCGGCGCGGACCCGGCGCTGGCGACGAAGGTGGGCGCGGACGGCGTCCACCTGCCCGAGCGGCTGGCGCATCGCGCGCAAGCACTGAAGCGCGCCCGTCCCGGCTGGCTGGTGACGAGCGCAGCCCATTCGCTGGCCGCCGCGCGGCGGAGCGGCGCCGACGCCGTGGTGATCTCGGTGGCCTTGCCCTCGAGGAGCGCCTCGGCCGGCGCGGCGCTGGGCCCGCTCCGCCTGGCCGCGCGGGTGCGCGCCGCGGGGCGGCCGGCCTATGCGCTGGGGGGCGTGAACAACAAGACGGCCCGCCGTCTCATCGACGCGGGCCTGGTCGGTCTGGCGGCCGTGGACGGCCTTAGAACTTGAACCGGGTCTCCAGCCGCACCTTGGGCTGGTCGGCCGGGCGCGCCTGGTTGCGCTGCGGCGTCAGATCCTGCTCGCCGAGGGCCACCGAACCGCCGACCCGCACCGACGGCGTGATCCGGAAGTAGGCGCCGGCCGAGACGTCGTTCGGGGTGGCCGGGCGCGCCGAGGGCTGCTGGATGCCGAGGGTGAAGCCGAAGCGGCCCTTGCTGACGTCGTACTGCGACGCCTTGCCCGTGTTGGGCGCGGCGGCGGCGGGTTCCGAGCGGACGGTGAAGTCGACGGGCTTCGGCGCCTTGTCCGCCGCGTACGCGCCGCCGGCCACCGCGCTCATCAGCGCGGCCGCAACAAACGCGACGCTCGTACGACGGATGGACATCTTAGTTCTTATATAGCCCCAACGGTCACCGTTCGCGACGTCTGCACAGTGCACAGCTTCGCGATTGACAGCCGATTAAGGCGTGAGGTGAATTCCGGTCAACGGGACTCAACCCTTAGGGGACGCTCTGCGACGAGTTGCCGGAGAGGTGTGACCCCCGCGCCACGCGATTCCTGTTTGGCGACCTGCACCGCATTGTTATAGAGGCAGCCGGCGCGGGGCGGCGCCGTGGCGCGTTAACTGCGTCGCGGAAACTGTTTGAGAGGGTGTAGATGCCGTTTTTGCGCGGTGATCGTATGCGTGGGCTGATGATTGCGGCTGCGGCGCTGGGCGTCGTGGGCCTGAGCGCGTGCGGCAGCATCCCGAATCCCCTGGGCGGCGGCAAGTCGGCCAAGGTCCGTGCGTCGGGCGACAACGCCGCGGCGATCGGTGTCAACGGCTACCTGTGGCGCGCGACGCTGGACACGCTCAGCTTCATGCCGCTGCAGTCGGCCGATCCCTACGGCGGCGTCATCGTCACCGACTGGTACACCAACCCGGAAAAGCCGGACGAGCGCTTCAAGTGCACCGTCTACATCCTGGACTCTCGCCTGCGCGCCGACGGCCTGAACGTGGCCGTCTTCAAGCAGAACCGCGACGCCACCGGGAACTGGGTGGATGCGCCGACCGCGGGCCAGACCGAGACGGACATCGAGAACTCGATCCTGACCCGCGCGCGCCAGCTTCGACTTTCGAACATCAAGGGCTGATCCCAGCCTTTTCGTTCGTCTGTCGACGCGCCGTGATCTCCCAAGGCCGTTGACCGGAAGTGAAACCCCCGTCAAAGGCCCCGATCATGGCCCGCTACAATCCGAAAGAGACCGAACCGAAGTGGCGCAAGGCGTGGACCGACGCTGACGCCTTCCGCGCCGTCGCGGACCGGTCGAAGCCCAAGTACTACGTGCTGGAGATGTTCCCGTACCCGTCGGGACGCCTGCACATGGGCCATGTGCGCAACTATTCGATGGGCGACGTCATCGCCCGCTACAAGCGCGCCCGCGGCTATTCCGTCCTGCATCCGATGGGCTGGGACGCCTTCGGCCTGCCCGCCGAGAACGCCGCCATCGAGCGCGGCGTCGACCCAAAGGCCTGGACCTACGAGAACATCGACCGGATGCGGGCCGAGCTGAAGGAGCTGGGCCTGTCGATCGACTGGTCGCGCGAGTTCGCGACCTGCGACGTCGAGTACTACGGCAAGCAGCAGGCCTGGTTCCTGGACCTGTTCGAGGCCGGCCTGATCTATCGCAAGGAAAGCGTCGTCAACTGGGACCCGGTCGACCAGACCGTGCTGGCCAACGAGCAGGTGGTGGACGGGCGCGGCTGGCGCTCGGGGGCGCCGGTGGAGAAGCGCAAGCTGAACCAGTGGGCCATGCGCATCACCGACTATGCCGACCAGCTGACCGACGACCTGCAGACCCTGGACCGCTGGCCCGAGAAGGTCCGGGTGATGCAGGAGAACTGGATCGGCCGCTCCAAGGGCTGCCGCCTGACGTTCCACTTCAGCGGCGACTGGCCGGCCGCCTACGATCGCGGCGGGCTGGAGGTCTACACGACCCGCCCGGACACGCTGTACGGCGCGAGCTTCGTGGGCATCGCCGCCGACCATCCGCTGGCCGACCTGGTCGCCGAGCAGGATCCGCGGGCCGCCGCCTTCATCGCCGAGTGCCGCAAGGGCGCGGCCACCGAGGCGCAGATCGAGACCGCCGAGAAGGTGGGCTATGACACCGGCCTGACCGTGAAGCACCCGTTCGACGAGAGCTGGGAGCTGCCGGTCTGGATCGCCAACTTCATCCTGATGGACTACGGCACGGGCGCGATCTTCGGCTGCCCGGCGCATGACCAGCGCGACCTGGACTTCTGTCGCAAGTACGGCCTGCCGGTGAAGCCGGTGGTGCTGCCGCCCGGCGCGGACCCGGCGACGTTCCAGGTGGGCGACGAGGCCTATACGGGCCCCGGGACGATCTTCAATTCGGACGGGCTGGACGGGCTGGATGTCGAGGCCGCCAAGGCCGCCGCCATCGCCCGCGTCGAGGCCGAGGGCCAGGGCGAGGGCGCGATCGCGTTCCGCCTGCGCGACTGGGGCGTCTCGCGCCAGCGCGCCTGGGGCTGCCCGATCCCGGTGGTGCACTGCGAGGCCTGCGGCGTCGTCCCGCTGCCGAAGAGCTCGCTGCCCGTCGCCCATCCCGAGGACATCGACTTCAGCAAGTCGGGCAATGCGCTGGCGTTGCACCCGACCTGGAAGCACACGATGTGCCCCGGCTGCGGCGGCCCGGCGACGCGCGAGACCGACACCCTGGACACCTTCGTGGACTCCAGCTGGTACTTCGCGCGTTTTGCGAACCCGTTCGTCGACGAGCCGATCAGCAAGGCCGACGCCGACTACTGGCTGCCGGTGGACCAGTACATCGGCGGCATCGAGCATGCGGTGCTGCACCTGTTGTACGCCCGCTTCATTACCAAGGCCCTGGCCGACAACGGCCAGCTGTCGGTGCGCGAGCCGTTCGCGGGCCTGTTCACGCAAGGCATGGTCACCCACGAGACCTACCGGCGGCAGAACGGCGAGTGGGTCGAGCCCAAGGAGGTCGAGATCGTCGCGGAGGGCGCCACGCGCCGCGCCACTCTGGGCGGCACGGGGGAGCCGCTGATCATCGGCGACATCGAGAAGATGTCGAAGTCCAAGAAGAACACCGTGGCGCCTGAGGAGATCTTTGACGTCTACGGCGTGGACGCGGCGCGCCTGTTCGTGCTGAGCGACAGCCCGGCCGAGCGCGACGTGCAGTGGACCACGGGCGGCGTCCAGGGATCGTGGCGCTTCGTGAACCGCGTGTGGGACGAGTTCGACAGCCAGCCGGCGGGGTCGGCCGCCGCCGAGCCTGACACCGAGCTGCGGCGGGCCACCCACAAGCTGATCAAGCAGATGACCGAGGCCATCGACAGCTTCCGGTTCAACTCGGGCATCGCGCGGCTGTACGAGTTCCTGAACCTCCTGAAGGCCAACCCGGCCAAGGGCGCGACGCCCGCCGTCCTGGCGGCCCGCCAGGAGGCGCTCTCCGCGTTCGCCCGCCTGATCGCCCCTTTCACGCCGCACCTGGCCGAAGAGTGCTGGGTCCGCATCGGCGGCAAGGGCATGGTCGTGGCCGCGCCCTGGCCCGACTACGACCCGGCGCTGACCGAGGACGCCACCAGGGTCCTGCCCGTGCAGGTCAACGGCAAGCGCCGCGGCGAGATCACCGCGCCGGCGGGCGCCGAACCGGACGACGTGGAGAAGATCGTGCTGGCCGACGCAGACATCGCCGCGAAGCTGGAAGGCCTGACGATCCGCAAGATCATTGTGGTCAAGGACCGGATCGTGAATATCGTGGCCGCATGAAGCGCGTCCTGATCCTTGCTGCGGCTGGAGCCGCCCTCGCGCTCGGCGGTTGCGCGGGTTTCCAGCCGCTCTACGCCCAGCCCGCGGTGGTGAAGAACCTGGCCGCGATCCAGGTGAACGCGCCTGCGGGCCGCACCGGCTACCTGATCCGCCAGCACCTGGACGACGCCTTCGCCAAGGACCACTCGGCGACGCCGGCCTACACGATGGACCTGCAGCTCGGCGAAGCGCGCTACCCGCGCGGCGTGCGCATCGACAACGTGGCGACCCGCTACGAGTACGTGCTGTCGGCCTACTACGTGCTGAAGTCGGCGTCGTCCGGCGCGATCGCCAAACAGGGGACGGTGCGGGTCGAGCTCACCTACGACAGCGCCGACCAGCCCTACGCCTCGATCTCCGCCCAGCAGGACGCCCAGGACCGCGCCGCCGACGAAGCCGCCCGCCGCATCGAGCTGGAACTGGCTGTCTGGCTCGCCAACGGGGCCAAGGTGGCCGCGCGCTAGCGAGATGATCCTCAGCAAGCGCCCCGATATCGAGCGCTTCCTCGGCAGACCCGATCCGGCGATCCGCGCCGCGCTGTTCTATGGCCGCGACCTGGGCGTGGTGCGCGACCGCGGCCACCAGCTGGCGGCCAAGTTGGTCCCCAACCCCGACGATCCCTTCGACGTCGCGCTGCTCACCGAGCAGGACCTGGCCGACGACGGCGGCCGGCTGGAAGGCGAGCTGGCGGCGCAGTCGCTGATGGGCGGGCGCAGGCTGGTGCGGCTGCGGCTCACCGCCGAGAAGCCCGCCGCCGACAAGCTGGCGGCCGAGGCGCTGGAGCGCCACGCGAAGGGCGAGCTGAACCCGGACGCCTTCTTCCTGATCGAGGCCGGTAACCTCGGCCGGGAGTCGGCGCTGCGGAAGACCGCCGAGAAGGCGAACGCGGCCGCGGCCATCCCTTGCTACGAGGACGAGCCCGGCGACGTGGCGCGGCTGGTCCGCGAGACGCTGGCCAAGGACCAGGTGTCGCTGAACGCCGAGGCCCTGCAGCTGTTCGTCCAGCGGCTGCCCAAGGAACGCGGCGTGGCGCGCCAGGAGATCGAGCGGCTGGCGCTCTACCTCGGCCCCGGCAGCGGCGCGACGGCGACGCCGGCCGACCTGGAGCCGTTCCTGGGCGTGGAGCCGGAGTCCTCGCTGCTGGACGCCGCGTCGGACGCGTTCGGCGGCCGGCTGGGCGAGGCGCAGGCGGGTTTGAGGCGCGCGGCGCAGGAGGGCGAGAGCGGCCCGGCGGCCGTCCGCGCCATCGGCATGCACCTGGGTAAGCTCCGCCGCACGCTGACGCTGATCAAGGCCGGCGCAGGCCCGCAGGAGGCGGCCAAGGCGTCGGGCGTGTTCTGGAAACAGGAGCGCGAGTTCCTGCGGCAGACGCGGGGCTGGACGCTGGACGAACTGGACCGCATCCAGCCGCAGGTGCTGGAGGCCGACCGGGCGTGCAAGACCGCGGGCTCGCCGGACCGACTGATCGCCGAGCGCCTCGCGCTGACCGTGGCGGGGCGGGCGCGAAGGTTGGGGTTGTAGGCACCCCTTCCTCCCCACGGTTGTCATCCCGATTTCGCCGCAGGCGAAGACCGGGATGACAAAGAGGGGTGGGTGGATATCCTCCGTACCCGACCTTTGAAGCCGCGCGGCAGACGCGGCGGGTGGGAGCGGTTGAATGTTCAGGGCAATCCTTCTCGGCGCGCTGTTGCTCGCCACACCGGCGCTCGCGCAGCCGCCTCGCCCGGTCACCACCTACAAGGCCCCGCGCGCCGCCGACGGGCATCCCAGCCTCGAGGGCGTCTGGACCAACGCCTCGATGACGCGGCTCGAGCGCAATCCGCGCTTTGGCAAGGACCTGGTGCTGACCGAGGCCGACGTGCAGCGCATCGAGGGGCGGAACCAGCGGCTGATCGAGCTGGGGAGCCGGCCCACCGACCCGACGACAAAGGTCACCGACCTGCCCGCCGACTGCTCGGGCGGGCGAGGCGTCGACTGCAACTACAACGCCGTCTGGACCGATCCCGGCTCGACGGTGATGCGTGTGGCCGGCCAGCCCCGGAACGGGTACATCACCACACCCGCCGACGGCCGCGTGCCGATGCGCAAGGACTTCGCCGGGAGCCCCTTCGGCCGCCGTCTGCCGGCCGGCGTGGGCGTCAGCGACAATCCGGAGAGCCGGGCGCTGGGCGAGCGGTGCCTGCTGTCGTTCGGCAACTCGTCGGGGCCGGTGATGGTCCCGGGGCTCTACAACAACACCTACCAGTTCGTGCAGACCGCCGACCACGTGGCGATCGTGGTGGAGATGGTCCACGACGCGCGCATCGTGCGGCTGAACGGCAAGCATCGAACCGACGGGATCCGGCCGTGGCTGGGCGACTCCGTCGGCCGGTGGGAGGGCGACACCCTGGTGGTCGAGACGACCGGCTATCACCCGCAGCAGGTGTTCCGCGGCGCGTCCGAACACCTGAAGGTCACCGAGCGGTTCACCCCGGTAGGGCCGGACCGGCTGCACTACGGCTTCTGGGTGGAGGACCCGACGGTGTTCAGCCAGCCGTGGGGCGGCGAGTACGAGTTCAGCCGCATCAGGGGCCAGCTCTACGAATACGCCTGCCACGAGGGGAACTACGGCCTCGCCAACATCCTCTCCGGGGCCCGCGAGGAGGAGCGGACGGGCGTGAAGACCGCGCCCACCAACGTCGACCAGCGCGCGGCGTCGGACGAAGGCGAGGAGGAAGGGAGCTAAGGGCCCGTTTTCCGGACTCGAGTCGGCATCGCCCAGGAGTCAGGACAGCGCATCCACATATGTGGATCGGAGGCCTATTTCAGCTCCGCGTGAGCCGTCGGCAGATCTCGTCGAGCTGTTCCAGGGTGGCGTAGCGGATGCGCACTTCGCCCACGCCGCCGCGGTCGGCGACGTCGACGCTCATGCCCAGCGCCTCCTCGAGGTCGGACTCGAGGGCCGCGGTGTCGGCGTCCTTGGGCGCCTTGCGCGGGCCCGAGGCCTTCCTCGGCGCGTCGCCGCCCTTGTCGCGGGCCAGGGCCTCGGTTTCGCGGACGGAGAGCCCCTGGGCCACCACTTTCTCAGCCAGCCCTTCGGCGTCGCCGGTCGAAAGTAGGGCCCGGGCATGACCGGCGGTCAGGCGGCCCTCGATGAGGTGCTCCTGCACGCTCTCGGGCAGCTGGGTGAGACGCAGGGTGTTGGCCACGTGGCTGCGCGACTTGCCGACCCGCTTGGCCGCCTCCTCCTGGGTAATCTGCATCACCCCCATCAGGGACCAGTAGGCGCGGGCCTCTTCGATGGGATTGAGGTCCTCGCGCTGGACGTTCTCGATGATGGCGATCTCGAAGGCCTCGGCGTCGCCCAGGCTGCGGATCAGCGCCGGCAGGGCCCGCAGGCCCGCCCGCTGCGCCGCGCGCCAGCGGCGCTCCCCGGCGACCAGCTCGTACTCGCCCTCCCCGCGCTTCGACGGCCTGAGCAACACGGGCTGCAGCACGCCCTTGTCGCGGATCGAGTCCGCCAGCTCGGCGAGCTCCGCCTCGGCGAAGTGACGGCGCGGCTGGTCCGGGTTGGCGTGGATCAGCTCGATCGGGACCTCGCGCACGCCGGCGGCGGGATCGACCGCGTGGCTGATCTCCTCGGCTTCGCCCAGCAGCGCCGACAGGCCCCGGCCCAGTCCTCTGCGGTTCTCGGCCATCAGCTCACTTCCAACAGTTGGGCGCGGCGCTTGCGCTCGCGCAGCACGACCTCGCGCGCCAGCTTCAGATAGGCCTGGCTGCCGGCGCACTTCAGGTCGTAGACCAGCGCCGGCTTGCCGAACGACGGGGCTTCCGAGACCCGCACGTTGCGCGGGATAACCGTCTCGTAGACCGCCTCGCCGAAGTGGCCGCGCACGTCGCTGGCCACCTGGCCCGAGAGCGCGTTGCGGCGATCGTACATGGTCAGCACCACGCCCTGCAGCTCCAGCGCCGGGTTCAGGCTGCCCCGCACGAGGTCGATGGTGCGCATGAGCTGGGAGAGGCCCTCGAGGGCGAAGAACTCGCACTGCAGCGGCACCAGCACCGCGTCGGCGGCGGCCATGGCGTTGACGGTGAGCAGGTTCAGCGACGGCGGGCAGTCGATCAGGACGTAGGTGTAGCTCCTGGCGTCCTTCAGGGGGCTGAGCGCGTCGCGCAGCTTGAACGAGCGGCGGGCCTGGTGGCCCAGCTCCAGCTCGACGCCCGAGAGGTCCGGGTCGGAGGGCACGAGGTCCAGGCCCGGCACGGAGGTCTTCACCACCGCCTCGATGACCTGCTTCTCGCCCATCAGTACGTCGTAGAGCGTGTTCTTGCGCAGCGCGCGGCCGACGCCCAGGCCGGTGGAGGCGTTGCCCTGAGGATCCGAGTCGATCAGCAGCACCTTCTCACCGACCGCGGCCAGCGCGGTGCCCAGGTTGATGGCCGTTGTCGTCTTGCCGACGCCGCCCTTCTGGTTGGCGACGACCAGCACGCGTAGTCCCCGGTCAGACCTTGCGGGCACGCCCCAACCTCCTCACACGCACAATACGGCCCCTCTCGTCGCTCAGAGACGGTATCACGTCCGCCTCGTACTCCCAATATTTTGCGGCCTCGGACATTTCGGCCACTACATCTTGACCCTTGAGGAACAAGCCCTGCGCGCCCGCTAGCAGGTATGGCCGGGCATACCCCAACAGTCTGTGAAGAGGCGCACAAGCCCTCGCGGTGACGATGTCCACAGCGAGCTGCAGGTTTTCCGCCCTGGTGTTGTGGACCGTGGCCGGGAGGTCGAGCTCGTCCACGACGTCGGAGAGGAAGCGGCAGCGCTTGGCCATGCTCTCCACGAGATGGATGTGGAACCCCTCCCGCCCCTTCGAGAGGATCGCCAGCACCAGTCCGGGGAAGCCGGCCCCGGCGCCGAGGTCGGCCCAGGTGCGGGCATCGGGGGCGAGGCGGAGGAGCTGGGCGGAGTCCCAGGCGTGCCGGTTCCAGAAGTCCGGGAGCGTGGCCGGGCCGACCAGGTTCATGACCGCGTTGCCGGCGGTCAGCATTTCGAGGAAGCGGGCGAGGTCGGCCGCCTGCTCCGGCGTGGCCTTGGCGGCCTTCGCGAAGCTCTGCGCGTCCGTGACCGCCACGCTCAGGCCGCGCGCCGGCGGACGTGGGCGAGGAGCGCGGTCAGCGCGCCCGGGGTGACACCTTCGATGCGGGCGGCCTGGCCGAGCGTCAGCGGCCGGACGGCGGCCAGCTTCTCGCGGACCTCGTTGGAGAGCCCGCCGATGGCGGCGTAGTCCAGCTCGGACGGCAGGCGCAGGTCCTCGTCGCGGCGGAAGGCCTCGGCGTCGGCGGCCTGGCGGTCGAGGTAGCCGGCGTAGGACGCGTCGATCTCGATCTGCTCGCGCACGGCCGCCGGCCAGGCGCCGATCTGCGGCCAGATGCGGGCCAGGTCCTCGAAGGCGATGGTCGGATAGGCCAGGAGCTCCAGCACGTTGCGGCGCTGGCCGTCGGCCTTCACCGGCAGGCCGGCCTTGGCGGCGGCGGCGGGCGTCAGGGTCAGCGCATGCGCCTGGGCGCGGGCGTCGGCCAGCGCGGCGTGCTTCACGTGGAACACCTCGGCGCGGCGGGAGCCCACGACGCCGAGGTCGACGCCCTTCCCCGTCAGGCGCTGGTCGGCGTTGTCGGCGCGCAGGGTGAGGCGGAACTCGGCCCGGCTGGTGAACATGCGATAGGGCTCGGTGACCCCGCGGGTCACCAGGTCGTCGATCAGCACGCCGATGTAGGCCTCGTCGCGGGCGAACTGGGCCGGGTCGGCGCCCGAGGCGGCGCGCGCGGCGTTGAGGCCGGCGACCAGGCCCTGCGCCCCCGCTTCCTCGTAGCCCGTCGTGCCGTTGATCTGGCCGGCGAGGTAGAGGCCCGGCAGGCGCTTGACCTCCAGGGTCGGGAACAGCTCGCGCGGGTCGACGTAGTCGTATTCGATGGCGTAGCCGTGCCGGCGGACCTGGACGTTCTCCAGCCCCGGGATGGTCTTCAGGAATAGGTCCTGGGTCTCGGCGGAGACCGAGGTGGAGATGCCGTTCGGATAGACCGTGTCGTCGTCCAGGCCCTCGGGCTCGAGGAAGATCTGGTGGCTGGTCTTGTCGGCGAAGCGGACGACCTTGTCCTCGATCGACGGGCAGTAGCGCGGGCCGCGGCCGGTGGCGCGGCCGCCGTAGACCGCCGACTCGCCCAGGCGCTCGGCGATGATCCGGTGGGTTTCCGCCGTCGTGTAGGTGATGCCGCAGGCGATCTGCGGGGTGGTGATCCTGTCGGTCAGGAACGAGAACGGGATCGGCTCGGCGTCGGCGTCCTGCATCTCCAGCCGGTCCCAGGCGATGGTCGAGCCGTCGAGGCGCGCGGGCGTGCCGGTCTTCAGCCGGCCCATCTTCACGCCCATGGCGTAGAGCCGGTCGGAGAGGCCGATGGCCGGCGCGTCGCCGATGCGGCCGGCGGGGATACGCAGCTCGCCCTGGTGGATCACGCCCTTCAGGAAGGTGCCGGTGGTCAGCACGACGCGGCCGGCGGCGTAGGTCTCGCCGCTCGCGCCGACGACGCCGCGAACATGAGCCGCGTCTACAAGGAGATCCTCCACCGCCTCGGCCTTGATGGTGAGGTTGGGCGTGGCGGCCAGCTCGGCCTGCATCGCCTCGCGATAGAGGCGGCGGTCGATCTGGCTGCGGGGGCCGCGGACGGCGGCGCCCTTCGAGCGGTTCAGCATCCGGAACTGGATGCCGGCGATGTCGGCCAGGCGGCCCATGACGCCGTCCAGGGCGTCGATCTCGCGGACCAGATGGCCCTTGCCCAGGCCGCCGATGGCCGGGTTGCAGCTCATCTCGCCGATGGTCTCGAGCTTGTGGGTGAGCAGCAGCGTGCGCGCGCCGAAGCGCGCCGAAGCGGCCGCCGCCTCGCAGCCGGCGTGGCCCCCGCCGATGACGATCACATCCCAAGCACCCATGGTGGGCGGCATATAGGGGAAAAGGCCGGGTGTTTCACGTGAAACAGTGGCGCATCTGGATCCCGGTCTTCGCCGTCGGCGGAACCGGGATGAGCCGCTTCGCGCTCACTTCCCGATGCAGAAGGTCGCGAAGATGCGGCCGAGGACCTGTTCCGGGTCGATGCGGCCGGTAATGCGGTCGAGCGCCCTCGCCGCCAACCGGACGTCTTCCGCGGCGAGCTCCAGGCGTTCGTCCTGCAGGAGGGCGTGGCGCAGGCGGTCGGCCGCTTCGGAGAGGTGTTCCTGGTGGCGCAGGCGGGTGGCGGCGGGCGGCTCGGCGCCGGCCAGGGCGTCGATCACCCGCTCCTCGAGCGTGGACTTGAGCCAGGCCAGGTCGCTGGGGCCGCGGGCCGTGACCTCGGCCGTGCCCAGGCCAAGGCGCTTCGCCTGTCCGGCCGCCCAGGCGCCGGCGGGACCCTTGGGTAGGTCGCGCTTGGTGATCAGGCAGAGGTCGTCGGGTCGCAGCTCCATCGGCGCATGCGCCAGCGGCTCCCCCGAACCGTCCACCAGCCAGAGGCGGAGGTCCGCGCTGGCCGCCCAGGTGCGGGCGCGGCGCACGCCTTCGGCCTCGATCTCGTCGCCGGTCTCGCGCAGGCCTGCGGTGTCGGCGAACAAGGCCTTGTAGCCGGCGAGCACCATCGGGACCTCGATGATGTCCCGCGTCGTGCCGGGGGTGGCGGTGACGATGGCGGCGTCGCGGCCGGCCAGCGCGTTCAGCAGCGTGCTCTTGCCGGCGTTGGGCGCGCCGATCAGGGCGATGCGGAAGCCCTCGCGCACGCGCTCGCCCCGTTCGGCGTCGGCGGCCGCGGCTTCCAGCTCGGCGACCAGCTGTTGCAGCACCGGCCGCGCGCGGGCAGCTACGTCCTGCGGCACCTCCTCGTCTGGGAAGTCGACGGCCGCCTCCAGCATGGCCAGCGCCTCGGTGAGCATGTCGCTCCAGCGGGCGTGGACCTGGGAGAGCCGGCCGCCCAGCTGGTCGAGCGCCTGGCGCCGCTGGGCCTCGGTCTCGGCGTCGACTAGGTCGGCCACGCCCTCGGCTTGGGCCAGGTCGAGCTTGCCGTTCTCGAAGGCGCGGCGGGTGAACTCGCCCGGTTGCGCCAGCCGCAGGCCCAGGCCGGCCAGCGCCTCGAGCAGCGCGCCCATGACGGCGGTCCCGCCGTGCACGTGAAACTCCGCGACGTCCTCGCCGGTGTAGCTCTCGGGGCCTTCGAAGAAGAGGATCAGGGCCTGGTCGATCTCGTCGCCGGCGCCGTCCTGCAGGGTGCGCAGCACCGCCCGGCGCGCGGGCGGCGTCCCGCCGGCCAGGGCGTCCACGGCCTCGCGGGTCCGGGGCCCGGAGATGCGCACCACCGCCACCGAGGCCCGGCCCGCGGCCGTCGCCGGGGCGAAGATGGTGTCGCTCACTTTCGGGGTGTCGTGGCGGCTTCCATGAACTTGCGGAACTGCTCCTGGGCGCCGGTCCCGAAGCTCATCCAGTTCTTCATGAACTCCTCGGGGTTGAGCATGTTGATGTTGGCGTCGATGCGCTTGGTCATCTCGCCCACGAGGTGCTCGTTCAGCGTGCTCACGTCCGGCAGGCCGAGGAACCGCCGGGCCTCCTCCGGGGTGCAGTCCACCTCGATGGTCATCTTCATGACGTCGCCCTTCTCTAACCCGCGAGCGCGACAGGCAAAAGTGGACACCGGTTTTACCGCCCGGCGCGCTCGCACCCAAAGTCGAAACGGGCATTCGCCCGCGAATGCCCTTGGGTCATATGGCCGTGACCCGACGAGTTGCGCTAGAGCATTCAGCGACGGATCGGCATCAGCGCCCCCTCCACCGCGTCGCGGTCCCCCTCCCCCATTTGGCATGGGGGAGGAACTGAGCGGACCGAACGCACCCGGTTTCCTCAGCCGCTTGCGGGGGAGGGAAACCGCGAAGCGGTGGAGGGGGCGCTGGGCGCGGCACGGACCAACCGAAACGAAGAGGACGGAAGATGGGCGAGCGGGTCAGCATTTCGACGCCGGACGGCGACTTCTCGGCCTATGTGGCGCGGCCCAAGGCCGACAAGGCGCCCGCGGTCGTGGTGATCCAGGAGATCTTCGGCGTGAACCAGGTGATGCGCGACATCACCGACGGCCTGGCGGGCCAGGGCTACCTGGCCATCTGCCCCGACCTGTTCTGGCGGATCGAGCCCGGCATCGACATCACCGACAAGTCCGAGGCCGAGTGGAAGAAGGCGTTTGCGTTGTTCAACGCCTTCGACGTGGATGCCGGGGTGAAGGACATCCAGGCCACGATCACCGCCATCCGCAAGGACGGCCAGTGCGCCGGCAAGGTGGGCGCGGTGGGCTTCTGCCTGGGCGGTCTCCTGGCCTTCCTGACCGCGACACGGACCGACGTGGATGCGGCCGTCTCGTACTATGGCGTGGGCATCGAGACCCGCACCCCCGAGGCCGAGAAGCTGGCCGAGCCGCTGCTGCTGCATATCGCGGAGGAGGATCAGTTCGTGCCGAAGGAGGCGCAGGCCGCCATCCTGCGCGACCTCAAGAACCACCCGCAGATCGAGATCCACACCTACCCCGGCCGCGATCATGCTTTCGCCCGCGAGGGCGGCGAGCACTATCACGACCACGACGCCAAGCTGGCCGGCGGGCGGACCCTGCAGTTCTTCAAGCGGACGATCGGCTGATGCGCGCGGTCCGTTTCGAGAAGACCGGCGGCCCCGAGGTGCTCGAGGTCGTCGACGTCGACACGCCCGAGCCCAAGCCCGGCCAGGTGCGGGTGCGCCACGAGGCCATCGGCATCAACTTCATCGACACCTACCACCGCACCGGGCTGTATCCCGTGAAACTTCCGTGCATCCCGGGCGGCGAGGCGGCCGGGATCGTGGACGCCGTCGGCGAGGGCGTGACGCGCCACAAGGTGGGCGACCGGGTCGCCTATTCCGGCGGGTTCGGCGCCTATGCCGAGGCCAATGTCGTGGCCGCCGACCGGGCCGTGAAGGTCCCTGAGGGCTTCGACTCCAACGTCGCCGCGGCGGTGCTGCTGAAGGGCATGACCACCGAGGCCTTCATCCGCCGCACCTATCCGGTGAAGGCGGGCGAGACAGTGCTGGTGCACGCGGCCGTGGGCGGCGTGGGTCAGATCATGACCCAGTGGCTGAAGGCGCTGGGCGCCGAGGTGATCGCCACCGTCGGCTCGCAAGCGAAGGCGGCCAAGGCGCGTGAGCTGGGCGCCGACCACGTGATCCTCTACCGCGAGCAGGACGTGGCCGCCGAGGTCCGCAAGATCACCGGCGGCAAGGGCGTGCCGGTGGCCTACGACTCGGTGGGCAAGGACACCTTCGAAGGCACCCTGGGCAGCCTGGCGCGGCGCGGCCTGTTCGTGAGCTTCGGCAATGCGTCCGGGCCGGTCCCGCCCTTCCCGCCGGCGCGACTGGCGCAGGGCGGCTCGCTCTACCTGACCCGCCCTACCCTCTTCGACTACATCGTCACGACCGAGGAGCTCGACGCCTCGGCCGCTGCGGTGTTCGACGTGATCGCCTCGGGGAAGGTGAAGATCGAGATCGGCCAGACGTTTGCGCTCAGCGATGCGCGCAAGGCGCACGAGGCGCTGGCGAGCCGGGCGACGGTCGGGGCGAGTCTGCTGATTCCTTCCCTCCCTTGATGGGGAGGGACAGGCCGCGCGAGCGGCCAGGGTGAGGGAGTGTGGGCCGGAGTGCTGGCGTCGGTGAGGATCGACACCTCCTCACCCTGCTCGCCTGAAAGCGAGCTGTCCCTCCCCATCAAGGGAGGGAAGTGTTTCACGTGAAACAAAAGCGCTCGTAATACCGGTATGGCCGGGCGGCACTACCGCAGGTGCGAAACGGCGCCGCAACACGCCAGGGTCGACCCGCCTCTCGCGCAGCGGGGCGGCCACGGATACGGCCGCTGCAGCTTAATTCGCCACA
The DNA here is from genome assembly GCF_036402295.1 of Phenylobacterium sp. Taxonomy (GTDB): domain Bacteria; phylum Pseudomonadota; class Alphaproteobacteria; order Caulobacterales; family Caulobacteraceae; genus Phenylobacterium. The sequence goes on from NZ_DASWTE010000261.1 coordinate 23,201, forward strand.
GCGGCAATTTCGCTGCCGGGCCTTTGATTTCGTTCAGCTATTTCCCGCGCCAACAAGGCCGTACGCGCGCCGATAGGCGGGCCTCGCGCGGAGCCGTTCGCGATAGGCGGCGACGCCCGGAGTCAGCAGGTCATCGAGCCCGATCGTCCGGGCAAGCGTGACGACAAAGCCCAACGACAGGTCGGCAAGCGTGAACCGGCCGGCGGTCAGGAACTCGCGGCCGTCGGCCAGCCGCTGTTCGATGACGGTCAGGCGCATGGCGAAGGCCTGGCGCGAATGTTCGAGGGCCTGTGCGTCCTTCGGACCGAACCGTCGGGCCCAGGCGAGCGGCGGCTGGAGCGTGGCCTCGCCGAACTGGGCGAGCTGGAGATAGTCCCAGTAGTCGGGGTCGCCCGGATCGAGGGTGAGGTCGCCGCCATAGGTGCGGCTCACGTACTCGCAGATCGCCAGGCTCTCGATCAGCCGAACCGGGCCGTCCTCGAGCACCGGGATCGTGCCGGCCGGGTTGATCTTCAGGAAGTCGGGATCGCCGCCCGGCGGCCAGGCGATCTCGACCACCTCGTAAGGCGCCCCCACTTCCTCACAGGCCCAGAGGACCCGCTGCGAGCGCGCGGCGCCGGAGGCGTAGATGCGGAGCATTTTTGCCCTCCCTTTCGGGGAGGGTGGCGAGCGGAGCGAGACGGGTGGGGATGGGATGATCACCCGCAGCGTCCGCACTCCGGACCACACTTCCCCACCCTGGCCGCCAAGACGGCCTGTCCCTCTCCGGAGGGGAGGGAAAACCCCTACGTGTTCATCGACTGGAAAAAGTCGTCGTTGTTCTTCGAGCCGCGCAGCTTGTCGAGCAGGAACTCGATCGCGTCCTGGGCGCCCATAGGACTCAGGATCCGGCGCAGGATGTAGGTCTTCTGCAGGTTGATCTTGTCGGTGATCAGCTCGTCCTTGCGGGTGCCGGACTTCAGCACGTCGATGGCCGGGTAGATGCGCTTGTCGGCCACCTTCCGGTCGAGGACGATTTCCGAGTTACCGGTGCCCTTGAACTCCTCGAAGATGACCTCGTCCATCCGCGAGCCCGTATCGATCAGGGCGGTGGCGATGATGGTGAGCGAGCCGCCCTCCTCGATGTTCCGCGCGGCGCCGAAGAAGCGCTTGGGGCGTTGCAGGGCGTTGGCGTCGACACCGCCGGTCAGCACCTTGCCCGAGGACGGGACCACGGTGTTGTAGGCGCGGCCGAGGCGGGTGACCGAGTCCAGCAGGATCACCACGTCGCGCTTGTGCTCGACCAGGCGTTTGGCTTTTTCGATAACCATTTCCGCGACTTGCACGTGACGCTGGGCCGGCTCGTCGAAGGTCGAGGAGATCACCTCGCCCTTCACCGTGCGCTGCATGTCGGTGACTTCTTCCGGGCGCTCGTCGATCAGGAGAACGATGAGGTAGCACTCGGGGTGGTTGGTCTCGATCGACTTGGCGATGTTCTGCAGCATCACCGTCTTGCCGACCCGCGGCGGCGACGTGATCAGGCAGCGCTGGCCCTTGCCGAGCGGCGCCACGATGTCGATGACGCGGCCCGAGCGATCCTTCAGGGTGGGATCGTCGATCTCCATCTTCAGCCGCTCGTCCGGATAGAGCGGCGTCAGGTTGTCGAACATCACCTTGTGGCGGACGTTCTCGGGGGCCTCGAAGTTGATCTGGCGGACGTTGACCAGGGCGAAGTAGCGCTCGCCCTCGCGCGGCGCGCGGACGGAGCCCACGACCGTGTCGCCAGTGCGCAGGCCGAACTTCCGGATCTGCGAGGGGCTGACGTAGACGTCGTCCGGGCCGGACAGGTAGTTGGCCTCGGGGCTGCGCAGGAAGCCGAAGCCGTCCTGCACCACTTCCAGCGTGCCCGAGCCCTCGATCTCGACGCCCTCTTCCGCGAGCGTCTTCAGGATCGCGAACATCATGTCCTGCTTGCGCATGGAGTTCGCGGACTCGACCTCCATCTGCTCGGCGAAGGCGAGCAGGTCGGCGGACGACTTGTCCTTGAGCTCCTGCAGGCTCATGCGGGTCAGACCCATGGCGGCGATCGCCTTGGCGACCTGGCTGGGCTCTTCCGGCTCGTCGTCGCCCTCCGCCTCCGCGGCGGCTACGTCCTCGCCTTCGGCCTCGGCGACGACGGCGTCGGCCGCCTCGGTCTCGCCAGGGGCTTCTGCGGTGTCGGTGTCGACGGTTTCGATCTCGTCGGCCGGGATGTTGTCTTGGTTGTCTTCAGTCATTTGATTTCACTTGAGATTCGCGCAACCCCGGACGGAGTCCGGGTGCGCGGGGAAACGATGTGGACGCCGTCGGGCGTCGTTTTGGTTTCGTGGGGACCGGTGGGCTGCCTCGGAGGGGCAGGACCGGTTGAAATGCGGGGCGCGCCGGATGCCGACGCGTGCCTTGAGGGGAACCACACTTGAGGGGGTGGGGTCAAGCAATCCGTCCCTCCCTTAATGGGGAGGGTGGACGGCCGCAGGCCGGACGGGTGGGGATGTGTGGTCCAGCCCCGGGAGGATCAAGGCTTCCCCACCCTGCTCGCCTCCGGCGAGCTGTCCCTGCCCATCAAGGGAGGGAAAACTGCAGCGTCACCGCCAGCACGGCGACGATCGCGGCCAGGAACGGCAGCTCGTTGGTGGCGCGCCAGAACTTCGCGCTCTTCGGCCGCTCGCCGGCGACGAACTTGCGGTACGAGCCCGCCAGGAAGCCGTGCCAGCCCGAGATGAACAACACCATGGCGAGCTTCACGATCATCCATGGCTGCACCAGGAACGCCCAGCCTTCGTTGGCGCCGTAGACGTGCCAGAGGATCAGGATGATCCCCAGGATCCAGGTCAGGCCCATCGACGGATTGATGATGATCTTCAGGAGCTTGCGCTCCCAGACCAGGAAGTGGGCGTCGAACTCGCTGCCGGGCGGGGCGGTCTCGGTGTGGTAGGCGAAGAGGCGCGGCAGGTACATCATCCCCGCCATCCAGGCGATCACCGCGATGATGTGGATCGCCCGCAGCAGGTCGAAGCCCAGGAATTCCGGCCAGCTCATGCGGGGCTCCCCTCTCTGCAGAGGCATTTGCCATGCGTCGCCGGACAGCGCCAAGCGCCGTGCGGGGCCGCTCCGGCCCGCGGCAGGGCGGCGGTGACCGCCTGCGCCAGGGCCGCCACGAACGCCGGCTGCACGCCGGGGGTGCGGGCGCGCAGGTAGGGCTCGACGCCGTGGTGGCGGGCAAGCTCGGCGTACTCGCGGTCCAGTTCGACCAGCGTCTCGACATGCTCGGAAACGAAGGCGATGGGCGAGACGATGACCCCCTTGCCGTCCTCGCCGGCGGTCAGGATGGCGGTCTCGGTCGACGGCTCCAGCCACTTCAGGCGGCCGACCCGGCTCTGGTAGCAGACCCGCCAGTCGGTGAGCTCCGGCAGGAGCGCGGCGACCGCGGCGGCCGTGGCCTCCACCTGGGCCTGGTAGGGATCGCCGGCGTCGACCACCTGCTGCGGCAGGCCGTGGGCGGAGAACAGCAGGCGGACGTTCGTGGGCCGGCCGGCGGCCTCCCAGACCTTGCGGATCTCGGCGGCGTGGGCGGCGGCGAGCCCGGGCGCGTCGGGATAGCAGCAGACGGTGCGCGTCCGGCCGGGGCCCTTGTAGGCGGCGAACCAATCCTGCACCGACGAGCCGGTCGTGGTGGTCGAGAACTGCGGATAGAGCGGCAGGAGCACGATCTCGTCGGGCGCGAAGGCGGCGACGGCGCGGGCGGTCTCGGCGGCGAACGGCTTCCAGTAGCGCATGGCGATGAACACACGTGCGTCCACCATCCCCTGGGCCTTGAGCTCGGCCTCCAGCGCCTCGGCCTGGGCTTGCGTCTCCGGCAGCAGCGGCGAACGGTCGCCCATGAGCGCGTAGTTGGCCTGGGCCGTCCTGTTGCGGGTGGTGGAGATCAGCGCCGCCAGCGGATAGCGGGCGATCGCCGGCAGCTGGATGATCGCCGGGTCGCGGAACAGGTTGAACAGGAACGGCCGCACGGCCGCGAGACTGTCGGGCCCGCCCAGGTTGAAGAGGACGACGGCGAGACGGGTCATCTGCCCCTCCCACGCGTGGGAGAGGGGGACCGCACGCCGAGCGCAGCGAAGGGCGGGTGGTGGAGAGGGAAAGCCTCACGCTCGGCGGTGCGGCTGGGCTGTCTCTGGCTCAGCGGTTGGGGCTTTCCCTTCCCACCACTGGCTTTTCGGCGAGCGGTCCCCCCTTCCCGCAAGCGGAAAGGGCAGGTCACTCCGCCGCCATCCGGTTGGCCGGCTTGCCGGTCACGCGCTCGACCACGCGGGCGATGTGTTCGATCGGGGTTTCGGGCATGACGCCGTGGCCGAGGTTGAAGATGTAGGGGCCGCCGGACCACTGCTCGAGCAGGGCCTCGACCCTCGCGTCCAGCGCCGGGCCGCCCGAGAGCAGCAGGAGGTTGTCGAGAGCGCCCTGGATCGCCTGGCCGCCCGCCTGGATCTTCCGGCCCGTGGCGGCGGCAGCCTGGGTGTCGAGGGCGACGGCCTGGACGGGGACCTGGGCGGCGTAGTTCTCGACCAGCGCCCCGGCCCCGCGCGGGAAGCCGATGAAGGGGGTGTCGACGCCGGCGGCGCGGACCTTCTCCACGATCCGCTGGTGGGGCCCGATCACGATGCGCTCGAAGACATCCTCGGCCAGGTTCTCGGCCCAGCTCTCGAACAGCTTCAGCGCCTGGGCCCCGGACTTCGCCTGCATGACCAGGTAGCGGGCGGTCGCCTCGACCAGCACGTCCAGCAGCGCGTCGAGCTCCTCGGGATGCTGGTAGGCATAACTACGTGCTGCTTCCCGCTGGGAGCCACGGCCCTCGAGCATGTAGGTGGCCACTGTCCAGGGCGCGCCGGCGAACCCGATCAGGGCGCGCTCGGGCTCCAGTTCGGCGCGGACGCGGGAGAGGGTCTCGCCGATGTTCGCCAGCTTGGCGGTGGAGCCCTCGATGGCGTCCTGCAGCGCGCCGATGGCCGGCAGCGGGCCGAGCCTGGGCCCCTCGCCCGCCTCGAACCAGACGTCCTGCCCCAGCGCCAGCGGGATCAGGAGGATGTCGGCGAAGACGATGGCGGCGTCCATCGGGAAGCGGCGCATGGGCTGCAAGGTCGCCTCGGCCGCCATCTCGGGGTCGAAGCAGAAGGCGATGAAGTCCTTCGCCCGGGCGCGCAGTTCGCGGTACTCGGGCAGCGAGCGGCCGGCCTGGCGCATGAACCACACGGGCGGACGGTCCAGCGTCTCGCCGGCGAGGGTGCGTAGGAGGCGGGGCGTCTCGGTCATGCAGCGTCTTAAAGCCCGCCTGCCCGAAAGGCTCAAGAGCGCCCAGGGACGAGCCCTCTTCTCTTCTAATCAGAAGGATTCTTGAAGGATTGAAGAAGGAATGGTTGGGCCTGTCAGCGGGGTGGAAAACCTTGACAATCCTTTGACAATCGACCGGTTGTCCCCAGCCCATCCCAAGGCTGCGAGCCCGGCCCGACCGGCCTGTGAGTCCCGGGGACGGCGACTAGCGCGCCTTGAAGCCATTGACGTTTGGGCCGGGGTTGCGGGGAGAACCCGGGGCGCCGAGCGTGGTGTCACCCCGTCCCCAACCCGGGGCCATGAAACGGCGCCCCGGCGGTCGGGCCTGGGGGTTAACGGATGGTTAACGCGGTGAACTGTCCTCGGGATTCGTTTGGGGTCGGCTCGACGGCCGCGGCGGGCGCCCCTATCCCCATCCCCGGTCACACCGGCTAAACAAGAGTCCACAGGTTCATCCTCAGGCATATTTTCCGGAGCCGCGCTTGCCAACGTCGTCGCCGCCCAGGCTCGCCACCTACTTCCACGTCCACCTGGTGTCGGACTCGACGGGCGAGACCCTGAACGCCATGGCGCGCGCCGTCTGCGCCCGCTTCGAGAACGTACTGCCGATCGAGCACATCTATGCGCTCGTCCGCTCGCAGCGGCAGCTGGACCGGGCGCTGGGCGACATCGAGGAGGCGCCGGGGATCGTCCTGCACACCATCGTCGACGACAAACTGCGCGCGGCTTTGGAAGAGGGCTGTCGGCGCTTGGACATGCCCTGCCTGCCGGCGCTGGATCCGCTGGTTTCGGCGATGCAGCGCTACCTCGGCGCGGCGACGACATCCCGTGTGGGCGCGCACCTGCGGCTGGACAACGACTACTTCAACCGCATGGACGCCCTGAACTACGCCATCGGCCACGACGACGGCCAGGGCGGCCAGGACCTGGACCAGGCCGACGTGGTGCTGCTGGGCGTGTCGCGGACGAGCAAGACGCCGACCTGCATCTACCTGGCGCACCGCGGGGTGCGGGCGGCGAACGTGCCGCTGGTGCCGGGCCGGCCGCTGCCCGACAAGCTGGCGGCGCTGAAGAACGCCCTGATCGTGGGCCTCCTGATCTCGCCCGACCGGCTGATCCAGATCCGCCGCAACCGCCTGCTCAGCCTCAAGGAGAACCGCGACACCAGCTACACCGACCAGGAAGCGGTGCGCGAGGAGATCATCGCCGCGCGCCGGCTCTACGAACGGCACGGCTGGCCGACCATCGACGTCACCCGGCGCTCGGTGGAGGAGACGGCGGCGGCGGTGCTGAACCTGCTGCACAAGGGCCATGGCCAGGTCGAGGTGCTGGGTTGAGCATCATCCTGGCTTCGAAGAGCGCGGCGCGGCGCGCGGTGCTGGACGGCGCGGGCGTGCGCTACGAGGCGCTGGTGGCCGGCGTCGACGAGGAGGCGGTGAAGGCCGGGCTGCTGGCCGAGGGCGCGGGCCCGCGCGACATCGCCGATGCGCTGGCCGAGCTGAAGGCGGTCCGGGTGTCGCGCGGCCGGCCTGAGTTCGTGATCGGTTCGGACCAGACGCTGGACCTGGACGGCGAGCTTTACGACAAGGCCGAGACGTTGGAGGCGGCCCGCGCGCGGCTGAAGCTGCTGCGCGGCAAGACCCACAAGCTGCATTCGGCCGTCGTCGTGGCCAAGGAAGGCGCGCCGATCTGGCGCGAGGTGGTGACGGCGAGCCTCACCATGCGCGACTTCTCCGACGCGTTCCTGGAGGACTACCTGGCCACCGAAGGCCCGGCGGCGCTGGGTTCGGTGGGCTGCTACCGCCTGGAGGGCCCCGGGGCGCAGCTGTTCTCGAAGATCGAGGGCGACTACTTCGCGATCCTGGGCCTGCCGCTGATGGGCCTCTTGGACCTGCTGCGCCGGCACGGGGAGCTTGCCGCATGATCACGGGGAAGACGCCCGTCGCCGGCGTGGTCGGCAACCCGATCCAGCACAGCCTGTCGCCGCTGCTGCACAATGCCTGGCTGGCGGCGGCGGGGATCGACGGGGTCTATGTGGGCTTCGACCCGGGCGCCTACGGGTTCGAGCGGCTGGTGAACGGGTTCCGCGGCGGAGCGGTGCGCGGGATCAACGTGACCTTGCCGTTCAAGGAAGAGGCGCTGCGGCTCGCCGACGAAGCCTCGGACGCGGCGCGGCGAGCGGGCGCGGCGAATGTGCTCCTGTTCCCGCCCACGGGCCGGGTGATCGCCGACAACACCGACGGGCTGGGCCTGCT
>NZ_DASWTE010000262.1:0-2124 GCF_036402295.1 Phenylobacterium sp.
TCTTCGACATCGAGGTCTTCGAGGCCCACCACCGGCACAAGGTCGACGCCCCGTCCGGCACGGCCTTCATGCTGGGCGAGGCCGCCGCGAAGGGCCGCGGCGTCGAGCTCGACAAGGTGGCGCGGCGCACCCGCGATGGCATCACCGGCGAGCGGCCGGTGGGCGAGATCGGGTTCTCGGTGCTGCGCGGCGGCGGCATCGTCGGCGATCACAGCGTCACCTTCGCCGCCGAGGAGGAGATCCTCACCCTCAGCCATTCCGGCCGCGACCGGGGCCTGTTCGCCCGGGGCGCCGTCGCGGCCGCCAAGTGGGTCGTCGGCAAGCCGCCCGGCCTCTACGACATGCAGGACGTGCTGGGGATGAAGGGGGCGTGAGCGACATCCTCGACCAGGACGCCACCGCCCAGCTGCTCGCGCTCAGCACGAAGCGGGTTTCCTCGGTCGAGCTGCTCAAGGCCGCCCTGGCGCGCCACGCCGAGACGCACGAGACACTGAACGCCGTCGTAGCTGCCGATCCCGAGCGGGCCTTGGAGCGCGCCCGCGCCCTCGACGACGCACGCGCCCGCGGCGAAACCGTCGGCCCGCTCGCCGGCCTGCCGATGACCATCAAGGACACCTTCGACGTGGCCGGCATGGCCGCTTCGTCGGGTCTCGCGGAGCTGCGCCGCCGCCAGGTGGAAGACGCCCAGGCCGTCTCCCACGCCCGCCACGCCGGCGCCGTCGTCTGGGGCAAGACCAACGTGCCCGTGATGGCCGCCGACTGGCAGAGCGTGAACCCGCTCTACGGCAAGACCAACAATCCCTGGGACCCGACACGCACCCCCGGCGGTTCGTCCGGCGGCGCCGCGGCGGCGCTGGCCGCCCGCGTCACGCCGCTGGAGATCGGCTCGGACATCGGCGGCTCGCTGCGCGTGCCGGCCAGTTTCTGCGGCGTCTACAGCCACAAGCCCACCTGGGGCATGGTCTCGCAGCGCGGCCATGTGCCCCCGCATCCTGGCTCCCACGCCGAGCGCGACCTGAACGTCATCGGTCCCATGGCCCGCTCGGCCCGCGACCTGCGCCTCTTGCTCTCGATCCTCGAGAACGGCCCGCTTGCACCGCGCGCCCCACCCGCCGACCTCAAGGAGACGAAGATCGGCCTGTGGCTGCATGATCCCAACTGCCCGCTCGACCCCGAGGTCCGCGCCACGCTGGAGACGTTCGCGGACGACCTCCGCGCGGCTGGCGCCACCGTCGAGCGTATCCCCAGTCCCGTCGACATGCGCGCCCTCCTGTTCGCCTACCAGACCCTGCTGGGCGCGGTCCTGGGCGAGGACATGCCGCAGGCTTTCATCCGCAGCCTGGAGCGCATGCGGTTCTTCGCGCAGGGCGCCGTGAAGCGCGGGGCGGGCCCGCTCTCCAACGCCGTCATGACCCTGGCCTACACCGCCCGCCACCGCGAGTGGCTGGCCGCCGACGCTGTCCGCGCCCGCCTGCGCCACGAGATCGGCGGGGTCTTCGGGAAGTGGGACGCGATCCTCGCGCCCATCACGCCGGTTCCGGCCTTCCCGCACGACAAGCGGCCGTTCCGGCGCCGCGCGCTGAACACCTCCGACGGCAAGCAGATCCCCTACAACTCGATCCTCACCTGGATCGCGCCGGCGACCGCTTTGCACCTTCCGGCGACGGCCATCCCGGCCGGGTTGACCGCCTCAGGCCTGCCGGTCGGCGCCCAGCTCATCGGCCCCATCGCCGGCGACGGCCGCACCCTCGCCATCGCCCAGGCCATCGACGAGAACGTGCGCGGGTTCGTAGCCCCGGAGCTCTAGTCTAGCGCGAGACCTCGATCCAGACCGGCGCGTGGTCGCTAGCGCCCTCGCGGCCGCGGTGCTCGCGATCGATGCCGGCCGCCCTCAGCTGCGGGGTCAGGGCCGGGCTCAGCAGGAAGTGGTCGATCCGCAGGCCGGCGTCACGCTCGTAGGCGTTCCGCCAGTACTTCCAGAAGGTGTAGACGCGCTCGTCCGGGAACACCGCGCGGAGGGCGTCGGTCCACCCGCGATCCTGCAGCCGCGCAAACATCGCCTTCAGCGGCGGCTGGAACAGCGCGTCGTCGCGCCAGCGCTCCGGGGCGTACACGTCCGCATCC
>NZ_DASWTE010000263.1:0-25812 GCF_036402295.1 Phenylobacterium sp.
GGAGCCCATGCCGCGGTACGACTTGTAGGAACGGCCCTGGTAGAGGAACACCTCGCCCGGGGCCTCGTCGACGCCGGCGAACACCGAGCCCATCATCGCCACCGAGGCGCCCATGGCGAGCGCCTTGGCGAGGTCGCCCGAGTACTTGATGCCGCCGTCGGCCACGACCGGCACGTCCGAGCCGGACGCGGCGCGCACGGCGTCGGCGATGGCGGTCAGTTGCGGCACACCCACGCCGGCCACCACGCGGGTGGTGCAGATGGAGCCTGGGCCGATGCCGACCTTCACCGCATCGGCGCCGGCGTCGATCAGGGCGCGGGCGCCGTCGTAGGTGGCGACGTTGCCGGCCACGATCTGCACGCGGTTGGTCTCGCGCTTCACGCGTGCGACCGCGTCGGAGACCGAAGCATTGTGGCCGTGGGCGGTGTCGATGACGACCACGTCGACGCCGGCGTCCACCAGGGCCATGGAGCGCTCGTAGCCCGCGTCGCCCACGGTGGAGGCGGCGGCGACCAGCAGGCGGCCCTGCGCGTCCTTGGCCGCGAAGGGGTGGGCCTGGGACTTCTCCATGTCCTTGACGGTGATCAGGCCGACGGCGCGGTAGTCGTCGTCGACGACGATCAGGCGCTCGATCTTGTGGCGGCGGAGCAGGTCGCGGGCCTCGGCCTGGCTCACGCCTTCCTTCACCGTCACGAGGTTCTCGTGCGTCATCAGCGCTTTAGCGGGGACATCCGAACTGCCCTCGAAGCGCATGTCACGGTTGGTGAGGATGCCGCAGAGGCGGCCCGTCTGGGGATCGACCACCGGGAAGCCGGAGATCCGGCGACGCGCCTTGATCGCCAGGACTTCGCTGAGCGGGGTGTCCGGGTTGATGGTCAGCGGGTTGATGACCATGCCGCTTTCGTAGCGCTTCACCTCGCGGACGTGGTCGGCCTGTTCGTCGACGGTCAGGTTCCGGTGCAGCACGCCGATGCCGCCGGCCTGGGCCATGGCGATGGCGAGCCGGCTTTCGGTGACCGTGTCCATGGCGGCGGACACGAGCGGGATGTTCAGACTGATTTCGCGCGTGAATCGGGTCGAGACGTCCACCTGGGTGGGCATGACGTCGGACGGGCCGGGTTCGAGCAAAACATCGTCGAAGGTGAGCCCTTCGCGAATCTCCATTGGAGTCTCCGTTTTGCGGGACGCGTATAGGGGCTCGGGCGCGCTGGGGGCAAGGGGCCTGAAGGGGGCGTTCATGCGATTACCTGCTGCTGGATCGTTGGGCTGCATCGGCGGAGGCCGAAAGTCATGGCGAACATGACGAGGCAGAGGGCGGAAGTGGCGAGCACGGCGCCCGTCGCCGAGCGCTCCAGCGCCATGGCGAAGACGGTGGGGCCGAACACCTGCGCGATGAGGGCCGGGCGGCCGAGGATCGCCGAGCGGTAGGCGTAGTTCCGCTCGCCATAGAGGCTGAGCGGCAGCACGCCCTTGGCGACCGCGAGCATGCCGTTGCCGGCCCCCTGCCCCACCGCCATGGCTGCGCCGCCGGCGCCGCCACCGAATGTGAGCAGGGCCGCGGCGCCTGTCGGGTGCATAAGTGTCGCCGTGCGGGTGGTGGCGACGGGGTTCAGCTTTCGCAGCACGGTGAACTCGAGGAAGCGCACCGTGACGGCGGCGATCCCGACCAGGCCGGCGGCGGCGGATGCCTGGGCGAGCGTCAGGCCGAAGTGGGCGAGCAGCCTGGGCAGGTGGGCGCTCATGCAGGTTGAGATGAACCAGGCGCAGGCGAACAGGATGGCAAGCTGGACCATGGGGCGATCCCAGCGGACCTCGCCGTGGGTCGCCGTGTGCTTCGGCCGGCCCTCGGTGTGGGGGCAGATCCACGCGGTGAGCGGCAGGCAGAACAGGAGCTGGACGCCGGCCCAGACGAAGCAGGCGCCGCGCCAGCCGAGCTCGTCGCCGAACCAGGCGGTGAGCGGCCAGCCCAGGGTGGAGCCCAGACCGCCGATCAGGGCGACGCCGGTGATCGGCCGGCGCGCCGCCTCGCCGTAGAGCTGCACCAGGATGGCGAAGGGCGTGGGCGACAGGCCCAGCGACTGGCCGAACCCGATCACCGCCATGGCGATGGCGAGGCCGACGCCGTCGCGGGCGAAGCCGATCAGGATGAGGCCGAGGGCAAGGACCGCATGCGACGCGAGAAGCACGGGCTTGCCGCCCCTCTCGTCGATGCGGCGGGCCACGTGGGTGGCGACCACGGCGGGCACGGCCAGCGAGAGCGAGACGGTGGCGAAGACGAAGGTCGCGGAGAGGCCGAGGTCGCGGCCGATCGCGTCGCCGAGGACGCCCATCAGGTAGAACGAGCACGCGAAGGCCACGATCTGGCCCAGGCCGAGGCCGGCCACGACGACGGCCGGCTGGCGCAAGCCGCTCATGACGCGGCCTCGAAGACGATGAAGTCGCCGCTGGTGGCCTTTTCCGCGATGGTCCCTGCCGCCAGGTCGGCGTCGATGCACGCGAAGCCTTCGGCGATCTCGGCCTCGGTGAGGTGCTCGAAGACGGAGACGGCGCGAAACTTCAGTCGGGCCACCAGATCGGCGATGTCGCCCTCGAAGGGGACCTCCATCTGCACGGACGCCACCGTGCGGAAACCCGCGGCCTCGAAGCGGGCGCAGGTCTCGGCCTCGCTCTCGAACATGGCGCGCTCGATGTCCCAGGTGCGCGGGAAGTAGCCGCGCCACCAGTGGTCGGGGATGCGGTCGCGGAAGGTGCCGCGCAGGATCAGTCGGCCGCCGGGCTTCAGGACGCGGGCGATTTCGCGCGCCGCCGCGGGCTTGTCGCTCACGTGGTGCCAGGAAAGGAACATCAGCACGAAGTCGGCTGCGGCGCCGGGCAGCGGGATCGCTTCGGCGCGACCGGCCAGGTAGGTCACCTGCGGGTGGCGGGCGCCGGCTTCGGCCGTGCGCCGCATGCCGTCGGCGGGCTCGACGCCGTGGATCGGGCCGCCGAAGGCCTCGGCCAGCGCAGGCGTGAAGCGGCCCGTTCCCGAGCCGAGGTCGACGCCCACCAGCGGCCGGCGAGCCGGCAGGTAGTCGCCGAAGGTCGTCATATAGCGCTGGATGGCCTCGGCCGGCAGGGCGCGGCCCCGGGCGTAGGTCTGGTGCTGGACCTGGTCGTAGTCGACCGGCGGGAGCGTCGGAACGGGGGGATCGGGTTCCATGACCAGCCTATGCCCGGATTGCCGTTCGGACGAAATCGACTTATTCGACGATTAATGTTCGAAAAGCTCACATCAGGACCCTTGCCGTCGCTGAACGCGCTACGCGCCTTCGAGGCGATGGCGCGGACGGGGCGGGTGACGCTGGCGGCCGAGGAACTTTCCGTTACCCACTCGGCGGTGAGCCGGCAGGTGAAGGCGCTGGAGAGGAGCCTCGGCGTGCGGCTGTTCAGCGGGCCCAAGAACCGACTGGAGCTGACGGCGGCGGGGCGAGAGCTGCTGCCGGCGCTCACCGAAGCCTTCGACCAGATCGCCTCGGCCGTGCGGCGGGTGCGGACTGGGGGCGAGGACCTGCATATCGCGGTCAACGCCAGCGTCTCGGTGAAGTGGCTGATCCCGCGCCTGGCGGGCTTCCAGGCGGCGCATCCCGAGATCCGGCTGCACCTGTCGGAGCTGGCGGCGCACGCCACCTCGCACCGCGGAGCGCAGGCGGTGGTGCGCATCGTGCCGATCAGCCGCCTTTCGGACCCCCACTGCACGGCCTTCATCCGCAATTCGCTGGGCGCGGTGATGTCGCCCGATGTGGCGGCGCGGTACGGCGACGACCCGCTACGGGCGCCGCGGCTGGCGGCGGCGACCCACCCCGAGGCCTGGCCGATCTTCGCCGAACACGCCGGTATCGAACTGCCGCCGGCCAACGAGCGGCCCTTCCCGCACGTGCACTTCGCCATGGACGCGGCGATCGCCGGCCTGGGCGCCGCGGTGGTGTCGTGGCCGCTGTGCGTGCACGAGGTCGAGGCGGGCCAGCTGGTGGCGCCGCTGGGCTTCCTGCGCTCGGGCAGCGCGTTCGCCATGCTGACCGCTCCGGGCGCCGAGACCCGCGCCCTGGACCGCTTCCGCGACTGGCTCGTGGCCGAGGGCGCGAAGACGCCGGAGCCGCCCTCGCCCTGAGGCTCAGAGCGCCTCGGCCACGAACGGCTTGCGGACGGTCGGCCAGTCGAGCTTGCCCTCGCCCGCCAGCCGCACGATGTCGCGGAAGTGCGGGCACTCGGCGTAGCTCGGCGCCGGACAGGCCGCCGCGTGACGCAGGCCGTCGCGCATGGCGACGAGGCGCCGGATGGTGTCGTCCAGCTCGTCGGCCTTGGCGGTGAGGCGGCTCCGGTCGATCCGTGGACGGCCGCTGGCGTCGAACATCTCGCCGATCTCGTCGAGGGTGAACCCGGCCGCCCTTCCGAGCGAGATCAGCGCCAGCCGTTCCAGCACCGAGGGGTCGAACAGCCGTCGCAGGCCACGCCGGCCGATGGACGCGATGAGTCCCTTCTCCTCGTAGAAGCGCAGGGTCGACGCGGGAACCCGCGCCCGCCGGGCCACTTGGACGATATCCAGGTCACTCATCGCTTGACCTCAAGTTCACTTGAACTTGCAGACTGCGCCGGTCCCTCCCCGGACGCAACCCGCAAGGAGCGCTTCCATGTCCGTCACCGCAGCCCCCAACCGCGACCAGGCCGCCCTCTGGAACGACACCGGCGGCAAGACCTGGGTCGAAATGCAGGCCCTCCTCGACCGCATGCTGCAGCCGTTCGCCGACCGCCTGACGGCCGACGCCTTCCCCGGCGAGGGCGGCTGGGTGCTGGACATCGGCTGCGGCGCCGGCGCGACGACGCTGGCGATGGCGCGGCGGGTGGGACCGAAAGGCCTGGCGCTCGGCGTCGACATCTCCGGCCCACTGGTGGCCGCCGCCAAGGCGCGCGCCGAGGCCGATGGGCTGGAGCAGGCCGGCTTCGTGGAGGCCGACGCCCAGGCCTACCGCTTCGACCCCGGGGCGTTCGACGCGGCGATCTCGCGGTTCGGCGTGATGTTCTTCGACGATCCCGAAGCCGCCTTCGCCAACATACGCAAGGGCTTGCGGCCCGGCGGGCGGCTGACCTTCGTGGCTTGGCGCAGCCCGATGGAGAACCCGTTCATGATCGCGGCCTTCCAGGCGGCAGCGCCGTTCCTGCCGGCGATGCCGCCGCCGGACCCGAACGCACCGGGCCAGTTCGCCTTCGCCGACGGCGCGAAGGTGCGGCGTATCCTGGAGGCCAGCGGCTGGCGCCACGTGGACGTGGCCCCGCTGGACGTGGAGGCCGAGGTCGCCGAGGCCGACCTGCTGACCTACGCGACCAGGCTCGGCCCCGCGGGCCTGGCGCTGCGCGACGCCGACGAGGGCCTGAAAGCGCGGGTGGCCGAGGCGCTGGAGACGGCCTTCCGGCCCTACGTCCAGGACGGCGCGGCCCGCTTCACGGCAGCTTGCTGGCTCGTGACGGCGGTGGCCTAGCGGCCCTTGAAGCCCGTGGCGACGAAGAAGACCTCGGACGAGTCCTGACGGCTGGCCTTGGGCTTGATGTTGCGGACGTCGGTGAAGTGGCGCTTGAGGTGCGCGATCAGCCGGTCCGAGCCGCCGCCCTGGAACGCCTTGGCCACGAACGACCCACCGGGCTTCAGCACCTCGATGGCGAAGTCGATGGCCGCCTCGATCAGGCCGACGATCCGCAGGTGGTCGGTCTCGCGGTGGCCGATGGTGTTGGGCGCCATGTCCGACAACACCACGTCCGGCGGGCCGCCCAGGAGCTCGATGAGCTTCGGGCCGCAGGCGGGGTCGGTGAAGTCCATCTGCAGGATGTGGGCGGGCGGCAGCGGATCGACCGGCAGCAGGTCGACGCCGACGATGTCGGTGACGCCGCGCTGGATGGCCACCTGGGTCCAGCCGCCCGGCGCGAGGCCCAGGTCGACCACCTTGGCCCCCTTGCGGAACAGGCGGACGCGGTCGTCGATCTCGGTGATCTTGAAGGCCGCGCGGCTGCGGTAGCCCAGAGCGCGGGCCTTGGCGGAGAAGGGGTCGTTGATCTGACGCTCGAGCCAGGCCTGCTGGCTGGGCGTGCGCTCCTTGGCGGTCTTCAGGCGCGCGGGCTTGCCGCGGCCGCCTTCCTGGCCGCCCGTCGGCGGCTTCACCATGCGCTTGCGCGGCGGCTCGTTCATTCGGCCGCTATCGCACGTTTCGCACCCGGTTTGCGACGGCGCTTGCGGCGACGGCGGCCGGCGCGTTCCGACATCAGCGACAGGAGGACGCCCTCGCGCAGGCCGCGGTCGGCGACGCGGACGCGGTTGCAGGGCCACAGCTCCTGCACCGCCTGCAGGATCGCCGCGCCCGCCAGCACCAGGTCGGCGCGATCGGGGCCGATGCACGGCTGTGCGGCGCGCTCGGAGGCGCTGAGCGCCAGCAGCTTGCCGGCGGCGGCGTCGCAGTCGTCGCGGCTCATCCAGATGCCGTCGACCCGGTTCCGGTCATAGCGCGGCAGGCGCAGATGCATGCCGGCCAGGCTGGTGATGGCGCCGGAGGTGCCGATGAGATGGGCGCGGTCGGCGTCGAACACCGGCTTCATGGGATCGGCGCGGCGGAAGGCGCCGATCTCGCCCTTCACGTGGTCGACCATCTGGCGGAACCAGCCCTCGGTCGCGACCTCGCCCTCGGGGAAGCGCTCGGCCAGGGTGACGACGCCGATCGGGATCGACAGCCAGGCGCGGACGGGCGGAATGCCGTTAGGGCCCTGCGGCGCGCCCTTGAGGTCGACCCAGGAGAGCTCGGTGGAGCCGCCGCCCACGTCGACGACCAGCGCGGCCTCATGGCGGTCGTCCAGCAGGTTGAGGCAGCCGGTGACCGACAGGCGCGCCTCTTCCTGCGGGGAGATGATCTGCAGCTTGACGCCGGTCTCGTTGGCGACGCGGTTCACGAAGGCCTGGCCGTTCGTGGCCATCCGGCAGGCCTGGGTGGCGATGGCGCGGAACTTCACCACCTTGCGGCGGCGCACTTTCTCGCCCGAGACCCGCAGCGCCGCCAGGGCGCGGTCCATGGCCGCATCCGAGAGGCGGCCGCTCTGCGAGAGCCCCTCGCCCAGCCGCACGATACGCGAATAGGCCTCCAGCACGCGGAACCCGTGGGCCGTGGGCGTGGCGATCAGCAGGCGGCAGTTGTTGGTGCCAAGGTCGAGCGCAGCGTAGCAAGCCTGCTCGCCCAATGGCTTCCCCCGGCCGTCGCTCCTCGGCCCGGGCGCGCGCGGCACCTCATTCATGGACTTCTTTCCGTCCTACGCAGACGCCTCCGTCCCCAGGAAGCGCCTCATTTCGAGGCGACCTTAGCAAGTGCGGCCAGCGCCCGGAAGACGACGGTTGAATGACGGACATGCGGCATTACGTTCACCTTCCAGTCAGAGACGAGGGTTTAGATTCGCGGTCATGAGCACGCGACTCGCCAAATTTACGATCGGCCAAGTCGTCCGCCACCGCGTCTATCCGTTCCGGGGCGTGATCTTCGACGTCGACCCAGTGTTCTCGAACACCGAGGAATACTGGCTGTCGATCCCGGAACACATCCGGCCGCACAAGGACCAGCCCTTCTACCATCTGCTCGCCGAGAACGACGACAGCGCCTACGTCGCCTACGTCTCCGAGCAGAACCTCGAGCTGGACGAGACCGGACAGCCGGTGGGCCACCCGCAGGCGTCGCTGATCTTCGACGGTTTCAACGAAGGCCAGTACCACCTGCGGCCCGGCATCGGGCACTAGGACCGCAACGCCGCTCGCCCGTTACCCCACGGGTAATTGCGCAGCTGGCCGCGCGCCCCATGCTGCGGCGATGAACGCCCAGCCGATCGCCGACGCCGCCCTGCATCCCTTCGACACCGCCACCGCCCTGGACTGGGTGGGCCCTGGCCACGCCATCGGGCGCACCAGCCCCGCCTACTGGGCGTTCGTGGGGCCGTTCGGCGGGTTCACGGCGGCGGTGCTGCTGCGCGCAGTGCTGGAACACCCGGACGCTGCAGGCGATGCGCTCGCGATCACCGTCAACTATTGCGCGCCGCTGGAGGAAGGCCCGTTCGACCTGGAGGTCGCCTGCCAGCGGGCGAACCGCTCGACCCAGCACTGGAGCGTGACCCTGACCCAGGGCGGCGGCGCGGCGGTGGCGACCGCGAGCGTCGTGCTGGCGGCCCGGCGCGACAGCTGGTCGCACCAGCCGGCCGTGGCGCCGGTCGTGACGGCGTTCGAGGCGACGCCGGTCTACGCGGGGACCAATACGGCGAAGTGGCCCGCGCAGTACGAGTTCCGCTTCGCCGCGGGCGCGCCGGACCTGGGCGGCGGTCAGATCCCGGGGCCGACCCGCTCGGAGCTGTGGATTTCGGATGCGAGACCGCGGACGCTGGACGTGCTGTCGCTGACGGCCATGGGCGACGCCTTCTTCGGCCGCATCTTCCACGCCCAGCGCGGGATCGTGCCGTTCGGGACGGTGTCGATGACCACCCACTTCCATGCGAGCGCTGAGGAGCTGGCGGCGGACGGCGCCGCAAGTGTGCTGGGCGTGGCCGACGCGCGGACCTTCCACCGCAGCTACGGCGACCAGAGCGGCGAACTGTGGTCGCCCGAAGGCCGGCTTCTGGCGACGACGACGCAGGTGTTCTACTTCAAGGCCTAGCGGTAACCCGCGGGAAACACGACGCTAGTAGTCCCGTCGCCAGCGGATCGCCAGGCGGTTGCCGGACTGGCCGGCGAGGCGGGAGAGGATCGAGAGGTTCTTGCGGATCCGCCATTCCACCTGCGCCGACGGCCCCTCGCGGCCGCCGCCGGTGAGCTCGAGGTAGATATCGTCGGTCAGATACTTGCCGCCCGAGACAGTGACGCCGGAGGCCTGGTCGCCGCCGAAGGCCAGGCGGTCGAGGCCGGCGAAGGTGCGCAGGTTGCCGATCACGTCGAAGCCGCCGCCGCCTGCCAGCGAGGACAGGGCAGAGGCGAGCTGCGCCGCCTCCACCGCCGAGAGCTGCGACGCCGAGCGGCCGAACAGCACTACGGCCAGCACCTCGTCGTTGGGCAGCGCCGGCGAGGACGTCAGCGTGATCTCCGGGCGGGCCGCTGTGCCGCGGATGCGCACGGTGACGGTCAGCGACGGGTCCTCGCGCACGGCGTCCAGCTGCAGGCGCATGCTCTGCAAGCGGCTGGAGAGATACACGACGCCTCGGTCGTCGAACTCGAAGCGCTTGCCGGCGAACTCGTAGTCGCCGCGCACGATGCGGGCGGTCCCGGAGAGCTCGGGCCGCGTGGTGGTGCCGCCGACATGGGCGTCCAGCGACAGCTCGGCGTCGAGGCCCCGGCCGCGCAGGAAGATCCGCCGCGGCGCGCGCAGCTTCACGTCCAGCGCCCAGCCGTCGCCGCGACGCAAGCGCGGCGGCAACGCCGATGGCAGGTCGCCTGGGCGGTTGATCTCGATGACGTCCATGGCGACGACCCCCGTCGGGATCGGCGGGTCGGCGGCCACGTCGGCGCGGTCGATGGTGAGGTCGCCGCTGAGCTTCACCTGGCCGTCGGCGGCGCGGTTGATGGTGGCCTGGCCGCTGGCTGAGGCGCTGGCGACCTCGTTGTCGATCAGCCGGAAGCCGCGCAGGTCGAGCCGGAAACTCGAGACGCCGTCGCGCAGCAGGCTCACCCGGCCCTGCCCGCTCACCTGGCCGCCGCGGCCGTCGACACCGCGGGCCTCGGTGACGTTCACCGCGCTCTCATCGAACACGGCCTTCAGCGTCACATCGCGCAGGGTGAGCCCGGTGCCGCCGTCGTCGAAGCGGCCCTGCTCCACGGAGACCTGTCCTGAGGCGCGCGGCGCAGCAAGCGTGCCGGCGATGGTCCCCTCGGTGCGGACGTAGCCGGCGAGCGCACGCTCACCGCCGATGGCGACTTCCCAGAGCGGGCGCACCTCGCCCTCGGCGAAGAAGCGGCCGCGCATGGGCCGTTGGCGGGCGATGGCGACGCGGAACGGCCTGGCCGAGGCCTCGGTCGGCAGGATGAGGTTGGCGTTGGCGCGCAGGCCCTGCTCGTTGCGGGTAGCGACGTCGAGGGTCAGCGTCTGGTCGGCGAGGTTGGCCTTCAGCGTCCCGTCCATGCCCTGGGCGGCAGGGGTGCCCTTGCCGCGAGCGTCGTCGAGCTGGGCGTTCAGGGTTCCGGCCAGTTGCTGGCCGCGGCCCTGCAGCGAGAGCGTGGCGTCCACCCGGCCGTCGAGGTCGGCGTTGAAGATGTTGAGGCCCAGCTCGGCGACGCGGGCGTCGATATCGGCCTCCTCGCCGCGCAGGGCCGCGTCGAGATCGAGGCGCCCGCCGTCCGACCCGGCCAGGCGCACGCGCGCCGACTGGTTCGGCCCGCCGAAGCGGAACGCAGCGGTCTCGGTGGTGTGCAGGTCGCGGCCGCCCAACGTGCCCTTCCCGTCGAAGGTGGTGAGCCAGCCGGGCTTCTGGTCGTCGAGCACGCCGCGGCCGTCGACGGTCCAGGCGCCCTGCCCCGACGTTCCGCGTGCGTCGAGCACGAACGGCAGGCGCTCCAGCGGCCCGTCGGCGGTGAGGCGCGCCTGCCGCAGCAGGACGTCGGAGCGGCCTTGGCGGACGTTCTGGGCGGTGAGGTTGAGGGTCGCGCGGGCGCCACCCGGGGCGTCGACGATCTTCGCGGTTCCCGCAATGCGGCCGGCGTCGAGGAAGGCGCCCTTCTCCACCGTCAGCGTCAGGTCGGCGGCCGAGGGGCTGCGGGCGCGCAGGGACAACGAGCCGCCGGCCTTCAGCCCGCCGGCGTCGACCGAGAGCTCGGTGAGGTCGACGCCGCCGCGCGGGAAGCGGAAGTCTGACTTCGCCCGCGCCGGACCGTAGGCGCTGGCCGCGGTGGCCGCGATGGCCCCGCTGGAGCCGTCGGCCTGACGCAGGAAGCTGAGCGTGACGTGGGCGTCCTTCAGCGGCAGGCGCGGCACGTCGATCTGGTCGATGTCGGCCACCAGGTCGAGGCGCGGGGCCGAGAGCGTGCCGGTGACGCCGCCGGTCCCCTTGGCGCGGCCGGTGATCTCGACAGGGCCGGCGCGGAACGGGCCCGAGGCGTTCCAGTCGGCCTTGAAGGCCAGCGCGCGGGTCTTCTCCATTACCCCGGCGGCGCTGGCGTCGAGGGCGGCGCCGTCCAGGGTGGCCTCGGCGACGGCCAGGCGGCCGGCCTGCCAGTTGGCCTGCATCTCGAGCCGCGGCTTGGGGCCCAGCAGGCGGTCGAGCTCGGCCATGCCGACGGCGAAGCGGTCGCCGCGGGCGTCGAGGGTGAAGGTCCAGGGCGCGCCGATACGGGCCTGCGCCGCCTGCCAGTCGACCGCCGCGCCGCCGGACGCGCCAAGCCGCGCCTCAGCGAGGTTCGACACCTGGGCCTTGCCCTTGAAGTTGAGCCCGCCCAGCAGGCCGCGACCGCCGCTGGCCTGCACCTTGAGGCCACGGCCGGCAAGGTCGAGGCGCTTGAGCAGCATCTGGCCGTTGGCGAGGCGCTCGCCTTCGAACACCGCGGTGGGCGCGCCGCCCAGCAGGGCCGCGACGAACCCCTGCCCGCGGCCGCCGGCGCCCGCCAGCTGGGCCTTCAGGGCGTAGCCGGCCTTGCTGCGCGAGAGCTCGATCGGCCCGGAGACCCGCGCCAGGCCGTAGCCGCCGCCGACCGCCGCGTCATTGACCGCGCCCGAGCCGGTGAACCGCCAGTCGCTGCCGTTCGCCGTCACGAGGCCCGTGATCCGGGCCGGCCCTAACTTCGGCCCGCCGGTGATGCGCGACAGCGAGGCGGCCTGGGCGTCGACCCGCACCTGCGACAGCCGCCGCTTGCCGAGGTCGCCTGGCCCCCAGGCGTGCAGGGTGAGCGCCTCGGAGCGCAGCTTGGCGTCCAGGGCATAGACCCCCGGCCCGCTCTTGCGCCCGCCAATCCCGAAGCGGACCTCGCCGCCGAAGCGTTCAGCCAGCCCGGCGGTCAGGGTCGAGGCGGTGAGCAGCAGCCGCCCGCCCGCGTCGCCACCCTGCGGGTTCCAGGCGCCCTGCGCCACCAGCGGCGCGACGGTCCCTGATGTGGCGACCGCGGTGAAGCGGCCTTGCGAGCTGGTCCCGTCGGCCCGGGCCTCGAGGCGGAACGGCTGGTTGGGCGCGAGGCCGAGCGCGCCGGCGAGCGCACCGCCGCGCGCCTCCTCGGCGTCCGCGACCAGCCGGAGCGGCCCCTTGCCGCCAAGCGCGAAGTCCAGGTCCAGGTGGTCGCCAGGGTGGAGCACACTCTTCGCGTTCAGCTTCCCGGACCGTCCGCCCTTGCGCTCGACGTCGAGGCCCAGGCGCACGTCGTAGACGCCGCGGGTGTAACTGAACGCCGGCTCGAGGAAGAGCCGCGTGCGGGCTTCGTCGATATGGAACGAGACGGGCAGGCCACGGTCCTTGCCCTTGGGCGCCAGTGTCGGGCGGCGGATGAGGCGGATGGACTCGGCCTCGACCAGGTCGGCGTCGAACCTGCGTCTGAGAAGTTCCACGTAACGCCATGTGAGATGGACATTTTTCGCTTCTAGCCAGACGCCCTTCTCGTCGCGGATGGTGAGCCGGCGCACGCGGGCGTCGCGCCAGATGTCGCCGGAGAGCCCCTCGATCTTCATCCGGCCGAAGCGGCCGATCTTGAGGCCGTCGGTGCGCGCCTCGATCAGGATCCGCGCCTGCGGCAGCAGCACGCCGTAGCGCAGGGTCGCCACCGCGCCCACCAGCAGGAGGAGCAGCGTCAGCGCCACCACCACGATCGCCTTCGGAAGCGCCGAGCGCTTCAGGACCTCCGGGACGGCCGGTTTTTCCTCAGCCTCGCTCAAAAGCTCTGTCCGATGCTGACATAGACCTGGAACGGCGCCTCGCCGCGGCGCTTGACCACAGGCGTGGCGATGTCGACGCGGATCGGCGCGAAACCCAGGTTGTAGCGCACGCCGAAGCCCGCCCCGACGGCGAGGTCCATGAAGTCGACCGCCCCGCTGGACCCGACGGCGCCGGCGTCCACGAAGGCGGCGAAGCCCCACTTCGGCGTCAGGTCGCGACGCACCTCGAAGGCCGACTCGAAGAGGAAGACGCCGCCGCGGGGCGTGTTGTCGTCCAGCCTGGGCCCCACGGCCTGGTACGGGAAGCCGCGCACCGAGCCGCCGCCGCCGGCGTAGAAGCGCTGCGAGGCCGGGATCTGGTCGACCGTGCCGTTGAGAATCCGTCCCAGGCGCAGCCGCCCGGCCAGCACCGTCTTCGCCTGCTTGTCCAGCGGCTGGTAGTAGATGCCCTGCGCCACCGCCCGCAGGTACGGCAGGTTGGTGTCGCCGACGATCAGCGTGGGTTCGAGCCGCGCGCTCAGCCGCCAGCCGCTGGTGGGGTTCAAGGGGTCGTTGGACCTGTCGAGCAACAGGTCGGCCAGGGTGCCGATCGTCACCAGGTCGCGCCCGAGGGTGGTGAGCGTGCCGGCCTTCAACTCCTCGGTCTGGCTGAGGTCGAGCGAAGCGCCGACGGTCACGTAGGACGTGCGGCCGTAGCGGCGGGTGATGTCCGCCTCCACGCCGACGCCGGTCTCGTCATAGGCGTCGGTGCGCACGCGATAGGCCGCCGCGGTGGTCTTCAGCGTCTGCTGCGGCCGGCGCCAATGCGGTAGCGACACCTGGGCGCCCGCCCGGCTGTCACGCGTGGAGAGCTGACCGAACAGGGCGAGCGTGTCCGCCCGGCGCAGGCGGTTGTAGTGCGTCCAGCGCACGTTCACGCCCAGGCCGTCGGCGGTGTCGTAGCTGGCCCCGCCCTCGATACTGCGCCGGGCGCGCTCGGAAAGGCTGACCACCACCGGCCGCAGCCCGTCGGGTGTCGCCTTCTCGGGGGGCGCCAGCGCCACGGTGACGCTATCGTAGACGCCGGTGTCCAAGAGCCGCCGCTCCAGCTCGGCCACGTCCTTGGGGTCATAGCGCTCTCCCGAGGTCCAGGGCGCGAGGCGGCGCAGCCAGGCGGGTCTGATGCGTCCGCCCTGGGTGATGTCGAGCCCGTCCAGCCGCACGAGGCGCCCGGCGACGATCTTGTAGGTGGGGCGCACGGTATGATCCGCATGGTCGACGATCACGTCGCGCGGCTGGGAAAGGGCGTCGGCGTAGCCGCGATCCTGCAGGGTGGCCACGATCCGGCCCTCGGCGGCCACCACGTCGCCGGCCCGACCAGGCGCGCCGGGCGTGAGGGCCACGGCGCCGCGGGCGGCGGACGCCGTCTCCGCGTCGGGCTGCTCGCCCTGCCAGGCGATGGCCGCTTCCCCCAGCACGAAGCGCCTGCCGGGGGTGATCCGCACCAGGGGGCGCGGCGGGTCGGCCTCGCTGACGTCGGGCTCGACCACATAGGCGAAGTAGCCCTCGGAGCGCAGGACCGCGATGGCGTCCTCGGCGGCGGCGCGGGCGCGCCTTCGGGCCTCGAAGCGGTTCTCGATGGGGCGGTCGGTCTCGCCGATCACACGTTCCATGTTCGCGCGCAGCTCGGGATCGAGCTCGCCCTCGATCACCGCACGAGGATCGGCATGCTCGGCTGCAGCCGGACTGCAGATGACCGCCGAGGCGGCGACGGCGATGAGCAGTCGACCCAACCTACAGAATCCTTGCCCGCGCCCCGTCAGACCGTGTAGCCCGCGCCTCCCCTTCCTGTCATCCGGAGCCGGCGCCCAATCCTTAGGCAGTCGCTGCGTGGCCTGGGCGGCCCGGACGAATTTCGAGGTCCGGCTATCGGCGCGGCCGTAAGCGTCCTACAGATTTGAAGTTCGTACGGCGGGAAGCGTGGAATCCATCGTGAGCGTCAAGCGGGACGAGCCGGTCCAGGAGATCGAGACCCCGGTGGGGCCGACGGCCAGTCCGTACGACGAGATGCTGACGCCCGACGGCCAGGTGCGCCCGCACTACGCGGCCCTCGACGTCCGCCTCTCGACGCTGTCGCCCGACGAGCTGGCCGAGCGCCAGCGGACTCAGGAGCGGTTCTTCCTCCTGCAGGGCATCACCTTCACCGTCTACGGCGCCGAAAGCTCGACCGAGCGGATCATCCCCACCGACATCCTGCCGCGCATCATCCCGGGCGCGGAGTGGGCGCGCATCGAGGCCGGCCTGACCCAGCGCCTGCGCGCGCTGAACATGTTCCTGGCCGACATCTACTCCGAGCAGCAGATCCTGATGGACGGGGTGGTGCCGCGCGAGCTGGTGCTGAACGCGCCCAGCTACCGGCGAGAGATGCAGAACCTCTACGTGCCGCACAAGGCCTACGCCAACGTCTGCGGCTCGGACCTGATCCGCCAGGAGAACGGCGAGTTCGCGGTGCTGGAGGACAATCTGCGGGTCCCGTCCGGCGTGTCGTACATGCTGGCCAACCGCGAGGCCTCGCGCCGCGTGTTCCCGGGCACCTTCCGGGCGGCGGGCGTGCGTTCGATCGACCGCTATCCCGACCTGCTGCTCGCGACGTTGAAGAGCATGGCGGCCGACTGGCGGCCCAATCCGCAGGTCGTGGTGCTGACGCCGGGGGTCTACAACTCGGCCTACTACGAGCACGCCTACCTGGCCCGGCTGATGGGCGTGCCGCTGGTCGAGGGCCGCGACCTCGTGGTGCACGACAACATGGTCTACATGCGCACCACCACGGGCCTGCGCCGGATCGACGTGGTCTACCGCCGCGTGGACGACGACTTCATCGACCCTCTCACCTTCCGGCGGGACTCGTCGCTGGGCGCCGCGGGCCTCTTCAACGCCTACCGGGCCGGCAATGTGGTGATCTGCAACGCGCCCGGCACCGGCGTGGCCGACGACAAGGCGGTCTACGCGTACGTCCCGGAGATCATCAAATACTACCTGGGCGAGGACGCGATCCTGCCCAACATCGAGACCTTCCTGTGCCGCGAGCCGTCGCAGCTCAGCCACGTGCTGGCCAACCTGGACAAGCTGGTGGTCAAGGCCGTGGGCGCCTCGGGTGGCTACGGCATGCTGGTGGGACCGCACTCCACCCGGGCCCAGCAGGACGCCTTCGCCGAGGCGCTCAGGGCCGATCCCGAGAACTACATCGCCCAGCCGACCATCCAGCTCTCCACCGCGCCGTGCCTGATCGACCATGCGGTCGAGGCCCGACACGTGGACCTGCGGCCCTTCATCCTGTCGGGCGAGAAGATCGTGGTGACGCCGGGCGCGCTGACCCGCGTGGCGCTGCGCAAGGGCTCGCTGGTGGTCAACTCCAGCCAGGGCGGCGGGTCCAAGGACACCTGGGTGCTGAGCGACGGAAAGGGTGACCGCCCATGATGCTCGCCCGGGTCGCCGACAGCCTCTACTGGATCGGCCGCTACGTGGAGCGGGCCGAGCACATGTGCCGGCTCTCGGACGTGATGCTCTCGGCCACCTTGGACCGCTCGGAAGCGGCCACCCAGGTGGCGCGGATCGCGCTGGCGGCGGTGGGCGACCCAGACGTCGCCAAGGCCAAGACGCCGTACGACGCCGCGCTGGCGCTGACGCTGGCCAGGGACGACGACGGCTCGATCCTGTCCTCCATTTCGCGGGCCCGCGAGAACGCCCGGCAGGTGCGCGACCAGATCACCACCGAGACCTGGGAGCGGCTGAACCTCATCTACCTGCGCATGAGCGACCCGGAGGCCGGCAAGTCGTTCGCGGAGGGCAGCCAGCTCTTCCTGCACGACACCATCGCCGACCTGCACCTGTTCAAGGGGGCCGGCGACGCCACCATGAGCCACGGCGAGGGCTGGAGCTTCCTGTTGCTGGGCGTCTACCTGGAGCGGGCGCAGCTGATCGGCTCGCTCCTGGAGGTGGTGTTCGGCGAGGGCCGCAAGCGGCGGCCGGTGGGCGACCACTTCGCGCTGACCAGCGTGCTGCGAATGGGCTGCGCCCTGGAGCCCTACCTGCGCGTCTACACGGCCGAGATGCAGCCGCGCTACATCCTGCAGTTCCTGCTGCTCGACGAGGACTTCCCGCGCTCGATCCGGTTCTGCACCCATGAGATCGAGGCGCACCTGTCGGCGATCATCCGCCACGCCGGCCTAGCCGGCAGCGTGGGCCCCGACCGCCTGGCCGGGCGCCTCAGGGCCCGCATGCAGTACGCCGACCTGGACGAGATCGAGGTGCAGGGGGCCAGCGCCTTCCTGAAGACCGTGCTGGACGAGTGCGCCGCCATCCACCGCAGCCTCTACGACGCCTTCGTCGCCTACCCGCTCGAAGACCGGCTGCCCGCGTAAGGAGATCCCGGACCGTGCTGCTCGAGATCCGCCACGTCACCCAATATCGCTACGCCACCTGGGTGCGCGAAAGCGTCATGGAGCTGTGGATGCAGCCGCAGAAGAGCGTCCGTCAGCGGCTGGTCAGCTTCGACCTCGACCTCGACCCGGCAGCGCAGGTGTTCAGCTACGCCGACAGCTTCGGCAACGCCGTCTACCACTTCGACGTGCCCCAGCCGCACGACCGCCTGTCGATCACCGCCCGCTCGGCGGTGGAGACCCAGGCCCCGCCGCCCGTTCCGGACCACCTGGACCTGGGCGAGTGGGACCGGCTGCGCTCGGAGTTCCTGAAGGGCGAGTGCTTCGACTATCTGCGGCCGCACGGCTTCGCCCGCGAGAGCGACGCGCTGCACAGGTACATGACGGACCACGACATCGACGGCCTTCGCGAACGCGACCCGCTGACGGCGCTGAAGGTGCTGAACACGACGATCTACGACTCGTTCGGCTACGCGGCCGGCGTCACCCGCGCCGACAGCCCCATCGACGACGTGCTGAAGGCCCGCAAGGGCGTCTGCCAGGACTTCGCCCACGTGATGATCGCCATCTGCCGGTCCTGGGGCATCCCGGCGCGGTACGTGTCGGGCTACCTGTTCACCGACCGCAAGCACGGCGACCGCTCCGACCCGGATGCGACCCACGCCTGGGTGGAGGTGTTCCTGCCCAGCCTGCGCTGGATCGGCTTCGATCCCACCAACAACACGCCCGCCACCGAGCGCCACGTGGCCTGCGCCGTGGGTCGCGACTACTCCGACGTGCCGCCGTCGCGCGGGGTCTACAAGGGCGAGGTCGAGAGCCACCTGGCTGTAGGCGTGTCGGTCCGCAAGGCGCGCGCCGCGATCACGGAGCCAGAGTTCCTGCGCGTCTCGCCGATGGCCCGCGGCGGCCAGGTCGCGCGCCGCATGCAGGGCTCGAACTACCAGCACCAGCAGCGGCTGCACCAGATGCAGCAGCAACAGCAGTAAGGCGCTGCGGCGGGAGAGCGCTCTTGCGACGACGCTCTGGCCCACCGTCCTGGACGGGGCCCGGAGTGGGCGCGCCGGTGGGTCGTCGTAGCCCGCCGCAGCGGTCACAATTTATGCGCTTCACGAACTTCCCGCCACCGGCGTGGGTTCAAGCGCCATGAACCTGACCCTCTACTTCATTCCCGGCCGCTCGTGGCTGCCGCGCTGGCTGCTGGGTGAGATGGGCGAGCCGTTCGAGCTCGTCACCCTGGACGCCGAGGCGGGCGAGCACCGCAAGCCTCCCTACCTGGCCGTGAATCCGCTCGGCAAACTGCCGGCGCTGGTGGTCGACGGGCGCGTCATGACCGAGACGGCGGCGATCTGCCTGTTCCTGGCCGACCTGCGGCCCCGGCTACACCTCGCGCCCGCGATCGGCGACCCGGACCGGGGCCGTTACCTGAGCCTGATGGTCCATGCCAGCACGGCGCTGGAGCCCTCGGTGAGCGACGTGCTGCTGAAGCGCCAGTCCGACCGGCTGATGGTGGGGTGGAACCCGCTGAAGGACGAGCTGGCGTTCGTGGAAGGTCACCTGGGCCGCGGGCCCTACCTGTTCGGCGGCCGGTTCACCGCGGCCGACGTGATGATCGGCGGCGTGCTGATCTGGGCGAGCCAACTGCAGATCAAGCTGACGCCGGCGCTGGACGGCTACGTGGCGCGGCTCATGTCGCGGCCGCAGCTGGCGCGGCTCTTCGCCGAACAGGGCCCGCTGCCGACCGCGAAGGCGAGCTGAACAGGGTGGCGATCGTGGCGACCGCGGATTCGGACTCCGCCCGGTCGGGCGTCTCGTTGGCGTCGTTGTAGCCGTAGGACTCGTCCGGCCCCAGCACCTGCACGCCCAGGCCGTCGCGGCGCGAGACGGTGGCGACGCCGCGGTACATGACGCCGTAGGTCACCTCGGGCTGTGGGATCAGCCAGGCGATCTGGCCGCGCACCGGCACGACCGTCTCGTCCTTCCAGAGCGCCCGGGCGCCGTAGCCTGTGCAGTCGATGATCACCTTCTGCTTCAGCACCGCCAGCTCGGACGGCGCATGGAACTCCACCGTCTCAACGCGTCCGCCGCCAAGCAGGAAGTCGGTCATCAGCGTGTGGCCGTAGGCGTTGATGTTGAACATCGGCAGCGTGGCGCGGCGCACGAAGCGGGTGGGGAACGGGTGCTGGCCGGGCTCCAGGGGTTCGGAGCGCGGGGTGAGATCGCGGACGCGTTCATCGTAGTGGGCGAAGCCCATCGGGTCGGCGCCAGGTCCGGTCATCGGCGTGTCCGAGACCATGTAACGGTGTGTCCACTCCACGGGCGCGTCCGCCAGGCCCAGGTACTGGCGGTGCATGTGGAACGACCTGCGCGCCATCTCCTCCCAGCGCGCGGCGAAGCCCGGATCGACCGAGCCCGCGAGCGCGATGCGGCTGTCGGGCGACCAGACACCGGTGGCGCGCGCCGAGCGGGTGTCGGCGATGCGGTCCTTGGCGTAGATCGTCACCCGCGCCCCGGCCCGCTGGGCCACGGTGGCGGCGGTGAGGCCCAGTGCCCCACACCCGATCACCGCAATGTCGCGCTCGCCGCCCGCCAGCGCCGTCTTCACGGCGATCAGCGCCGAGCCCCAGCCCAGCGACCAGCCCGAGCCGCCGTGGCCGTAGTTGTGCACCACCAGCTTGTCGCCCACCGTTTCGGCGTCCATGCGCGGGCCGGCGGCGCGAAAGGGCCGCAGGCAGACCGTGACGCCCATGATCCGGTCGGCGCGGGCCAGGACGGGCGCCAGCGCGGGCGGTTCGCGGAAGGCGGGTGTGGCAGGCGCCTCGCCGGCGGTCGTCGCGCAGCCGCCGAGGAGGCCCAGACCGCCCAGGGCGGCCGAGCGTTGCAGGAATTGTCGCCTGTGAGAGTCGAGCGTCGCCATGGCCGCCACCTTCGGCGACGTCGGCGGCCTCGCGCAACTAGAGCTTCGGGCGCTCGGTGAGGTCGGCGCCGGTGATCTGGTAGTAGACGAGCTCGGCGATATTGGTCGCGTGGTCGCCGATCCGCTCCAGGTTCTTGGCGATGAACAGGAGGTGCGTACCGTCCTCGATAGCGGCGGGGTTCGCCACCATGCCCGCCACGATCTCGCGCAGCACGCTGTCGTGGCGCTCGTCGATCTCGGTGTCCTTCAGCCACACCGAGTAGGCGCCCTGGGCGTCGGCGCCGCGGTAGGCGTTGACCGCGGCGGCCAGGCGTTCGGCCGCCATCTGGCCCAGCTCTGCGATCGGCGCGGCCTGATTTTCGGAGGCCGCGGCGCTCATGCGGCCCACCCGCTTGCCGATGTTCTTGGCGAGGTCGCCGCAGCGTTCGAGCTGCATCGCGATCTTCATGGCCGCGATCGCCCGGCGCAGGTCGTCGGCGACCGGCTGGTGCAGCGCGATGAAGCCGACGGCGCGCTTCTCGATCTCGGCGTCCTGGAGGTCGAGGGCGTCGTCGGCGCGCACAACCTTGGCGGCGTCGGCAAGGTCGTGGCGAACGAACACGTCGATGGAGGCGCGCACCTGCGCCACCGCCAGGTCGCCCATGGCCGCCACGGCGTGCGACAGGCCGCCGAGGCCCGTGTCGACGGACTTGAGGGTATGCTCCATCGAACGCTCCTAGCCGAACCGGCCGGTGATGTAATCGCGGGCCCGGGTGGTGACCGGGCTGGTGAACAGCTGCTCCGTCTCGCCGAACTCGACCAGCTTGCCCAGGTACATGAACCCGGTGTGGTCCGACAGGCGCGCGGCCTGGCCCATGTTGTGGGTGACGATCACGATCGTGTAGTCGCGCTTGAGCTCGGCGATGGTCTCCTCGAGCCGCGCCGTCGAGATCGGGTCGAGCGCAGAGGCCGGCTCGTCGAGCAGCAGGACCTCGGGCTTCACGGCGATGCCGCGGGCCACGCAGAGACGCTGCTGCTGGCCGCCCGAGAGCGAGAGGCCGGACTCGCGCAGCTTGTCCTTCACCTCGTCCCAGAGGGCGGCGCGGCGCAGGCTCTCCTCGACCCGGTTGGCGAGGTCGGGCTTGGAGAGCTGTTCGTAGAGGCGCACGCCGTAGGCCACGTTGTCGAAGATCGACATCGGGAACGGGGTCGGCTTCTGGAACACCATGCCGACCCGGGCGCGTAGCGTGGCGACGTCGACGCGCGGTCCCAGCATGTCCTCGCCGTCCAGGATCACCTGACCCGTGGCCTTCTGACCCGGGTAGAGGCTGTACATCCGGTTGAGGACGCGCAGCAGGGTAGACTTGCCGCAGCCCGAGGGTCCGATCAGCGCCGTCACCGCGTTTTCCGCGAAGGCCACGCTGACGTCGAACAGCGCCTGCTTGCCGCCGTAAAAGAAGTTCAGGTCCTTGATCGTCAGCTTGACGATCTCGGGCGGGAGCGCGAGGACCGCGGTCTCCTGCGGGGTTTCGACTTGCACGTTCATGAGCGGCTGGGCTCCCGGGCGAGGATGCGGGCCACGACCGTCACCGTCAGCACGGTGGCGGCGATGAGGAGCGCGCCGGCCCAGGCCAGGCGCCGCCAGTCATCGTAGGCGGAAAGGGCGAAATTGAAGATCACCACCGGCAGGTTGGCCGTGGGCTGGGTCAGGTCGAGGCTGAAGAACTGGTTGTTCAGCGCCGTGAAGAGCAACGGCGCGGTCTCGCCGCTGATGCGGGCGAAGGCCAGGAGCGCTCCCGTCAGCATGCCGGCGCGAGCCGACTTCCAGATCACCGCCATGATCGTCCGCCACATCGGCGCGCCCAGGGCCACGCTGGCCTCGCGCAGCGCCACCTGCTGCAGACGCAGCACGTCCTCGGTGGTGCGCGTGATCACGGGCGCGGCGATGAGGGCCAGGGCCACGGCGCCGGCCAGGCCCGAGAAGTGCCCGATCCCGCGGTGGACCAGGACTTCGTAGATGAACAGGCCGACCAGGATCGACGGGGCCGAGAGCAGGACGTCGTTCAGGAAGCGGATGACCTTGCCGTAGTGGCTGTCGCGGGCGAACTCCGACAGCCACGTGCCGGCGAGCACGCCGATGAACACCGCGCCGATCATGGCCACGACGCACATCATAATCGAGCCGAGGATGGCGTTCATCAGGCCGCCCACCGAGCCCGGCGCCGGCGTCGACTTGGTGAAGATGTCGAGGTCGAGACCGCCGCCATCCGGCTTTAGGAACCCGCCGATCCCCTGGCTCAGCAGCGACCAGAGGATGGCCGCCAGCGCGACGATGGCGACCGCCGTCGCCACCCAGCAGAAGGTGAGGAAGGCGTACTCGCTGATGCGGCGGCTGAGCCGTGGAGCTGCTGCTGCGACGGTCATAGGTTGGTCTGCCGTCCGATGAGCAGCCGCGCGAGAGCCAGGACTGCGAAGGTGATGATGAAGAGCACGAGACCCAGGGCGATCAGGGACGCCGTGTGCAGCTCACCCGTGGCCTCGGCGAACTCGTTGGCGATCGTCGAGGCGATGGTCGAGCCGGACGCGAAGATCGAGGTGGGGAAACCGTGCGCGTTGCCGATGATGAAGGTGACGGCCATGGTCTCGCCCAGCGCGCGGCCCAGGCCCAGCATCACCGCCCCGATGGCGCCGGTGCGGATGTAGGGCAGGCTCACCTTGCGGATCACCTCGAAGGTGGTGGAGCCCAGTCCGTAGGCGCTCTCGCGCACCTGGGCCGGGATGGTGTTCAGGAGCTCGCGCATGGTCGCGGCGATGAACGGCAGGATCATGATCGCCAGGATGATCGAGGCCGTCAGGATGCCCGCGCCGTTCGGCACACCGGCCGTGATCTTCTCCCACAACGTGCCGGGCTTGGCCGACATCATGATCGGCATCTGCACGGTCTTGGCGAACCAGGGCGCGAACACGAACAGGCCCCACATGCCGTAGACGATGGAGGGGATGCCCGCGAGCAGCTCCACCGCCGTGCCGATCGGCCGGCGCAGGATCGGCGGGCAGAGCTCGACGAGGAAGATCGCGATCCCGAGGGCGAGCGGCAAGGCGAAGACCAGGGCCAGCGTAGCCGAGATCAGCGTGCCGGCCACCGCTCCGGCCGACCCGTAGATCTCCTGGACGGGATCCCACTCGGCGCTGGTGAAGAAGTTCAGGCCGAAGGCGGCGAAGGCCGGCCATCCGCCGATGGCGAGCGAGATCACGATCCCGCCCAGCGCCGTCAGCAAGAACGTGGCGGCGCTGAAGCAGAGGATCTCGAAGGCGCGGTCCAGCGTGGCGCCGCGCGCAGAGCGCGGCGGCGGCGCCGGCCCCACCGTCGCCTGGGCGTCGACAGCCGTTGTGGTCATTGGGCGGCCGGCGTGTAGACCGGCTTGCCGTCGGGGCCGACGATCGAGGTCCAGCTCTGGCGGACCTGCGACTTCAGCGCCGCCGGCAGCGGCACGTAGGCCAGCTCGCTCGCGGCCGCGTCACCCTTGTCATAGGCCCAGTCGACGAAGCTCAGCACCGCCTTGCCGTTCGCCGCGTCGGCCTGGTTCTTGTGCATCAGCACGAAGGTGGCGCCGGTGATCGGCCAGGCGTTCGCGCCCGGCTGGTTGATCAGCAACAGGTAGAAGCCGGGGGCCTTGGTCCAGTCGGCGCCGGCCGCGGCGGCGGCGAAGGCCTCCGCCGTCGGGGCCACGAACTGGCCGGCGGCGTTCTGCAGGCTCGCGTGCGGCAGGCTGTTCTGCTTGGCGAAGGCGTACTCGACGTAGCCGATCGCGCCCGACGTCTGCTTCACGAAGGCCGAGACCCCGTCGTTGCCCTTGCCGCCCAGCCCGGTCGGCCACTTCACCGCGTCGCTGGCCCCCACCGACGTCCATTGCGGCGCGACCGCGGTGAGGTAGCTGGTGAACAGGAAGGTGGTGCCCGACCCGTCCGAGCGGTGCACGACGGTGATCGGCAGGTTCGGGAGGGCCACGCCCGGGTTCAGCGCAGCGATCGCCGGCTCGTTCCACTTCTTGACCTTGCCGAGGAAGATGTCGGCAAGCACTGGACCGGTCAGCTTCAGCTGGCCGGGCTGCACCCCCGGCACGTTGACGATCGGCACCACGCCCCCGATCACGGTGGGGAACTGCGCGAGGCCGTCGGCGTCCAGCTCCTCGGGCTTCAGCGGCTTGTCGCTGGCGCCGAAGGCCACGGTCTTGGCCTTGATCTGCTTGATGCCGCCGCCCGAGCCGATGGCCTGATAGTTCAGCGTCAGGCCGGTGTCGGCCCTCTGCAGCTCGGCCCACTTGGCGTACAGCGGCGCCGGGAAGGTCGCGCCTGCGCCGGAAATCTGCGCGCTGGCCGCCGGGGCCTTGCCGTCAGCCGCCTTCTGATTTTGCTGGCCGCAGGCCGTCAGAGCCAGGCAGGCCGCCACACCGATCACGATCTTCCGGAACACACGCCACCTCCAGGCTGGGCGATCTTCCGGTGGCTCTACGCGGGCTATGTGACACTTCGACCAAGGATTTGCGACACTTCGATGACGGTCGCGCCGAACCACGCTAAGAGGCCACCGCAACGATAACCCGCCGCAGCCGACAGAGGTCTCAAGGTGAACTGGTTCCAGGCCCTCATGCCCAAGGAGGGCCGCTTCTTCGACCTGTTCGAAAGCCACGCCGCGACCCTGACGCAAGGCGCGCGTTCGCTCCACAAGCTGCTCGAGGGCGGACCGGAGACGCCGATCCACGCCAAGGCCGTGGCCGACCATGAGAACCGCGCCGACGACATCACCCGCGAGGTGATGCTGCTGGTGCGTCGGACCTTCATCACGCCCTTCGACCGGGCCGACATCATCGACCTCGTGAGCTCGATGGATGACGCCATCGACCAGATGCACAAGACGGCCAAGGTGACCGGACTGTTCGAGCAGCGCGTCTTCCAGCCCGACATGGTGCGCCTGGGCGAGGTGATCGTCCGCACGGCCGATCTGACGGCCGAGGCCGTGCCGCTGCTGCGCGCCATGAAGAACAACGCCGCCCGCCTCAACGCCATCACCGAACAGGTGACGCAGCTGGAGGAGGAGTCGGACCACCTCTACGACGCCGGCATCGCGGCGCTGTACCAGAACGTCGGGAAGACCGACCCCATGGCTTACATCGTGGGCGCCGAGATCTACGACCACCTCGAGAAGGTGGTCGACCGCTTCGAGGACGTGGCCAACCGGATCAGCGGCGTGCTGATCGAACACCTCTAGGCCCGCCGCATGGAAATCGCCGGGATGAGCTTGCTGCTCATTTTCCTGATCTTCGTGGCGCTGGCGTTCGACTTCCTGAACGGCCTGCATGATGCCGCCAACTCGATCGCGACCGTCGTCTCGACCCGGGTCCTGTCGCCGCGCGTGGCCGTGGTCTGGGCGGCGTTCTTCAACTTCATCGCGTTCCTGTTCTTCGGGCTGCACGTGGCGAACACGGTCGGCAAGGGGATCATCTCGGCCGACATCATCTCGGACGCGGTGATCTTCGGGGCCCTGGGCGGCGCGATCAGCTGGAACGTGATCACCTGGCTGGCGGGCATCCCGTCGTCCTCGTCGCATGCCCTC
>NZ_DASWTE010000264.1:0-2343 GCF_036402295.1 Phenylobacterium sp.
GCGTCAACGACGGCGAGATCGCCGACGTCGTCCGCTTTGCCCTGGACTGGCGGTGTGTGCGGGGCGTCACCTTCCAGCCGATCCAGGACGCCGGCCGCAACGACGGCTTCGACGCGCGCCGCCACCGGATCGTGCTCACCGCGGTACGCCGGGCGATCGCCGAGGCGGGCGTGTTCGGGCTGGACGACCTGATCCCCCTGCCCTGCAACCCGGACCAGATCTGCATCGGCTACGGCCTGCGCAACGGGCGCGAGGTGCGGCCGGTGACGTCGCTCCTGCCGCGCGAGCTGTTCGTGGCCGCGGCGCCCAACACCGTGACCTTCGAGAGCTACCCCGAACTGCGCGAGAAGGTGTTCGAGCTGCTGTCGCTGTCGACGGCCCAGGGCAACACCAGCGAGAAGCTGGCCAGCCTGCTGTGCTGCCTGCCTGAGGCGGCCGTGCCGCAGGAGGTGGCCTACGAGAACACCTTCCGGGTCGTGGTCTCGCAGTTCCTCGACCGCTTCAACTTCGACCTCGGGACGGTGAAGCGGTCGTGCGTGCACTTCGTGCAGCCGGACGGGCGGATCATCCCCTTCGACACCTTCAACACCTTCTACCGCCCGGGCGCGGCGGGCCAGGCGGCGCTGGCGCGGGGACAGGGGCAGTGAGCGACGTCAGCCCCGTGCAGAAGTTCCTCGGCGGCGCGCTGATGGCCGTGGGCGGGCTGATCGCGGCGCTGTGCGGGCTATGCACCCTTGGCCTCATCGGGTTCGGCGTGGCCGACACGTTCGGCGGCGGCTCGAGCGGCGGCGATCTGTTGGGCGCCGCCGCCATAGCGACGATCATCGGCGGCGTCCCCACCGTCCTCGGCGTGCTGCTCTTCGCGTGGGGACGGCGATTGTACGCGCCCCGCCGGGCGACTGGGCGAGATCGGCTCGCGGTCTTCAGCGACGACCCGGAGGACAGGCCATGAGCGACGGGACGAGGCGCTTCATCGCCGGCGCGGTGATCGCCGTGGGCGCGATCCTGGTGCTGCTGGCCGGGCCGTGCACCGCGTTCTTCGGCGGCGGGGCGCTGGTGGAGCTGTTCCGCGGCGGCGACGCCAGCCTCGCGGGCTTCATCCTGGCGGTCAGCCTGATCTTCGGGGGACTGCCGACGGTCGCGGGGGTGGTCCTGATCATCAACGGCTGGCGGTCGCTGCGGCGGCGCTAAAGTCGATCGTTCTCGCACTCCCTTCCTCCTCGATGGAGGAAGGGCCGGGGATGGAGGTGTGCGCACGGCGAAGAGGGGAATGGCGTCGTTTGGCGTCGACGCCCGCTTGCGCCATCTGCGTCGGCTCGGGCGGCCACACCTCCACCAACCCTCCTCCATCGAGGAGGAGGGCCTCTAGAGGATAGCCATGACCTCGGCCACGCAGGCGTCGACGTCGCGGTCCGCGGTGTCCACGACCAGCCGTTCGCGGGTCCAAGGGCGGTAGTCGCGGTCCGTGACTTCCTGCCAGGTGGGCGGCGTGAGGCGCCGGACGTCGCTCGTGCGGGTCTCGACGCGGCGGCGGTGCTCGGCTTCGTCGCTGCAGACGACCTCGACCTCGATGACCTCCGCGCGCGCGGCCAGACCCACGTCGCGCCAGGCGTCGCGGGTTTCCATCCAGGGGTTCACGCTGTCGCCGACCACGTCGAGGCCGAGCCGCAGGTTGTCGGCCGCTACCGCGTAGGCGGCGCGGTAGCCCTCGTCCGCGATCGGCGTCTCGGCGTCGGCGATGGCCGTCTCGATGGTGTCGATGCGCAGCCAGACGGCCCCGAGTCGGCGGGCCAGCTCGCGGGCGATGGTCGACTTGCCGCTGCCCGGAAGGCCCGCGAAGACGACCAGCCGGGGCACGGGAGGCCCTAAGCCGCCGCCTGCTTGCGCGGGGCGCCGACGATGCGGGCCTTGGCGATCTCGTTGGCGACTTCGTGGGTCGGGCGGCGCTCGCGCAGGGCCTGGTCGAGGACCTCTTCCAGGGTCAGCGCCAGGCGGTCGAGCTTCTCGTCCACCCACGCCGGGTCGAAGGCCTCGCCGCGCTCGAGCGCGCGGATCTCGCCGGCGACGTTGATGATGCCGCCGCCGTTGATCACGTAGTCGGGCGTGTAGAGGATCCCGCGGGCGAACACCTCGCGGCCGATCTCCGGGGTGGCCAGCTGGTTGTTGGCGCCGCCGGCGATAATCTTGGCCTTCAGCCGCGGCAGGGTGCTCTCGTTGATCGCCCCGCCCAGGGCGCACGGCGCGAAGACGTCGGCCTGCGCCTCGAAGATCGCGCCCGGCTCCACGATGGTCGCGCCGGTCTGCGCGGCCACTTGCGACAGCGCCTCTTCGTTGACGTCGGTG
>NZ_DASWTE010000265.1:0-16347 GCF_036402295.1 Phenylobacterium sp.
CAGCGCCGAAGCCGGCCCCGACCCCGGTCGCCGCTGCTCCGGCCGCGAAGCCTGCCGCTACGAAGAAGCCGGCCGCGAAGAAGGCGGCCGCGCCGAAGAAGGCCGCTGCCCCGAAGGCCGCCCCCAAGGCGGCCGCCAAGCCGGCTGTGGCCAAGGCTCCGGCCAAGCCTGCAGCCGCGAAACCCGCAGCCGCCAAGGCCGCCCCGGCGAAGGCTGCCGCAGCGAAGAAGGCCGCGCCGGCCAAGCCTGCGGCGAAGCCCGCGAAGGCGGCTCCGGCCAAGGCGGCGGCTCCGAAAGCCGCGGCGAAGCCGGCGGCGGCGAAGGCGGCTCCCAAGGCGGCGGCGAAGAAGGCCGCGGCCAAGCCGGCGGCGAAGCCGGCCGCGAAACCTGCGGCGGCGAAGGCGGCCCCCAAGGCCACGGCGCCGCAGAAGACCCCGGCCAAGGCGGCCGCAAAGCCTGCGGCGGCGAAGCCTGCGGCAGCCAAGCCGGCTGCCGTTGCGAAAAAGCCAGC
The DNA here is from genome assembly GCF_036402295.1 of Phenylobacterium sp. GTDB lineage: Bacteria > Pseudomonadota > Alphaproteobacteria > Caulobacterales > Caulobacteraceae > Phenylobacterium. Next base: position 512 of record NZ_DASWTE010000265.1, read on the forward strand.
GGCTGCGAAGAAGCCCGCCGCCGCCAAGAAGGCGCCGGCCAAGAAGTAGGTCAGACGGCCGCCCGCTTCAGGGCGACCAGCGCCTCGTCCAGGCAGGCGCGGACGCCCGCGATGGCGATCTGGCCGCCGTGTCGTCCCACGGGCTCACCCCGCCAGTCGGTGGTGAGCCCGCCCGCGCCGGTGATCAGCGGGATTGCGGCCTCGATGTCCCAGCTTTTCAGGCCAGCCTCCACCACCAGGTCCATTGTGCCTGCCGCCACCATGGCGTAGGCGTAGGCGTCGCAGCCCAGCCGCGCGAGCCGCGCCGCCGCGCGCACCTGCCGCCAGGCGCCCAACTCGGCGCCGGTGAAGCAGGTCTCGGGATCGGTTGTGGCGATCAGGGCGTCTGTCAGTTTGGGACAGGCCCGCACCTTCAGCGCCCGCTCGCCGGCCGGCGAGATCAGCCGCGAGCCGCCGGCGTGGCCGATGTAGAGCTCGGAGAGGTAGGGCTGGCCGATCGAGCCCAGCACCGGCTCGCCCTGGAAACGCAGGCCGATGAGGACGCACCACAGCGGCAGGCCGGAGATGAAGGCCCGCGTGCCGTCCACGGGATCCAGCACCCACACGAACTCGGCGTCGGGCCGGTCCTCGCCGTACTCCTCGCCGATCACGCCGTGTTCCGGGTAGCGCTGCGAAATGAGCGCGCGGATCGCCCGCTCGGCGCCTTTGTCCGCCTCGGTGACCGGGTCGAAGCCCCGGTCCTCCAGCTTGTTCAGCAATCCGTGGGCGCCGCGGAAGAGAGGCAGGATGGCCTGCGCGGCGGCGCTGTTCAGCTCGATGCAGAAGGCGTCGAGCGCGGCGAGGCGGGCTGGGTCGAGGGACATGCCCCCCGTTTAGCCTGCCTCGCGTGAAGTCGTTAGGCCTCGATCTCTCCGTTCATCGCCTTGGCGAGGTCGAGCAGGCGGCGGCGGGGCCGTTCGCCCAGCTGATAGTACGCGTGGATCAGGTCCTGGGTTTCCTTGCTCGCCAGCGTCTCGCTCGACGACGCCGTGTCGCGCTCCATGCTTTCGCGCTGATCGCGGGTCAGGCCCTCGTAGAAGTAGCTGATCGGCACCTCCAGCACCTCGGCAAGCTGCCACAGGCGGGCCGCCGACATCCGGTTGGCCGCGCACTCGTACTTCTGGATCTGCTGGAAGCGAACACCGCAGGCGTGCGCCAGCTCCTGCTGGGTCAGGCCCAGGAGGCGGCGGCGGCGGCGCAGACGCCGGCCCAGATGGATGTCGATCTCGTCCATGGAATCCCCGACCATGATTTCCCTTCGTCCCGCATCGGGACTCCGTGGTTGAGACATCGCAATTCGCACGCCAGCACCCTCCATTGCCCGCCAAGGGCTACCATGCCTAACAAGGTAAATGGGCTCCCCTAAACACTCATACGCGACAGTCGCGATTTGGATGCTTGAGGCTGTGCTGTTTGATGCAGCTACAGCCCTCGCCCGTCTATTTCTTATTGATTCTGTGTCGAATTTTGGCGCCCGTGTGTTCCGGACCCTCGGGCCGTTGACAAGCGCGCATCGGGTTGCGGAGCGGAACCTCCGGATCGCGTTTCCGGACGCCGGCGACCCTGAAATTAAGCGACTCCTCCGGGCCCAATGGACTGAACTCGGTCGATCTCTAGCCGAATTCACGATCGTAGACCGTATCGTGGCCGACACAGGCCGGCTCGAAATCGATGGCCTGGAGCGGCTCCAGGCCATCGCCGCCGGCGCGGGGCCGGTGGTGTTCATTTCCGGCCATTTCTCGAATTTCGAGCTGATGGCCGCCGCCATGGTGCGCGCCGGGGTCAAGGTGCAGGTCACGTACCGCGCCATGAACAACACTTATGTGGACGAGCGCGTACGTCGCGTTCGCTACCGCTACGGCGTGCGCCTGTTCGCCCCCAAGGGGCTGGAGGGCGCTCGCGAGCTGATCAGGGCGCTGGAGCGTGGCGAATCCGTGGCCTTGATGAACGACCAGAAGTTCAACGGCGGCGTCGAGGCGCCCTTCTTCGGCGTCATGGCCCACACCGCACCGGGGCCGTCGACCTTCGCCCTGCGGTTCGGCATCCCGCTGCAGCCGCTCAGCGTGCAGCGCATCGGCGATGCGGCGCGGTTCCGGGTGATCGTCCACGATCCGATCATGCTCGAGGACACCGGCGACCGGCAGGCCGATGTCGAGGCCGGCGTGCGGAAGATCAACGCCTTCGTCGAGGACCGCGTGCGCGCGCGGCCGACGGAGTGGTTCTGGGTCCATCGCCGCTGGCCGAACGAGGTGTATCGGCGGCGCTAGACGCTCATGGCCGATTCTCGAGCGGCTCCGCGGATGTCGCTTTTCCCATAGCCGGACCCAGTTCTTCCACGTTCTCCCAGGCCGTGCGGATCGGGTGGGGCAGCGCGCCGCGGACCTTCTCGATCTGGCCGGCGGGCAGATGTCGGCTCAGAACCGCGAAGACTGCGTTCACCGCATCCTTCGGGTCCACCGGCCGCGTGTCGCTGAGCCACTCGGCCACCTCGGCATGGAACTGCTCGAGGTTGCGGCAGGCGCTGGGCTGTCTTGCCGGCTGGTACTGGTCGTAGTAGGCGCCGCGGATCAGCATCGGAAGTTCGGCGCCGAGGTGGGCGGCCAGCTGTATGGGCAGCCGGTCGCGCAGCTTGTGCAGCACCACCGACAGCACTTTCCACGCCACCTGCCGATCCGGGCCGATGACGGCCATGATCTCCTTCAGCCAGGTGTTCGTCGTCTGCAGGGTCTTGTCGAAGACCTCGAGGCCATTCGCGCTCATGATCGCCTCCTTCAGAGGATGGCGAACAAACCGGCGCCAGGCGGCCCTGTTCCAAGGCTGGCGCTTGCTAGCCGCGCGTCTCCTGCCAGCGCTTCAGAGACTCGGCGGGGCCGGCGTAGGCCTCCTGGAGCTCGGGGCTCCAGTAGCGGAGCTGCTCCAGCGGGATCTTCTGGCCGGTCACGGCGCACAGCACGTAGCGGCCCGGGCGCAGCACGGCATAGTCGCCGTCGCCGTAGTGCAGCTTGGCGAGGTCGTTGGCCCCGAGGTTGCGATCATGGGCGTTCATGGGCGCTATGTAGCGCGCTGAGGGGCTTCAGAACAGGTCGCCCTGGTCGGTGGCCGGCGCCTTGCCCTTGCGGGCCGGCCGCTTGGCGAGCGTCGGACGCTCGGCAGGCTCGCCGTCGATCACCGCCTGGCGCACCGTGTCGGCGAAGGTGATGGCCACCTCCTCGCCGCTGGCCAGGAGTGCGCCGTTCATTACCAGCGAACCGTCCATGCGCGCCACGCGGGCGAAGCCGCGCTGCAGCGGCCGGTCGGGGTCGACCGAGACGTAGAGCTTTGAAAGCGCCCCCAACCGCTCGGTGGCCCGGTCGAGACGGCGGACCGCGGCGGGCTGCAGGCGCACGGCCACGGCTTCCAGCCGCTGCTTCTGCACCGCCTGCGGGCGTTGCAGCAGCAGCGGCGAGAGGCGCGAAGACACCCGGACCAGGTCGCGCTCGTGGGCGCCCTGGTTCTTCGTCAGCCCCGAGGCGAGTCGGCCGGCGACGACGCCGAAGCGCTGGGCCGCCAGTTCCACCAGGTCGGGTACGCGCCGCAGCGCCCGGTTGGCGTGTTCGATGCGCACGCGTCGGTCCTCGACCACCCGGCCGCCGCATCGGTGCATGCGGGCGCTGAGGTCCGAGACCAGCGCCTTGAGCTCGGCCAGCACCGGCGTGGCCATCTCCGCGGCGGCCGTCGGCGTCGGCGCGCGCCGGTCGGAGACGAAGTCGATGAGGGTGGTGTCGGTCTCGTGGCCGACGGCGCTGATCAGCGGGATCGACGCGGCCGCCACGGTGCGGGCCAGAGCCTCGTCGTTGAACGGCCAGAGGTCCTCCACCGAGCCGCCGCCGCGCGCCACGATCAGCACATCGGGCCGCGGGACCGGGCCGCCTTCCGGCAGGGCGTTGAAGCCGCGGATGGCGTTGGCCACCTGGACGGCCGCCGCATCGCCCTGCACCACCACGGGCCAGACGATGACACGGCAGGGCCAGCGGTCGCGGATGCGGTGCAGGATGTCGCGGATCACCGCTCCGGTGGGGCTGGTGATCACGCCCACGACGGCCGGCATGTCCGGGATGCGCCGCTTCCGCGCCGCCTCGAACAGGCCCTCGGTCGCCAGCTTCTGCTTCAGCCGCTCGAGCTGGGCCAGGAGGGCGCCGACCCCTGCCACCTCCATGGTCTCGATGACGATCTGATAGCGCGAGCCCTGAGGGTAGGTCGTGATCTTGCCGGTAACGATCACCTCCAGCCCGTGCTCCGGTCGCACCGACAGGCCGCGCACCGCGCTTTTCCACACCACGCCGTCGATGGCCGAGCGGTCGTCCTTCAGCGTCAGGTAGACGTGGCCGTTCGAGTGGTGGGTGACCTTCGAAAGCTCGCCCCGCAGCCGCACGAAGCCGTAGGCGTCCTCCAGCGTCCGCTTCAGCGCGAAGGCCAGCTCCGAGACGGAATAGGGCTTCGCGTTGCTGGCTTCGTCTTGCAGGGGCGCGTCGGTCATCTCACGCGGAAGCTAGGGGCGCCCGCGCAGGGTCACAATCACGAACTCTGGCGGGGCGCGGAAGCGGACCGGGAGGATCGAGGTGCCGAGCCCGCCGGTCACGAACAGCTTGCGGCCGCCCTCGTCGTACAGACCGCAGGCCCACCGCGCCGAACCGTGCGAGGCGTGGACCTGCCGGCCAAGGATCGGGAAGTCCACCTGGCCGCAGTGCGAGTGACCGGCCAGGGTCACAGCGACACGCGCCGGGACCTGGGGAAACGGATCCGGCCAGTGGCTCAGCAGGATGACGGGCTCGCCCGGCGGGACCTTGGCCAGCGCGGCCGCCGCCGACGGCTTGGCGCGCCGCGAGTCCAGGTCGGCGAGGCCCGCGATCCAGAAGGGGCCGCCCGGGCGGTCCACGCGCACCGCGTCGTTCTCGAGCACGGTCACCCCCGCACGGCGCAGCGCCTGCTCGATCGCCGGTCCGTCGTACCACCAGTCGTGATTGCCCAGCACGCCAAGGCGCCCAAGCGGCGCCTGCGCGGCGCCCAGGACGGCCACGCCCCGCAGGACGGCGGACCGCTCGGGCGCGGCCCGCACAGCGGCGGGCTCGTGGCCGCCCGCGTAGTCCCCGAGGTAGACAACCACGTCCGGCCGTTCGCGCGAGAGCCGCGCCACGACCTGCGTCACCCGTTCCGGCGTCACGTGCGGTGAGCCGACGTGGGTGTCGGACAGGACGGCGATGCGGAGCGGCGGCCCGGTCCAGGCGGGCGAGGCGACCGTGATGTGGCGGGCGATCGTGATCTTCGGTTCGGCGAGGAAGGCCCAGACGCCAAGGACCCAGAAGACGGCCATCACGCCGGCGATGATTCGCGGGGCCCGCATATGCCGGGTCCATAGCCACCACATGGCCAAGGGGCCGAGGGCGGCGCCGGTCCAGGCGAGGGCGATCAAGGGCGCGTGGTCCGGTGGGCGATCATGGCGCCGCTTCTACAGGCCGCATGTCCAGAGCGCGTCATGCGCGGTGTGCAGGCCAGAAGCAGAAAGGGACGCGGCCGGGACCTTAAGCAAGCTGGCGCAGGCTTCGGTTCCGGACGCGTCCCCCATCCCCAACGGATAGACGTACCGCTCTCCAGCGGATCTCAGATGTAGCGGCGCAGGCTCCGGGCGAGCTCGGCGGCGCCGGACTTCTTCTTGGCCTGGGCCGGCTGGTAGGCGACCTGGGCGTGTTCGTGGCAGTAGGGGCCGTTCTCCTCGGAGCGGCGGCCGCAGAAGGTGAAGGTGTCGAGGGACGGATCGCCGATCGGCCACTTGCACATGTGGGCGCCCAGGGTCAGCACCGTGGCGGTGCCGGGGCGCTCGTCCACGTAGCGCACCGGCGCGGGCGCTGGATGGGCCGACGCGGGCTCGGCGATGCGGCGCGGGGCCGACGGGGCCGCCGAGGCCGGACGCGCCGGGCGCGGAGCCTTGAACACCGTACGCTGCGGCTTGGACGGCGTGGCGCGGCCCGAGAGGCCCAGCCGGTGGACCTTGCCGATGACTGCGTTTCTAGTGACGCCGCCCAGTTGTTTTGCGATCTGGCTGGCCGAAAGGCCGTCCTGCCAGAGCTTCTTCAGAAGTTCGACGCGTTCGTCGGTCCAGCCCATGGTCACGCCTCCCACCCAGAGGTCCGGCGCGCCCCCAAGACTGCGCCGGTAATCAACATCTTGTGGCGACCAGCTCTCTCGCTGCCCACCAGCCACTATCAGTAGTAAACAACTCGCTAAGAGCCACAATAGGCGCCATCGGGTTATGCACAGGAGACTAGATGTTGAGTCGGCAGGAGGCGCCCTTGCGCCCCGACGTCGCACAGCGCACATCTCGGCCCATGCGAGACCTGCCGATCGTCGAGACGACCCTTCCGCCCCAGCCGCGCGCGTACCACGGGGTGAACTGGGAAGGGCTCAAGACCCTCTACGTCCGCGAGGTCCGCCGTTTCATGAAGGTGGGCATGCAGACCCTGGCCGCGCCGGTGGTGACGGCGCTGCTCTACATGCTGGTGTTCGTGGTGGCGGTGGGCGGCAGCCGCGAGGTGCACGGCGTGGCCTACGGGACCTTCGTCGCGCCCGGCCTGATCATGATGCAGATCCTGTCGAACGCCTTCGCCAACTCGTCGTCGTCGCTGCTGCAGGCGAAGTTCAACGGCCTGATGGGCGACTTCCTCACCCCGCCCCTGACGCCGGGCGAGCACGTCGTGGGCTTCGGCGGCGGCGCGGCCACGCGGGGCATCGTCGTGGGCCTGGTCAGCCTCGTGGCGATCCTGCCGTTCGCCCGACTGCCCGTGGCCCAGCCGTGGGCGATCGTCTACTTCGGCCTCGGCGCGGCGCTGATCATGGGCTTCATCGGCATCATGGCCGGCCTGTGGAGCGAGAAGTTCGACCACATGGCGGCGGTGACCAACTTCGTGATCATGCCGATGACGTTCCTGTCGGGGACGTTCTACCTCGTCGAGCGGCTGCCCGAGCCGTTCCGGACGGCCAGCCACTTCAACCCGTTCTTCTACCTGATCGACGGCTTCCGCTACGGGTTCATCGGCCAGGCCGAGAGCAACCTCTGGATCGGCGCAGCGATGACTGCAGCGCTGGTGCTCGCCCTGGGCTGGACCTGCCTGTGGATGTTCAAGGTCGGCTACAAGATCAAGACCTGAGGGCTCAAGCCCGCGCGACCTCCGAAGGCGTCACGCCCAGCAGGCGGCGCATCCACCGGGCCAGGTGGCTCTGGTGCGCGAAACCCGTCTCCAGCGCCACCTGGGCGATGGACAGCCGGCGGTCCAGCAGCAGCGCCCGGGCGCGCTGCACGCGGCGCTCCATGACGTAGGCGTGCACCGACTGGCCCATCGTGCGGCGGAACAGCGTCGTCAGGTGCGGAATGCTCATGCCCGCGACGTCGGCTAGCGCCTCGAGGCTGAGCTCGCCGTCGAGGTTCGTCTCCACGTAGTCCACGATCCGGCGGATCTGCGGCTTGGATAGCGTCTGGCGGCCGGCCGCGCCGACGATGGCGAAGCTCTGCAGAAGGCGGGTGGTGAGCGCGGTGGCCAGGCTGTCGGCGTAGATGCGGCCGGCCGGCGCCGGCGCCGCGATCTCGGCCACCAGCGCGCGCACGATGTGCTCGACCAGGGCGTCCCGGCCGCCCAGCCGCGGCGCCAGCTCGGCGCGGCCGCCAGGCAGGGCCAGGGCCTCGGCCGTGGAGGTGACCAGCTGGGGGGCGAGCCGGACCGAGACCATGTCGCAGGGCGCATGGTCCTCCCAGAACCCTGAGGCGCCGGCGGGCACGATGTCGAAGTCGTAGGGCGACTGGATCCGCCGCTGGGCGACGCCCTCACAGGCGCAATCGGTGGGCACCTCGGGCGTCAGGTAGAAGATCAGCCGATGGTCGGACGTGACCATGCCCGGATAGCGCCCGGGCGTGGCGTGCACCTCGGTCGCCGAAAGCAGGCCCCATTGGCGCGAGCGGCCAATGGAGAGCGTCGGCGGGGCCGTGTCCGGGAACTTGAACGGATAGGTCATCAGACTGTCTCGGCTGCAAGACCAACGCCAGAATCCTCCAGAGTCAAAGGTCAACGGCCGTTGCGCAGCCCGTCATCATCGGATCGTGCTCAATCGCCTCGGAACGTGCGCGACCGGTCGGCCGGGTCGGGGGCACCGTCGGGTCGTTGCATGAGGACCCCTCGCAAAATGACCGTCGCCGCCGCTTCCTCCAACGCATCCCAACCTCTGCGGGGCTCGTTGTCGCGTCTCCTGATGGCGGGGCTCGCCGGCGGCGCGGTCGACTTCTTCTACGCGTCGGGGATGGCGCTTTCGCGGGGCAATCCCCCGATGCGTCCGTGGCGGATGGTGGCGAGCGGCTGGATCGGGCGGGACGCCGCGGAGGGCGCGTTCCCCATCGTGCTGGGCGTCGTGACCCACTTCGGGATCGCGCTCTGCATGGCCGCGGCCTACATCCATCTGGCCATGCGCGTTCCCGTGGTCGCGGCCCGGCCCTGGGCTACGGCCACGATGTACGGCCTCATCCTCTACGCCGTCATGTACCTGGGCGTCCTGCCCCTGCGCTTCGGCAATCCGTGGCAGTGGCGCGGCACGCTCTCGATCCTCGACCTCTTCGCCCATATCGGCGTGGCCCTGGCGATCGTCGCGATCGCGACGCGCCGGCGGCCGCAATAAACCCCAAGCGGGGCCGAGCGGGCCGGACCTAAGGAATGCGCATGCACCTCAGTCACCCCATGGTTCTCCGATGAAGCGTTCGGCCGAGGCCTCGGCGGCCCAGGACATCGCCGCCCTGCGCTCCGCGCTCATGGTGCGCGAACATCTGGGCTTCCGGCGTGCGTCCGAGGTGCTGGGGGTCAACCCCTCGGTCCTCTCCCGCCGCGTGCTGGCGCTCGAGGACGCGCTGGGAGTCTCGCTGTTCCAGCGGACCCCCGGAGGCGCCAGGCCCACCGGCGCCGGCGAGCGCTTCCTCACCGAGGTGGAGCGCGCGCTGGAACTCCTCACCAAGGCCGCCGTCCGCGCCGGCGCGGCCGGACGCGGCGAGGTAGGCCGCCTGCGCCTGGGCCACGTCTGGCCGGTCACCGCGGGCCCCGCCGAGGCCCTGCTGCGCACCTACCGCCGGACCGCCTTCGACGTCGAGCTGGAGCTGCAGGTCGGCTCGGCCGCCGAGCTGGTGGCCGCCGTCCTCGATCGCGAACTCGACGCCGCCCTCATCGACGTCGAGGACGCGCCGCCCGGCCTCGACCGCCTGCTGCTGTGGTCGGAGCCGTGGCTGGTGGCCAGGTCGCTGGATGCCCCCGACGAGCCGCTGGGCCAGGCCCCGGTCCTGTGCGCCGCCGGGGACGATTGGAGCCGCATCCAGCGCCTGGTCGCCGAACGCGGGGCCGCCCGCGCCGGGGTGCGCGTGCAGATGACCTCGCATGACGGGGTGCTGAGCCTGGTCGCGGCCGGCGCCGGCCACGCCATCGTGCCGCAGAGCGTGGCGCACGCGACCCGCGCCTCGGTGGCCTTCGCGCCGCTGCCGGGCCAGGCGGCGGGCCTGCGGCTGACCGTGGCCTGGCGCAACGACCACGACAATCCGGCGCTGCGCCGGTTCGTGAGCCTGCTCCGCACCACGGCCTTCGACGCCTCGCCGGTGGTCAAGCCGCTGCGCGCCGCCGGCTGGCAGCGATGAGCGCTCCCAACGGACTGGGCGACGTTGGCGCCGCGCTGGACGCCCTGGGCGATCCCACCCGCCGCGACCTCTATGAGCGGATCCTGGCGCGGCCCTCGCGCATCGCGGGCCTGGCCGCCGCCGTGCCAGTCACCCGCCCGGCGGTGTCGCACCACGTGCGCGTGCTGAAGGACGCCGGCCTGGTGCGGGAGGAAGACGGCCTGCTGGTCGCCGTGGTCGACCCGCTGCCGCAGCTGCGCACCTATTTCGACCGCCTGTGGTTCGAGGCCTCGGTGGGCGAGGGGTGGCTGCGCGAGCGGTTCGCGGTGTCGCGCCGCCTGTACGCGCTGGGCGTCGAGGCGCCCGTGCCGCGCACCCGGAGCGCCTGATGAAGTCCGCCGCCTGATGGACGCGGGGTCCTCGCTCGGCGAGGCCTGGCGCACGGCGGCGAGCGAGACGCCGGCCGCCCTCTTCCGGGCGCTGGCCGACCCCACGCGGCGACGACTGGTCGAGCGGCTGGTGGCGGGCCCGGCCTCGGCCAGCGAGCTCGCACGGCTCCTGGGCTTGGCGCGCGTCAATGTCAGCCATCACCTGAGCGTGCTCGCCGAGTCCGGCCTCGTGGACCTGCGGGCCCGCCGCGCGGCGGTTCGGCCCGAGGCCCTGACCCGCCTGCGCCGCTACTTCGACCTCGCGCTCACCACTGCGGCAATCAGCTTGCCGGAGGTGGGCCAGACTGTGGCGCGCGAAACACAGAAATAGAAAAAACAAAGGTCATAGTTTGCTGATTCTTTGCAGAAATCGGTAATTCGCGACCGAGAGTCGTGCGTGTTGCTTGTCACGCACCGTCTGTTGCTTGACTGTCGATTGACCCTCTTTGTCACACACCCGTAATTCCCGATCACTTGGTCCCGCTGGGGGACCTGAAACCTTCTTGTGGGGAGCGGCGCCGCCAACGGGCGGGGGACCGCGGAGGGATCTTTGATCGTGAAAAGCCAATCCGTACGCGCGCGTCTTATGGCGTCTTCTATGATCTGCGGCGTGGCGATGGCCACCGCCGCAGGACCGGCCTTCGCCCAGGCGGCCGCCGGGGCCGACGAGGTGGCCGAGGTGGTGGTCACCGGCACGCGCATCCCGTCGCCCAACCTCGAGAGCGTCAGCCCCGTGACCGCGGTGAGCGCCGCGGAAATCAAGGCGACCGGCGTGACCCGGGTCGAGGACATGATCAACTCGCTGCCGCAGGCCTTCGCAGCCCAGGGATCGTCGGTATCGAACGGTTCGACCGGCACCGCCACCGTCAGCCTGCGCGGCCTGGGCGCCACGCGGACACAGGTCCTTATCGACGGCCGCCGGCTGATGCCCGGCACGCCCAACACGCTCGGGGCGTCCCTGGCGGCGGACATCAACTTCATTCCCTCGGCCCTGATCCAGCGGGTCGACGTGCTGACGGGGGGCGCCTCGGCCGTGTACGGCGCCGACGCCGTGGGCGGTGTCGTGAACTTCATCATGAACCGCAACTTCGAGGGCGTGCGCGTCGACGCGCAGTACGGCATCTACCAGCACGACAACGGCAACAGCGTCGCGCAGGTGGTGCGCGACTCGGCGGCGGCTTCGAGCCAGCCGGGCTTCTTCACCCTGCCGAAGGACAATGTCCGCGACGGCGAGATGAGCCAGGTGACCCTGGTGCTCGGCGTCAACTCGCCGGACGGCAAGGGCAACGTCACCGCCTACGCCGGCTACCGTCACGTCGAGCCGATCCTGCAGGGCAACCGCGACTACTCGGCGTGCTCGCTGTTCTCCGGCACCCCCGACTTCAGCCAGTTCGGCTGCGGCGGCTCGGGCACCGCCTTCCCGGCGCGCTTCGGTCCGTTGAACGGCGGCAACATCGTCGACACTTCCGGACCCGGGAACACCTTCCGGACCTCCACGGGCGCCGACGTCTACAACTACGGTCCGACCAACTACTACCAGCGTCCCGACGATCGTTACGTGCTGGGCGCATTCGCCGAGTATGAAATCGCCGACTGGGCCACGGCCTACATGGACGTGATGTACATGGACGACACGTCCACGTTCCAGATCGCGCCCGGCGGAATCTTCGCCGGCACGTTCTCGGTCAACTGCGCCAACCCGTTCTTGTCCGACCAGCAGCGGGGCCGCCTGAACGCAAGTGCGCAGACGGGCGGCGGCACCTGCCTCAGCAACCCCGCCGGCACGTTCACGGGCACCGTCGCTCGCCGCAACGTCGAGGGCGGGGGCCGTCAGGGGCGCATGCAGCACCAGCAGTACCGCTATGTCATCGGGTTGAAGGGCGACCTGAACGACAACTGGAACTACGACTTCGCGATGCAGTACGGCCGCGTGTCGTTTAATCAGCTGCAGACCGGCTTCTTCCGCACGTCGGCCATCAACAACGCCCTGAACGTGGTGTCGGTGAACGGCACGCCGACCTGTGTCTCGGCATTGCCGGGCGGCGCTGATCCGGCCTGCGTGCCGTACAATATCTTCCAGGTCGGCGGTGTGACCCAGGCCGCCCTGGACTATCTGGAAACGCCCTCGACGACGGCGGGCAACCTGTTCGAGCGCATCGTCAACTTCTCGCTGGGCGGTGACCTCACCGACTACGGCGTGAAGTCGCCGTGGGCCAACGACGGCGTGGGCGTGTCGATCGGCGCGGAGTACCGCAGGGAGCAGCTGGACTTCGCATCCGACTTCATTTCGTCCTCGGGCGACCTGAACGGGTCCGGCGGCGCCGCGCCGCCGGTGAATGGCTCGTTCGACGTCTACGAAGTCTTCGCAGAAAGCCGCATCCCGCTGGTGCAGGACGCGCCGTTCGCGAAGAACCTGACCCTCGAGCTGGCCTTCCGCTACTCCGACTACTCGACGATCGACACCACCGAGACCTACAAGATCGCCGGTGACTGGGAGCCGATCGACGGCCTGCGCATCCGCGGCGGCTACAACCGCGCCGTTCGTGCCCCGCACGTCCTCGAGCTGTTCGCGCCCCGGAACGTGCTGCTCGACGGCACGCAGGACCCCTGCGCGGGGCTGGCCGCGAGCGACCCGCTGGTGGCCCGCTGCGCCCAGGCCTTCGGCCTGACCACCGCCCAGGTGCTGGCGATCGAAGCGAACCCGGCCAACCAGTACAACGGCCTCCTGGGCGGCAATCCGGACCTGGATCCGGAAACCGCCGACACCTACACGGTGGGCTTCGTCTGGCAGCCGTCGTTCCTGCCCGGCCTCAATGTCTCGGTCGACTACTTCGACATCAAGGTGAAGGACTTCATCTCGGGCATCGGCGCCGACACCATCATCAACCGCTGCGTACAGACCCTCGACCCCTTCTTCTGCGGTCTGGTCCAACGCGACGGCGCCGGCTCGATCTGGCTGTCGAACCAGGGCTTCGTGGTCGACACCACGCTGAACACCGGTTCGCTGTCGACCACCGGCTTCGACGTGAACCTCGGCTACCGGATGGATCTGGAAGACGTCGGCGTCGCCAACGGTGGCGGCCTGAACTTCAACTTCGTCGGGACCTACCTCGACACGCTGAAGACCCAGAACTTGCCTGGCGACCCGGCCTTCGACTGCGCGGGCTACTACGGCACCATCTGTTCGGTGTCGGGCGGTTTGTCGGCCCCGAACCCGGAGTGGCGCCACAAGGCCCGTGTGACCTGGACCACGCCGCTCGAGTTCGGCGACTGGTTCAAGGACTTCGCGCTGTCGCTGCAATGGCGCCACTTCGACAAGGTGACGCTCGACGCCTATTCCGACGACCCGGCGCTCAACAACCCCGGCATCCAGTACGAGTCGGACCGCGTCCTGAAGGCGCGCGACTACTTCGACCTGTCGGCTTCCTGGACGATGCGCGACAACCTCAACTTCCGCGCCGGCGTGAACAACATCTTCGATGTGGACCCGCCGCTCACCGGTTCGTCGAACTGTCCGACGGGCCCCTGCAGCGGCAACACCTGGCCGCAGGTCTATGACGCCTTCGGCCGCTACGCCTTCATCGGCCTGACCGCGGACTTCTAGCCCGGCCGCGCGCGGCGCTCCCGGCTGCGGGAGCGCCGCCTTCGCAAAACATTGACTTGGCGGCGCTTCGAGACGAAAACGCCAAGCCTTCCGGTCCCCGGCGCCACGCGTCGGGGACGCTTCCTTTTGAGGAGGGCTTCCCCCGTGGCCGAGACGACCACCGCCCCCGTTCCCAGCGATCACATCATGGGCGTCTACGCGCGCGCCCCGCTGGCGTTCGAGCGAGGCGACGGCGTGCGTCTCTACACCGCCGACGGCGAGGAATACCTGGACTGCATGGCCGGCATCGCGGTGACCGCGCTGGGCCACAACCATCCCAAGCTGGTGGCTGCGGTTAAGGACCAGGCCGAGAAGCTCTGGCACACCTCCAACATCTTCCGCATCCCGCAGCAGGAGAAGCTGGCGAAACTGCTCACCGACAACACCTTCGCCGACGTCTGCTTCTTCACGAACTCGGGCGCCGAGGCGATCGAGTGCGCGATCAAGACCGCACGGAAGTACCATTGGTCGAAGGGCCAGCCGGAGCGGATCGACATCATCGGCTTCGACGGGTCGTTCCACGGCCGGACCATCGCGGCGATCTTCGCGGCCAACAATCCCAGCTACGTGGAAGGCTTCGGCCCGCCGCCGCCCGGGTTCGTGGGCGCGAAGTTCGGCGATCTTGAGGGTCTGAAGGAACTGGTCGGCCCGACCACCGCCGCGATCCTGCTCGAGCCCGTGCAGGGCGAGGGCGGCGCGCGCTCGTGGACCGAGGCCGAGCTGAAGGCGATCCGCCAGCTCTGCGACGAGACCGGCACGCTGCTGATCTACGACGAGATCCAGTGCGGCCTCGGCCGGACCGGCAAGCTCTTCGCTCACGAGTGGGCCGACGCCCCGCCGGACATCATGGCGGTGGCCAAGGCGCTGGGCGGAGGCTTCCCGGTCGGCGCGTGCCTCGCGACCGCCGAGGCGGCCCGCGGCATGACCCCGGGCAGCCACGGCTCGACCTACGGCGGCAACCCGCTGGCCATGGCCGTCGGCGTGGCGTCGGTGGAAGAGCTGGTGAAGCCCGAGCTGCTCGCCCACGTGCGTGAGGTGGCCGGCTACCTGAACCAGCAGCTCACCGGCCTGAAGGAGCGCTTCCCGGACGTCGTCCTCGACATCCGCGGCAAGGGCCTGCTGATCGGCGTCAAGCTCGCCACGCCGAACCGCGAGTTCATGCAGCACGCCCGCGACCAGCACCTGCTGATCGCCGGTGGCGGGGACAACTGCGTGCGCCTGCTGCCGCCGCTGGTGCTGTCGCTCGAAGAGGCGCGAGAGGCGATCCAGAGGATGGAACGCGCCTGCGAGGCGGCCCAGGCCAAGGCCAGAGCGGCGGTGCCGGCATGAGCCGGCCCGTCCGCCACTTCCTCGACCTCTGGAAGCTGGACGGCGCAGACCTCCGCACCATGCTGGAGGACGCCAAGGCGCGGAAGGCCGCCCGCGCCGGCTGGCCGCAGGGCCGGACCGACGCGGACGCGCCCGGGCGCGAGCGGACGCTGGCGATGATCTTCGAGAAGAACTCCACCCGGACGCGCTTCTCGTTCGACGCCGCCATGCGCCAGCTGGGCGGCGACGTGATCATCTCCAACGCGGTCGACATGCAGCTGGGTCGCGGCGAGCCGATCGAGGACACGGCCCGAGTGCTGAGCCGCATGGTCGACGCGGTGATGATCCGCGCCAACGTCCACGAGGAGGTCGAGCGCTTCGCCCACTGGGCCACCGTGCCGGTGATCAACGGTCTCTCCGACCGGGGCCACCCGTGCCAGCTGCTGGCCGACCTGATGACGTTCGAGGAGCACCGGGGCCCGGTGGCCGGGCGCACGCTCGCCTGGGTGGGCGACGGCAACAACATGTGCTCCAGCTTCATCCAGGCCGCAGCCAAGCTGGACTTCAAGCTCAACATCGCGACGCCCGCCGTCTTCCATCCCGACATGATGGACCTCGCGCGCGCCGCCGAGCTGCAGGGCCGGATCATGACCACGCACGACCCCCGCGAAGCCGTGCGCGGGGCCGACTGCGTGATCACCGACACCTGGGTCTCCATGGGCGACACCGACCATGACGAGCGGATCGA
>NZ_DASWTE010000266.1:0-5411 GCF_036402295.1 Phenylobacterium sp.
ACCACATGACCGGAACCACCGAGCCGTCCTTGTGGAGGTAGCGGTTCATGAAGGTGCTCGATGGCCCTCGGCCGAGCCCCAGGGCGTGCTCGGCGGTGATCTTCCAGTCGTCGGGGTGGACCAGATCGAGGTAGCTCTTGCCCACGACCTCCTCGGGCCGATAGCCCCACATGCGTTCGGACTGCCGGCTCACCTGCAGGAAGCGGCCCTCGCCATCGAACGTGCAGATCACGTCGTGCGAATTGTCGAGGATGGTCTGGGTAGTGGCCAGCGCGGCGCGCAGCTGTGCCTGGCTGGCCCGCAGCTCCTGCTCGGCCTGCTTCTCCTTCGTGACGTCATGGCCCTGAGAGAAGATCCCGCAGACCGCGCCGGAGGCGTCGCGGATCGGCTGCAGGACGAAGTTCACGTAGGCCTCGCGCGGCGGCAGGCCGCCCGGTCTCTGGATGAGCGTGCGCGAGCCGCGGATCTGCTCGCTGCGGCCGGTGGCGTAGACCTTGTCCAGCAGGGTCTGGAAGCCGAGCTCTTCGAGGTTCGGGAAAGCCTCCGTGACCGTCAGGCCGATGACCTCGCGGTGCTCGATCCAAGCCGCGTACGCCGCGTTGAGCATGGCGATCCGGTGCTCGGGCCCGGAGGTGACGATCATGCCGCCCGGCGCGTCGGCGAACAGCTCGATGACGCGCCGCATGTCCTCGGCGAGGGCCGGCGGGACCGCCGACGCGGGCGTGTCGATGACGGACGGGGTCATAGGGTTTCCGCGCCCAGAACCGCGACAAGGTGACGCTTGATTTTGCGGGACATTGCGCGCCTGAATTTCAGCGTTATCGGGGTCGTGTCATGTCTCAGCTCGGGCGCTCCGCCGGCCTCACTGGGTTCCTCGAACGCTGCCGCGAGGCGGGGCTCGACGCCTACCAGATCGTGGCCTCGGTCGGCCTGCCGCCGGCGGTCCTCACCGACCCGGACCTGCGCGTGTCGGTCGAGCTGATCGGGCGCATGTACGAGATGGCGGCCGAGCAATCCGGGCAGGAGGACTTCGCCCTGCGCGTCGCCGAGACCCGGCGGCTCTCCAACATGGGCGCTGTCGGCCTGGTGATCCGCGAGCAGCCCACCCTGCGCAAGGCGCTCGCCGCCTACGCCCGCTATCAGTGGCTCCAGAACGACGCCTATTCGGTGGTCACCCAGGAGTTCGGCGACCAGGCCATCCTGCGCATCAACGGCCCGCCCTGGCAGGGCCGCCAGGGCCAGGAGTTGGCGGTGGCGACGGCCTTCCGCACCATCAAGGGCATCCTGGGTGAGAGCTGGAAACCGCAGGAGGTGTGGTTCACCCATGCCGCGCCGCTCAAGCTCGACACCTACCGCCGCGTGTTCGGCATCACGCCATCCTTCGACCAGGACGCCATGGCCGTCGTCCTGCGCCGCAGCGAGCTGGATACGCCGATCGCCTCGGCGGACCCGGCGATCGCGCGGCAGGTGGCCCTCTACCTCGAACGGCTGACCGAGGAGCGGCGCATCGAGCTGCGCGACAAGGTGGGCGACCTGATCGTCGCGCTGCTGCCGGATGGCCTCTGCTCGGTGGAGCGGGTGGCGCAGCACCTGGGCATGGATCGGCGCACCCTGCACCGGCGCCTCTCGGCCGAGGGCACGACGTTTTCCGACATCCTGGACGACACACGCCGCGGCATGGCCACGTCGCTGCTCACGTCCAGCGACCGGCCGCTGCAGAACGTGGCCGACCTCCTGGGCTTCTCCAGCCTGTCGGCCTTCGCGCACTGGTTCCGGCGGCACTTCGACCAGTCGGCCAGCACCTATCGGACGGCGCACGCCGGCAACGCGATCCGCCCGTCCGGCGCGCTGTTCCCGGCGCTGTAGGGCAGAGCCCACGGCTTCAGGCGGCGACCGCCGCCTCGCCGGCCTCGCGCAGCACATAGCCGCCGCCCCAGACGGTCTCGATCACATGCCGGCCGTCGGTGGCCGGGGCCAGCTTCTTGCGCAACTTGCAGATGAAGACGTCGACGATCTTGGCGCCCGGCTCGTCCATCCCGCCGTAGAGGCTGGAGAGGAAGATGTCCTTGGTGATCGTCTTGCCCCGGCGCAGCGCCAGGAGCTCGAGGGTCTGGTACTCGCGGCCGGTCAGGTGGATCCGCTGGCCGTTGACGTGCACCAGCTTGGAGTCGAGGTCGATCACCATGTCGCCGACCGTGATCACCGACTGGGCGTGGCCCTTCGAGCGGCGGATCACGGCGCGCATGCGGGCGATCAGCTCGTCCTTGTGGAAGGGCTTGGTCATGTAGTCGTCGGCGCCCATGCTCAGCGCCTTGACCTTGCTGTCGATCTCCTGCGTGCCGCTGAGCACCAGGATCGGCGTCTCGTTCTTGCCGCGGCGCAGGGTGCGCATCACGTCCAGGCCGGACATGTCGGGCAGGTTCAGGTCGAGGAGGATCATGTCGTAGTCGTAGACCTCGGCGAGGTCGACGCCGTCCTCGCCGGCCCCGGTCTTCTCCACCAGGAAGCCGCCGGCCCGAAGCATCAGCTCGATGCTCCGGGCCATCATCCGGTCGTCTTCGATCAGCAGCACACGCATTCCAGTCCTCCTCACCCGCCGCCGGCGGGCCCTCGCTAGACGTTGCTTTGATGGTTTGGCCCCAGGCGCCCGGCCCCGGACCGACGGCGCCTATCCGGTCGCCGCCCGGGCGGCCTTCTGGCCGTCCTTACGCTCGAGTACGACGCGCGCAGCCGACAGGAGCTGCGACATGGGGAACGGCTTGGCCATCGCCTCGTCGGCGCCGAGCTCCTCGGCCCACTGGAGGAAGTTGCCGCTGCGCCCGTACGCGCCGCCGCCCGAGATGGCGATGACGGCGGTGTCCGGCGCAGTGGTCCTGGCCTCGATGATGGTGGCGATGCCTTCCTTCTCAGGCATCACGATGTCGGTGACCATGAGGTCGGGCTTGAGCGCGCGCAGCAGTTGCAGGCCCAGGCGGCCGTTGCGGGCGGAATAGGCCTTGAAGCCGGCGCGCGCGAAGGCGGCGGTCATCAGCTTCAGGAGCTCGTCGTCGTCCTCGACCACCAGGACCGTGCGGCCCTGGCCTTCGGGCTGGACCAGCGCGGGGGCGTGGCCGGCGGGACGCGCGATCTCGCCCTGCAGCTTGCCCACTAGGCGGCCCGCCTTCTCGGCGGCCAGCAGGCCCACGGCGGCCAGCTCGGCGTCCTCGCTGCCGGGCTCGGCGCGGTCGGCCAGGGATTCGCAGACGCCCAGGATCACGGCCAGCAGGTTCTTCAGGTCGTGCGCCGGGTTGGACGTAGGCGCCGGCGGAACCTCGGGGGCGGCCTCGGCGGACGGACCGGTCCGACCGAGAAACTTCGGATGGGGCATCGGTGGTTCGGGCCTCGGTTCGCTACGAACTCCGGGGCGGAAACCAGGACGGAGGCGGCCCGACTTGGCCCTCCGTCACAGTCCTCCCCGACTGATTCGTTAACGACGGCCTACAGGGTTAACTGCGGCCCAGCTTGATCCTGCGAGACATTGGCTTGCGAATCGGGGACTCGATGCTGCGGTGCGACACCGTGTCATCAGCCCGCAGCGCGCGGCGCATCCTGGACGCCGGTGGGCGCAGGTTTGATGCGCCTGCGCCCACCCCGAAGTCCAGCGCGAAACTGCCCAGATTGAGGGCGTAAATTAAAGGCGCCTGTGGATTAAGCTACAGCAGGTCGCCGCCGCAGGCGCCGGCGGTCGTGCCGGTCGCCTGGAACGCCTTGATCACGTTGCGGCCCACCGTCCAGCGGTGCACCTCGTCGGGCCCGTCGACCAGCCGCTGCGAGCGGATGTGGGTGTACCAGGCCGCCAGCGGCGTATCGCGGCTGTAGCCCAGCGCGCCGTGCAGCTGGATCGCCGTGTCGACGACGTGGTGCACCATGTGGGCGAGGTAGACCTTGGCGATGGAATTCTCCTGCCGCATGTCCATGCCCTTCTCCGCCTTGTAGGCGATGTGCAGCAGCATGAGGCGGGCGATGTAGAGCTGGCTCGCACACTCGGCCATCATGAACTGGACAGCCTGGCGCTTGTGCAGCGGCCCGCCGAACGTCTCGCGGTTGGTGATGTGCGCCGCCGCGAGGTCCAGCGCGCGCTGGGCCATGGCCACATTGTGCATCCCGTGCCGCAGGCGGCCGTAGGCTAGGCGATGCTGGCCCATGTCGAAGCCGCGCCCGACCCCGCCGACGATATTCTCCGCGGGGACGACCAGGTCCTTGATCTCGATCTCGGAGTGACCGCCGCCCATGATGTGCGACAGCGGGCCCTCGGCCGCCATGGTGGGGATGTCACGCTTGATCTTGTAGCCCGGGTTCGGGAGCTCGACGATGAAGGTCGAGAACTGCTGGTGACGCGGGCCCTCGGTGTCCGTGCGGGCCATGACCAGGGCGAGGTCGGCGGCGCTGGCGGCCGAGGAGAACCACTTCTCGCCGTTCAGGACGTAGTTCTCGTTGCCATCCTTGACCGCGGTCGTGCGCATGCCCGTGGCGTCGGCCCCGGCGGCCTTCTCGGTCATCGAGTAGCAGACGCGCTTCTCGCCGTTCAGCAGCGGCTTGAGGTACTTCTCCTTCTGATGCTCGGTGCCGTGCGCCAGCAGCGTCAGGATGGTGGCGTCGTCCGGCCCCTGGCTGTTCATCGAAAGCGCGCCCAGGTGGCTTTGGCCCAGCTCCATCTGCACCAGCGCATTGGCCAGCGGCCCCAGGCCCATGCCGCCGTGCTCCTTGGGCACGAAGGGCAGCCATAGGCCCTGGGCGCGGGCCTTGGCGCGCAGCTCGCCCAGCACCGTCTTATAGCTGTCCTCGTCGGTCAGCCGGGCCTCGGCCGGGATGCACTCGTCCTGCACCCACTGGCGCACCCGCTCCCGGATGGCCTTGGCGTCGGCGGGGATTTCGAAGTCGATGGCCATTCGGCGCTCTCCCAAACGTTTGTTTGAATTCACCGTGAAGCCGAAAGCGCGCTTTCTCAACCACGAAAAGCGCGAAAAGCACGAAAAGCCGGTATGGCGGCCCCGGCTCGAATGAGCTCCCTTCGTGTCTTTTCGTGTTTTTCGTGGTTCACAATGGGAGCCTTCGGCTCAGAGGAGGCCGCGCATGCAGATCAGACCGCTGACGCCCACGATCGGCGCCGTGGTGGAAGGCGTGGACCTGGGCCAGGGCGTCTCCGCGGACCTGGCCGAGGCGCTGCGCCAGGCGCTGCTGAAGCACCAGGTGATCTTCTTCGAGGACCAGCGGATGAGCCCGGTGCAGCACCGGGACTTCGCCGCCCGGTTCGGCGCGCTGCACACCCATCCGCTGTATCCCGGCGTGCCCGAGGCGCCGGAGCTGTTCATCCTCGACAACCACGCGGGCAATCCGACCGACAACGACGCCTGGCACACCGACGTCACCTT
>NZ_DASWTE010000267.1:0-2860 GCF_036402295.1 Phenylobacterium sp.
GCTCGGCGCCGATGGGGCCGCGCGCCGGCGCCGACAAGGTCGCGCGGTCGATGATCTCGGCCGCGCCCAGGGCCACGAGATAGGCCTGCTCCTGCGGCCGGCCGGTGGAGGCGACCACCCGGTAACCCAGGCGAGAGAGCAACGCGATGGCGACCGATCCCACCCCGCCGGCGGCGCCGGTGACGAGGACATCGCCCTTGTCCGGGGTCACGCCGCCATGCTCGAGGGCCAGCACGCTCAACATGGCCGTATAGCCCGCCGTGCCGATCGCCATCGCATGGCGCGTGGAAATGGCCTCGGGGAGCTTGTTCAGCCAATCGCCCGGGACGCGCGCGCGCTCGGCGTAGCCGCCGTGGTGCGTCTGGCTGAGGCCCCAGCTGTTGACGACCACCCGGTCGCCGGGCGCGTACCGGCTGTCGGAGGAGGACTCCACGACGCCCGCCAGGTCGATGCCGGGCACGAGGGGGAAGGTCTTGATGATATTGGCCCCGCTAAGCGCCAGGCCATCCTTGTAGTTCACGGTGGACCACTCCACCGCGATGGTCACCTCTCCCGCGTGCAGATCGGCCTCCTCCATGGCCTCCACCTGCGCCACCACCGCCTCGCCGCTCTTGCGCGCCACCAAAGCCCTGAACGTCATGTTCTTCTTCCTGGAAATTTGAGGTCTGTATTTGTCGGAGTACAGCCGCCGTCTCTCACCCGGCGAGCAGTACGATCTTGCCGGCGACCGATCGGGTCTCCAGAGCCCGCTGCGCCTGCGCCGCGTCGCGCAGCGGGAAGGTGGCGCCGATCAGCGGCGACAAGGCACCGTCTCCAACCAGCGTCAACACGTCCGCGAGGTCCTGCCGGTAGGCGAGCGGGCGCGCATCGCGCCAGGGCTGGCAGTTGTAGGTGACGACCCCCTGGCCTTTTCCGAACAGGGACAGGCTGGAGAAGCTGGCGTTGAGCAGCAGGCCCGCGATCGCCAGCGGGTTGACCTTGCCGTCGCGGGTCATGTCGTAGGCGCCGTAGAGGACGCCCCGCCCACCGGGCCGCAGGGAGGCCATGGAGACCTTCTTGAAGTGCTTGCCGCCCAAATGGTCGAAGGCCGCCACCACGCCGCCGCCGCTCAGGGCCCGCGTTCGCGCCGCCACATCTTCGCTGCGGTAGTCGGCGGGCTCGGCGCCGTAGGACCGGATGACATCGGCCTTGTTCGCCGAGGCGCTTCCGACCGCCTTGACGCCGGCGAGCCGGGCCAGGTCCAGGAGGAGGCTGCCGACGCCGCCCGCCGCCCCGTGCACCAGCACCCACTCGCCGGGGGCGGGACTGGCGATCCGGTGGAACATCTGCCACGCGGTGACGCCGTTCAGCACGGCGGCCACCAGCTTGGCCGCATCGACGCCTTCAGGCGCATGCGCCAGCCACCGGGCATCGACGTTGCGTCGGGTCGCATAGGATCCGGAGACTGTCACGCCGGCCACCCGCTGGCCGGCCTCCAGCCCCGCGACGCCCGGCCCGATGGCCTCGACCCGGCCGACGAAATCGTAGCCCGGCGTCACCGGCGCCGACTGCCCTGCATACAGGCCCTGGCGCATCATGATGTCGGCGTAGGCGACGCCCGCCGCCTCGATGGCCACCCTCACCTCGCCCGGTCCCGGCGGCGGCAGCCGCCGCTCAAGCGGCCTCAGGACGGTGGCCGGCCCTTTGCGGGGCGCATGCATCTCGAAGGCGTCGTCGATCATTCCGGTTTCCTCGGAGGCATGCGCCGCAGGCGCGTCTAGGCCGGCAGCCGCATCTGCTTGCGCAGGCTCTTGTCGAAGGCGTCGGAAGGCGCAAAGCGACGCAGGACGCTGATCTGACGCGCGACCTTGCCGGCGGGATAGCGGCGGCGCGGACGGCTCGTGGTGGCCGCCAGCAGCACCGCCTGGGCGACCACCTCCGGGGGATCCGCGGTCGTCATGACGTCCTCGATCAGGGAGCGCACGCCCCTGCGGGCCTGGTCGTATTCGCGGATTGGCGCATCGGGCGGGAGGGAATTCTGGTCGAAGACGCTGCGGGTGTAGGCCGGCTCGACGAGCGAGACCCGAATGCCGAAGGCGCGAAGCTCGTGGTCGAGCGACTCCGAATAGCCTTCCAGGGCATGCTTGGTCGCCGAATAGTGCGCCGAATAGGGGGCGGGGATCAGGCCCAGGACGGAACTGATGTTGATGATGCGCCCCCCGCCCCGCTGCCGCATGGCCGGCAGAACGGCGTTGGTGGCCCGAATGACGCCAAACAGATTGACGTCGAACAGCGCCTGCACCTGGGCGATCGAGGACTCCTCCGCGCCGCCCTGAAGGCCGATCCCGGCGTTGTTGACGAGCACGTCGATGCGCCCGGTGCGCGACAGCACGCTCGCGATCATTCCCCTGACGGACTCGTCGTCGGTGACGTCGCAGTTCAGCAGCGAGACCTGTTTGGGATTCGCGCCCGTGACGCGGCGACTGGTCCCGAAAACCGTGAAGCCTCTCTGGGCCAGCGCCTCGGCGGTGGCGCGACCGATGCCCGTCGAAGCGCCGGTGACGATCGCCGTCTTTCCAGTGGATAGGGTCATGGGCACTCCCTGCGCCCCAAGATCGAGGCCCGACAATTGCATTAAAATCATAATATGGCATTATAGTCGTAATGCAATGGGCTGAACCGATATGAGGACGCATGCGCTACGAAAAGGGCCGCAAGGACGTCTCTCGCCGCCGGATCACCGAGGTGGCGGCCGAACGCTTCCGCCGGGACGGCATCGCCGCCTCGGGCCTGGCCGGCATCATGAGCGACGCCGGGCTCACCAACGGCGCCTTCTATCCGCACTTCGGGTCCAAGGCTGACCTTGTCCGCGAGAGCCTCG
>NZ_DASWTE010000268.1:0-1861 GCF_036402295.1 Phenylobacterium sp.
CGGCCCGGCCCGCGAGGCCGCCGCCCAGGCGCGCTCGGCCTACGAGCTGGAGATCCGCGAGCGCGACGGCCGGGCCCGCCGGCTCGAGACCCTGACCCGCGAGCACGAGGACTGGACCCGCCGCGCCGCCGCGGCCGCCAAGCGCGTCGGCCAGTTGGACGAGGCCCGCGGCAAGGCCCACGCCGCCCTCGTGGCCGCCCAGGACGCGCCCTCGACGCTGGAGGGCCGCAAGACCGCTCTCCTGGACGAACTCTCCGCCGCCGAGGCCCGCCGGGCCAAGACCTCCGACGCACTGGCGGCGGCCGAGCACGAGCGCGCCGACGCCGACCGGGGCCTGCGCGCCTGCGAGGCTGCCGCGTCCGAAGCCCGCGAACTGCGCGCCAGCTTCACGGCCCACGCCGAGGCCGCCGTGCAGCGCCTGCAGGAGGTGTCGGCCAATATCCGCGAGGCCGCGCGGATGGAGCCCGAGGAACTGGCGAAGAAGCTGGCGGACGAAGCCGTCGCGGTCCCCGCCGACGCCGAGGGGATGGAGGCGCACCTCTTCAACCTGGAGCGCCAGCGCGAGGCCATCGGCCCGGTGAACCTGCGCGCCGAGGAGGAGGCCGCCGAGCTTTCCGGGCGGCTCGAGACCATGAACGTCGAGCGCGCCGACCTGACCGGCGCCATCGCGCGCCTGCGCCAGGGAATCGACGAGCTGAACCACGAGGGCCGCGAGCGGCTGACGGCGGCGTTCGGCGTCATCAACGAGCACTTCAAGACGCTGTTCGAGGCGCTATTCCAGGGCGGCCAGGCCGAGCTGCGGCTGGTCGAATCGGACGACCCCCTCGAAGCAGGCCTCGAGATCTTCGCCTGCCCGCCCGGCAAGCGCATGGCCACCATGAGCCTGATGAGCGGCGGCGAGCAGGCCCTGACGGCGGCGGCGCTGATCTTCGCGGTGTTCCTCGCCCAACCGGCGCCGATCTGCGTGCTGGACGAGGTGGACGCGCCGCTGGACGACGCCAACGTCGACCGCTTCTGCAACCTATTGGACGAGATGTGCCGGCGCACGGCGACCCGCTTCATCGTCATCACCCACAACCCGGTGACCATGGCCCGGACCGATCGGCTGTTCGGCGTGACCATGGCGGAGCGGGGTGTCTCGCAGCTGGTCTCGGTTGACCTTAGGCAAGCCGAGGCGATGGCGGCCCAGTAGGTCGCGATGGGTGCGGGCGGACTGTCGCGCCTGGAATAATAATCAGCAAATACAGATGGTTACGGGGTGGCCAACGCACCTTGACGCACTGCACACGTCTCTATAGGTTCCGCGCGACCTGAAGCCCCCGCCGTGGCGGCGACGTGGCGGTCGTAAGGCCATCCCACGAATGCGCCGGAAGAACGAGCCGAACGCCGAGGCCAAAAGCCTCGCTGAACGGCTCGCTGCGGCAGAGGCGGCGCAGGCGCGGCGTGAGAGCGGAGACTCCCACCGGGCCATGGCGCAGGGTTACCGCTTCCTCAGCGAAGTGGTGGGTGGGGTGCTGATGGGAGCCGGCCTGGGCTGGCTCGCGGATCGCTTCATCACGCCGGCGCCGCTGGGTCTGGTCATCGGACTGCTGGCGGGCTCGGGACTTTCCATCTTCGTCGCGGTGCGAACCGCGGCGCGGACGACAAAAGAAGCGACGGAGAAGGCCGGGCCCCTGCCCAGCGCTCCCGACGAGGACGAGGACTAGAGGACGTAATGGCGGACGCGCCGAAGATCGATCCGATGCACCAGTTCCTGATCCAGAAGATCTGGGACGGTCCGGTCTTCCAGATCGGTGGCCTGACGTTCGACATGTCGATCACCAACTCGGTGGGCGCCATGTTCGTGGGCGCTGCGGCCATG
>NZ_DASWTE010000269.1:0-11061 GCF_036402295.1 Phenylobacterium sp.
GGATGGCTCCCCGAGCAGGACTCGAACCTGCGACAAGCCGGTTAACAGCCGGCTGCTCTACCAACTGAGCTATCGGGGATCACACCGAAGAGGGCGGGCGTATACGCCGCGTCGCGGGCTCGCGCAAGCGCCGAGGAAACGTGTCGCAGCCTACCCGTGTCGGTCCCGCGTAGGGCGTCCGGGCGCTGCCGCTCCAGCGGAGCGGCGCCCGAAAAAAGCCCGGCGCGGACGCCGGGCTGAACAAAGTCGGTGATGGTGGGGTGTCTTCGAAGAAGACGTGTCGAGAGTCAGATGCGCTGGTTAAGCCAGGGTTAACTCGCGACGCCGTTCGGCAACTTTTGTGAAAGCATACGGCCAAGGTTGATCTTCAACGTCCGAGCGGCCGCCAAGCTTCCCATTGTCGCGCGGGTCTTTACGGCGGCGGACAATCGGTCGAAACCCGCACTCAGCTCTTTGAGACGAGGGACGATGCGCATCCATTTCACCGGCATCGCGGGCGCGGGCATGGCCGCGGCGGCGCTGATGATGCGCGAGGCGGGACATACGATCACCGGCTCGGACGAGGGCGCGTTCCCGCCCATGTCCACCTACGTCGAGGGCCTGGGCTTCCCGGTCTTCTGGCGGTTCGATGCGGCCAACCTCGCCGACGATCTCGACCTGCTCGTCCTGGGCGCCAGCGCCAAGCTGGGCGGGGAGGGCAACGTCGAGGTGCAGGCGGCGCGCCGGCGCAGCGTGCGCGTCACCACCTTCCCCGAGCTGATCGGAGAGGCCACAGCGCTTCGGCGCAACACGGTGGTCGCCGGGTCGTTCGGCAAGTCGACCTGCACGGCCCTGCTCGCCCACGTGCTGCGCGCCAGCGGCGTCGACGCCGGCTGGATGATCGGCGCCATCTCGCCTTCGCTGCCCGACACCGGCCACTGGGGGACTGCGCCCGAGGTGATCCTGGAGGGCGACGAGTACATCGTGGGCCCGACCGACCGACGCTCGAAATTCGTGCTCTACCATCCGCGCGACGTGCTGCTGACGTCGCTGATCCACGACCACGTCAACGTCTTCCCGACCTTCGAAGACTACGTGAAGCCGTTCGGCGAGCTCATGCGCCTGTTGCCGGCCGAGGGCCTGCTGGTCGCCCGGGAGGACCCGGCCATCCGCGCCATCGCCGGCGAGGCCGCCGCGCGCATCGTCTGGTACGACACCGAGCCCTGCGAGGGCTGGTATCCGCAAGACATCGTCTACGGCGAGACGACCCGGTTCACGCTCGTCGGGCCCGGCGGCCGGCGCCTGGCGCTCGCGACCACGCTGCTGGGCGAGCACAATGTCGAGAACATCGTCGGCGTCTGCGCCTACCTGCTCGAGCGCGGGCTGGTCGACGAGGCCCGGTTGGCCCGCGCCGTCGAGAGCTTCGGCGGCATCCGCCGGCGGCTGGACCGGCTCACCAAGACTTCGGCCGTGCCGGTGATCGAGGGCTTCGGCTCGTCGTACGAGAAGGCCCGCTCGGCCATCGAGGCCATGCTGCTGCACTATCCGCACCGGCCGCTGACCGTGGTGTTCGAGCCGCACACCTTCTCGTGGCGCAACCGCGACGCGCTGCCCTGGTACGACACGGTGTTCGAAGGGGTGGCGAAGGTGCTGGTCATCCCGCCGCCGACCCACGGTGCGGACTCCCATCTGCAGTCCGGCTTCGCCGAGATCCTGGCCCGCGTGGGCGCGACCGGCGTGCCGGTCGAAGGCGTCGAGACCGCCGAGGCGGCCACCACCGCTCTTGGCCGCCTGGCCGGCGACGAGGTCGTGCTGCTGCTGTCGTCGGGCCCGCTGCTGGGCCTGCCCGACAGCCTGCCGCCGGTCTTCGACGACCTCTACCGCGCGAAGGAAGCCGCGGCCTAGCCGCCGCGGCTAACCCTCCCGGCCTCAGCGCGAGGCGTTGTGGTGCGCCGGGATCGGCTGGACGTAGCTGTCCTTCGCGGCCTTCTCCGCGTCGTTCAGCTCCTTGAACTCGGCGCGCTTGGGTCCGAGGTAGCCGAACAGGTAGGCGGCCACCTTACGCATCTGGATCTCCTCCGAGCCCTCGGTGATCCGGTAGCGGCGGTGGTGGCGGAAGATGTGCTCGAACGGCTTGTGGCGCGAATAGCCGATGCCGCCGTGCACCTGCATCGCCCGGTCGGCGGCCTCGCAGACCAGCCGGTTGGCCCAGTAGTTACACATCGAGACCTTGTCCGAGATCGTCTTCTCGATCTCCTTGTGCTCCATCCGGTCCATCTGCCAGGCGGTCTTGCGGATCAAGAGGCGCAGCATCTCGCACTGGGTCTGCAGCTCGACCAGCGGCCACTGGATCGCCTGGTTCTCGGCCAGCGCCTTGCCGAACGGCTTGCGGGTGCGCGCGTACTTGACGCTCTCGTTGATGCAGAACTGCGCCGCGCCCAGGCTCGAGGCCGCCTGCCGGATCCGGTTCTGGTGCACGAAGCTCTGACCGATTCCCAGCCCCCGATCGATCTGGCCCCAATAGCTGTCCTCTGGGATCCAGACGTTGGTGAAGCTCACCCGCGGGTGGTCCGTCGGCATGTTGAAGGTCCACATGTACTCTTCGACCTTCACGCCGGGCGAGTCCGCCGGGACGATGAAGCAGGTGATCCCGACGGCGTCGCCGTCCTTGCCCGAAGTCCGAGCAAAAACCATCACATGCGAGGCGACGTGCATGCCCGTCGTCCACATTTTTTCGCCGTTGATCAGCCAGCCGGGCTTGCCGTCCTTCTCGTGCGGTACCGCGCGGGTCTCCATCCAGGTGGCGTCCGACCCGTGGTTCGGTTCGGTCAGGCCGAACCCCGTGCGCATCTTGCCGCCCAGCAGCTTGTCGGCGTCGCGCTCGTACTGGGCGTTGGTGGCGAACTCCTTGAACATCAGGACGAACGGGTTGTTGCCGACGATCGAGTGCTCGGTCTGCAGGTCGTTGAAGAGGCCCAGGCCCTTGGCCGCCAGGTGCTCGCGGATGATCGCCATGGCGAGCTGGCTGCCGCCCTTGCCCCCCATCTCCTTGGGCCAGGCGTAGCGCAGGTGGCCCGCCTCGTCGGCCAGCTTGCGGCACTTGGCGAGCAGTTCCTCCCACTCCTTGCGGGGCAGGCCGTCGTTGTCCCAGTCGGTGCGTGCGTGCTCGCGGCGGTGGTCGAAGAAGCGGTCGTTATCGTCCGCGTGCTGCAGCGGCATGATCTTGTCGTCGATGAACCGATCGAGCTCGTCCAGGTAGTCCTGGATGTCCTGGGGAATGTCGAAGTCCATGGCCGTTTCTCCCAACAGTTCTTGGGCGGGCTTGACGCTGGGGGACCGGTTTACAACCGCATCCCAAGCCCGCCAGATCAAGGGCAGTCTAGACCAGCCGAGAGGTTCCGCCGGGTCATGGAAGTTGATGTTCGAGCGGGCCTCCAGAAGCTCGCCGAGAGACTGGGAGGCGCAGGCGCGGCGATCACGGAAGCGCAGCGGCTTTCGGGCGGCGCAAGCATGGAAACCTGGGCCTTCGGGTTCGAGGGCAGGGACGGGTCCGAGCGACTGATCCTGCGCCGACGCAGCGCGCCGTTCGACGAGGAGGCCGCCCGCTCGATCAGCCTGGCGACCGAAGCGGCGCTGATCCGCGCGACGGGCGCGAATGGCGCGCGGGTGCCGATCGTACGCCACGTCTGCGACGACGAGGACGGACTGGGCGAGGCCTATGTGATGGTCCGCGTGGACGGCGAAACCCTGGGCCGCAAGATCACCTCCGACGCCCGCTTCGACGCGGTGCGCCCGGTGCTGGCGCGGCAGTGCGGGGAGTCGCTGGTGGCGATCCACAAGACCGCGCCGCCCGCCGGACTGAAGCTGAAGTCCGTGAACGGGCGCGAGGAGCTCGACCGTTACGAGGAGGTCTACCGCGCCACCGGGGCCGAGCGGCCGATCCTGGAACTGGCGTTCCACTACCTCAGGCAGCACATCCCCGACCCGGTGGAGCCGGTGCTGCTGCATGGCGACTTCCGGAACGGGAACATCATGTTCGATCCGGAGAAGGGCGTCGCCGCCGTGCTCGACTGGGAGCTCGCGCACCTGGGCGATCCGGCGGAGGACATGGGCTGGATCTGCACCAACTCCTGGCGCTTCGGCCGGCCCGACCGGCCGGTGGGCGGCTTCGGAGAGTACGCCGACCTGCTGGCCGGCTACGCCTCGGCCGGCGGCCGCGCGATCGACCTGCCGCGGGTGCGGTTCTGGCAGATGCTGGGCTCGCTGCGCTGGGGCGTCATGTGCCTCGGCATGTACCTGAGCTGGCGCGACGGGATCACGAAGTCCGTGGAGCGCCCGATGATCGGCCGACGCGTGTCCGAGACCGAGGCCGACCTGGTCGTGCTGCTGGAGGAAGGCCTATGATCACCCATCCCCGCACCGAAGAGCTGGTTGAATCCGTCCGCCTCTGGATCGACGAGATCCGCCCCACGCTCGACCCCCGAAACGCCTTCCTGGCCCGGGTGGCGGCCAATGCGATGGCGACCGTATATCGCGAGCTGACCGTCGGGCCCGCCGCCGACGCCGAGGCCGTGGCCCGCATGGGGGAGGTGCTGGGCCGTACCGGGACCTACGAAGAGCTCAACAGCGAGCTGTGCGCCCGCATCCGCGCCGGCGAGCTCACGGTCGAGAGTCCTGGCCTGCTCGCGGCCCTGACGGTCATGGCGAAGAATCAGCTCGCCATCGACCAGCCGAGCTACAAGCCCGAAGGCAGCCTCTAGGCCGGGCGGGTGGTGGGTCGCGCGGAAGGCAGGGGGGCCGGCGCTGCGCCGTTACGCAGCGCGCGGACGACCTGGCGGTAGAGGTGGGTCGGGAACTCGCTCGCCATCACGCCGCCTCCAGCACCCGGATGATCTCGCTCTCGCGCTCGTTCCAGAGGATGGCGACGCGGCCGGCGCGGTCGGCGTAGGCGCCCAGGGCCGCCTCGACTTCCGGCTCGTGCAGGCGGCGGTCGGAGAGGCGGAGCAGGGTGCGCTGGCCACCCTGGTCGAGCGCCACGTCGTGGTAGCGCAGCACTGCGTCGACGACGGCGGCCGGCGGGGGCGGCAGGCGGAGGGGCTGCGGGGCCTGGATCGGCCGCGGGCTGAACGGGCTGCGGCGGCGGCGGGGTTGGAAGTGGCTGGCCATCGGTCAGAACTCCTTGCGGGGTTGCGATGGTTCTGGTTTTGTCTGATAGATACGACAGAATCGGACGCAGGTTATCCATGCGACACGAAAAAGGCGCGCGCCTGCTGGAGCTGGCCCGGATGATGGCCGCCAGCGCGGAGGGACTGACCCTCGACGAGATGGCCGAGCGCATGGGTGTCGGCCGCCGCACCGCCGAGCGCATGCGCGACGCCGTGGCCGACCTCTTCCCGGCGATGGAGGAGGTCGAGGAAGGGGTCAGTAAGCGCTTCCGAATACCCTCCGGCCTCGACGGCCTCTTCCAGGCGCCGACCGTGGAGGAGATGACGGCGCTGTCGGCCGCGGCCGAGTCGATGGACCGCCAGGGCTCCGCCGCGCGGGCGGCGGCGCTGCGCTCGCTGGAGCAGAAGGTGCTCTCGGCCACGCGCGCGGCGGCGCGGCGGCGGCTGGCGCCCGACCTGGAGGCCCTGCTGCAGGCCGAGGCCGTGGCCGTGCAGGCGGGTCCGCGCCCGTTCGAGGACGAGCGGGTCCTGGCGGCCGTTCGCGAGGCGTTGAAGGCGCTGTCGACCCTGCGCTTCCGCTACGAGGGCGGCTCGGCGCCCGGCCGCACGCGCGAGGTCACGCCCTATGGCATCCTGTTCGGCCGTTCGAACTACCTCGTCGCCGAGGAGCTGGACGCCGGCACCGGGCCCCGCAACTGGCGCCTCGACCGCATCCAGGAGGTGGAGATCACCGGCCGGCCCGGCGGCAAGCCCGAGGAATTCTCGCTGCAGGCCTACGCCGACGAGAGCTTCGGCATCTATCAGGACGACATCCACGATGTGGTGCTGCGGATCCTGCCGCATGGCGCGGACGACGCCCGCCGGTGGCGGTTCCACGCCCGCCAGAAGCTGGAAGAGCTGCCGGACGGCGGCGTCATCGTCCGCTTCCGCTCAAGCGGCATGCGCGAACTGGCCTGGCACCTCTTCACCTGGCAGGACAAGGCGGAGGTGGTGGCGCCCCAGGCGCTCAAGGACATGCTGCGCAGCGAACTCGACGTCGCCATGCGGACCCACGTCCGAATCTGACGTACCCTAGTCTCAGGGTCTCCCCATCAACGGAGAGAGACCCCCCGATGACCGCGCTCGATTACGCCCAGCTCTACGAAGCCGAGTACCGCCCCGGTCGCCGGCTCAAGCGCTTCGCCGCCCGCATCCTCTGGCTCGGGATGTTCCTCGTGCGGCCCAGTCTGGCGCTGCAGGTGCTCGCCGAACGTCGCTCGATTTCAGGGTGGTGACGCCGGGGCGTGCGCCGGGATAGCGTCCCGGCCAACATGCCATCGAGAGTTGCCACCACATGCGCCTTGCCGCCCTTGCGACCACCGTCGCCGGAGTCCTGCTGATGGGGGCCGCGGCCCCCGAGGACGATCCCTACACCTGGATGGAGGAGATCGAGGGCGCCCGGGCGCTCGACTGGGCGAAGGCGGAAAACGCCCGCTCGCTGCCCCAGCTCCAGAACGACCCGCGCTACGCCGGCCTCTACGCCGACGCGCTGAAGATCGCCACCGCCAAAGACCGCATTCCCAGCGTCACCTTCGCCGGCGACGGCGGGCTTTGGGACTTCTGGCAGGACGCCGACCACGTGCGCGGCGTCTGGCGCAGGACCAGCGTCGAGAGCTACCGGACGGGCAATCCCGAGTGGAAAACCGTTCTCGACATCGACGCCCTGGCCAAGGCCGAGAACGCGAACTGGGTCTGGAAGGGCGGCGACTGCCTGCCTCCGGACGACCGCCTCTGCCTGGTCAGCCTCTCGAACGGGGGCAAGGACGCCGTCGAGGTCCGCGAGTTCGACACCCAGACGGGCAAGTTCGTCGAGGGCGGCTTCAAGCTGCCCGAGGGCAAGCACCGCTTCGACTGGATCGACAAGGACACCATCCTGCTGGTCACCGAGTGGGCGAAGGGCGACGTGACCACGTCGGGCTATCCGTTCATCGCCAAGCTCCTCAAGCGCGGCCAGCCGCTCTCGGCGGCGCATCAGGTGTTCACCGGCCAGAAGACCGACGGCGGCTACGGCGTGCAGTCGATCGTGCTGCGTGACTGGGCCGGCAAGGTGCAGGCCGTGGTCATCCAGCGGCCCTTGGACACCTTCAACGCCGAATACTACCTGCTCGTCGGCGACCGGCCTCTGCGCCTCGACCTGCCGAAGAAGTCGTCGGTGCAGGGGTATCTCGACGGCCGAGTGATCGTGAGCCTCGAGGAGGACTGGGCCGCCAAGGGCATGAAGGAGGGCGACCTGGTCGACTTCGATCTGGCCGCGCTCAAGCGGAAGCCCGACACCCTGACGCCCAGCCTCGTGCTGCGGCCGACGGAAACCCAGAGCGTGGAGCAGGTGGCGACCACCAAGAGCCGCATGGTCGTGGCCCTGCTCGACAACGTGAAGGGCCAGGTCCTGAGCTACCGCCGTGCTGGCGGCGCCTGGCAGTCCGAGAAACTGGACCTGCCCGCGGACTCCACCATCACCATCGGCTCGGCGGCCGACGCCGACGATCGGCTGATCCTGAACGTCGCGAGCTACCTGACGCCCAACAGCCAGTGGCTGGCCGACGCCGCCGGCGGCAAGCCGGCGCAGCTGCGGACCCTGCCGGCCCGCTTCGACGCCTCGAAGTTCGTCACCGAGCAGCACTGGGCCACGTCGAAGGACGGCACGAAGGTTCCGTACTTCGTGGTCCGCGGGAAGGACACCAAGCTCGACGGCAGCAATCCAACGCTGCTCTACGCCTACGGCGGCTTCCTGGTGAGCCAGACGCCGGCCTATGCGGCGACGGTCGGCAAGCTCTGGCTGGAGAAGGGCGGCGTCTACGTGGTCGCCAACATCCGCGGCGGCGGCGAGTTCGGACCGCGCTGGCACAACGCAGGCCTGAAGCTGAACCGCATGCGGGTCTACGACGATTTCTTCGCGGTCTCGGAAGACCTGATTGCGCGCAAGGTCACCAACCCGAAGAAGCTGGGGATCATGGGCGGGTCGAACGGCGGCCTGCTGATGGGGGTGGCGCTCACCAAGCGGCCCGACCTCTACAACGCCGTGGTCATCCAGGTGCCGCTGTTCGACATGATCGGCTACGACCACATCGGCGCCGGCTCGTCATGGATTGGCGAGTACGGCGACCCCAAGGTGCCGGAAGAGCGCGCTATGCTGATGAGCTACTCGCCGTACCAGAACCTGAAGGCCGGCCAGCCCTATCCGCGGGTGTTCATCGAGACGTCCACCAAGGACGACCGCGTGCACCCGGCGCACGCCCGCAAGGCCGCCGCGCGCCTGAAGGAGTACGGCTACGACTACCTCTACTACGAGAACATCGACGGCGGTCACGCGGCCGCCGCCAACCTCAACGAGCGGGCCATGCGCCAGGCGCTGGAATACACCTACCTGATGCAGCGGCTGATGGACTGATGGCGGGCCAGGTCAGCGCAGGTGTGCTGGCCTGGCGTTCGCGGCCGGGCGGGCCGGAGTTCCTGCTGGTGCATCCGGGCGGGCCCTACTGGGCGAAGAAGGACGCCGAGGGTTGGTCGATCCCCAAGGGCCTGCTGGAGGCGGAAGAGGACGGCTGGGCCGCTGCGCGCCGCGAGTTCCGCGAGGAGCTGGGCCTCGACATCGAGGGCGATCCCGAGCCGCTGGCTCCGGTGGCCGCGTCGGGCAAGGTGGTGCGCGCCTGGCTGGTCGAGACCGACCTCGACGTCTCCCAGATCGTCAGCAACACCTTCGAGATCGAGTGGCCGCCGCGCACCGGCCGGCGGCAGACCTTCCCAGAGGTCGA
Source organism: Phenylobacterium sp. (assembly GCF_036402295.1). Classification (GTDB taxonomy): domain Bacteria; phylum Pseudomonadota; class Alphaproteobacteria; order Caulobacterales; family Caulobacteraceae; genus Phenylobacterium. The sequence goes on from NZ_DASWTE010000269.1 coordinate 8,936, forward strand.
TCGCGCCGGCTGGTTCGACGCGGCGACTGCGGCGGTGAAGATCCACAAGGGCCAGCGGCCGATCCTCGCCGAGGCCGTGGCGCGGCTGGCCGCGCTCGGCTAAGCGTTGGCCATGTTCTGCGAGATCCCCGACCTGCTGACGCCTGCCGAGGTGTCCGAGCTGCGCGGGCTTGCGGCCCGGCTGCGGTTCGTCGACGGCCGCGTCACCAACCCCGACAGCCAGGTGAAGCACAACCTGCAGGGCGACCTGGCCGACCCGCAGCACGAACAGGCCTCGAAGATCCTGCGGGGCGCGCTCAGCCGCCATCCGCGTTTCGTGGCGTTCGCGTTCCCCAAGCTGATGGCGCCGCCGACCCTGTCGCTGTACCGGCCGGGCATGAACTACGGCGCCCACGCCGACGCGGCCTTCCTGCCGATCGGGGCGCGGCCGATCCGCGCCGACCTGTCGTGCACCGTCTTCCTGACCGATCCCGAGGACTACGACGGCGGCGAGCTTTCGGTGCGGCTGGGCACCCGCGAGGTCGACTTCAAACCCGGCCCGGGTGCGGCGGTGATCTATCCCTCGACCACCATCCATCAGGTGCGGCCCGTGACGCGCGGCGAGCGGCTCTGCGGCATCACCTTCATCGAGAGCGACGTGGTCGACCGGGTGGGCCGCGAGCTGTTGTTCGAGCTCAACCACATCCTGGCGACCGAGGGCGACAGGCTGACCTGGGAGACGCGCACCCGGCTCAGCCATGTGGCCACGTCGCTGCACCGCCAGTGGGGCGACGCCGGCTAGATGCCGGTCTCGGCGCGGGTTCCGAAGGGCCACGACGACTTGTCGCCGGACTGGCGAACATTCCGCGGCCTCGTCGATGCGATCACGACGGCCCTGGCGACGGATGCCGCCGACCTGGAGATCGCCGCGCTGGATGGCCGGCCGATCGGCCGCGTCGATCTGGCCGACGCACGCCGTAAGCTCGCCGCCACGTCCTGGGTCCTGACCACACGGATGCCGCGCAACGGCGGCCTGGGCGCGATGCACAGCGACTACCGCAGTGGCTGGAAGCCGTCAGCGTGGCGCTCGGCGACGGCGCGGTTCCATGTGCAGGGTTTCCGCGAGTACGCGGCGCTGGGCGAGCCCGGCTTGTGCTACCTCGTCTTGCACGAACTGGCGCACGTCACGCGCCTGGGACTGCTGGTGCAGAACGCCTGCTGGCGGCGACACCTGAGGGGTGGCGGCGCGGCCGACGGGGCGGCCTACGCAGCCACGCCGTACTACGTCTACAACGAGCAAGTCGCCAACGAGATCGTCCGCGTACTGGCGGGGTGGATCGGCGTGGATGTGCTGGACAATCCCACGCACGGCTCGCCGCCCACCCCGCTCAAGCTTGGCATCAACACGGCCTGACGGCTGGTCAGTTGTCGCCGCCGGTGTCGGCCGCCGCCGTCCGCACCAGCTGCACGAACTCGGCGCGCTCGCCGAACGGGTCGGCCCCGCGGCCGGCCTGGGCGAGGGTCAGGATGTCGTTCCACCCGAACCCGTCCGACACCCGCGGGTCGCGCTTCAGCTTCTGGCCAAAGCCGGCTACCGCCACAGCCCAGCGGGTGGGCTCGGGCGCGGCGCGCAGGCTGGGCGCGGCGTCGGCGACGGTGATCGGCCGCTCGATCAGGCGCGACTTGCCTTGGCCCGGCAGCTTGTAACGGATCTTGAGATAGGCCAGCTCGCCGGTCGGCGCGGCCGCCGCGGATGAGCGCCCATAGCGCAGCGGATCCGAAGAGCCCGGCGCGCCGGCCGGTGTGATCTCGTAGAGCGCCGTCACCGAGGCGCCCGCGCCGACCTCGCCCGCGTCCACCTGGTCGTTGTTGAAGTCCTCGCGGTTCAGGAGCCGCGTCTCGTAGCCGATCAGCCGGTACTCCGAGACCTGGGTCGGGTTGAACTCGATCTGCACCTTCACGTCGTCGGCGATGGTGAACAGCGACTTGGTGAAGTCGGTCCGGAACAGCTTGCGGGCCTCCTGTAGGCTGTCGACGTAGGCGGCGGTCCCGTTCCCGTTCTGCGCCAGGGCCTGCATCATGGTGTCGTTGTAGTTGCCGCGGCCGAAGCCGTAGACCGACAGATAGACCCCGTCCTTGCGCTTGTC
>NZ_DASWTE010000270.1:0-15773 GCF_036402295.1 Phenylobacterium sp.
GTTCGGCAGGCGGCGCGGCTCGTCGGCGTCCAGCATGATCTGCCGGGCGATCTCGGCCAGCACCTCCGACTTGTCGCGGAAGTGGTGGTAGAGTGACGGCGCCTTCACCTCGAGCTTTTTGGCCAGCATCGGCAGGCTGAAGGCCTCGAGCCCCACCTCATCCAGCACCGCAAGGCCCGCGCGAACGGCGGCTTCCCGGGAAATCAGAGGGCTGCGCGGCCGGGCCATGAGGTTCCTGTGCTCCGAAGAAGCCTTTGATACATCGATTTTGCGCGCGGGGCGCAAGCGGGCCGCTCGGCCCGCCGCCTCCCCGCACGCTACGGCGCCCTCTGCGCGACGCGGCGTCGACAAACCTAATGACATTCGATTATTGTTGCGAGGTCATTTCGGAGGAGCCAAACCATGTCCGACGCTACCGCGACGTCTCCGCCGGTCGTCGATCTCGAGGCCGGCTACGTCATGACCATCGCCGGTCGGCCAGTGACAACGGCTGCGACGCTGCCGGTCGTGAACCCGGCCACGGGCCAGCCCTTCGCTCACGTCCCGAACGCGGGGCCGGCGGAGCTGGACGCCGCGGTGGCCGCTGCCAGGGAGGCCTTCCCGGGATGGCGCGCCACCCCCATCGCCGAGCGCCGCCGCCGGCTGAAAGCGGCCGCGGACATCCTTGAAGCCCACGCCGAATCTCTGGCCCGCCTTTTCACCCGCGAGCAGGGCCGCCCGATCGACGGTGCGAAAGGCGAGATCCTGCAGGCCGTCTATTGGATGCGGGCCGGCGCCGACCTGGACCTCCCCGTGGAGGTGACCGAAGACACCCCGCAGCGCCGCATCGAGGTGCGCCACGAGCCGCTGGGCGTCGTCTGCGGCATCGTCCCTTGGAACTTCCCGATCACCCTTGCCGTCTGGAAGATCACGCCCGCGCTGCTGGCCGGCAACACGCTGGTCCTGAAGCCCTCGCCGTTCACGCCGCTATGCACCCTGAAGCTGGGCGAGCTGCTCGTCGACGTCTTCCCGCCCGGCGTGCTCAACGTCATCTGCGGCGACGACGCGCTGGGCCCGCTGATGACCACCCATCCGGGGTTTGCGAAGATCTCCTTCACCGGCTCCACCGCCACCGGTCGCAAGGTGATGGAGGCCGCTTCCCGGGACCTGAAGCGCCTCACCCTCGAGCTCGGCGGGAACGATGCGGCCATCGTCATGCCGGATGTCGATGTCGACGCCATCGCCCAGCAGCTCTTCTTCGGGGCCTTCTTCAACACGGCCCAGATTTGCGTGGCCACCAAGCGGCTCTACGTCCACGAGGACATCTACGACGCCGTCCGCGATCGCCTGCATGCCCTGGCCAAGGCCGTCACCGTGGGCGATGGCGCCCAGCAAGGTGCTGTCTTGGGCCCGATCCAGAACGCCCCACAGCATCGTCGGGTGCTGGAGCTGATCGACGACGCCCGCGCCAACGGCCTGACCCTGCTGGAGGGCGGCCCGGTGCCGGAAGGCGGCTACTTCGTGCCGATCACCCTTGTCGACAATCCACCCGACAACGCCCGCGTGGTCACGGAAGAAGCGTTCGGCCCGGTCCTGCCACTCCTCAAGTTCCGCGACATCGACGACGTCGTAGCCCGCGCCAACGACACCGAGTACGGCCTGGCCGGCGCGGTCTGGTCGAAGGATGTGGACACGGCGCTCGACGTTGCCGGTCGGCTGGAAACCGGCACGGTCTGGATCAACCAGAACCTCCAGGCCACGCCCTTCACGCCCCTCGCCGGCCACAAGCAATCCGGCTTCGGCGTCGAGAACGGTCTGCCGGGCCTGCTCGAATTCACCCAGCCCAAGGCCATCTACATTCCGAAGCAGGCTTGAGGTCTGGCTTCCTGAACGGTCTAAACGCGGGAGAATGCGGCGACGCGTCGTCGACTGGGTCCTGCGGCGCGGCCAGGACGCGGGGACGATGGCCTGTGCCGATCACCAAAGGGGCTTCTATGGACTTTGACGACGTCATCCTCGGCCGCCGGAGCATCCGCGGCTACAAGCCCGACCCCGTTCCCAGGGCGCTGATCGAGGAGATCATCGGCCTGGCGATGCGGGCGCCTTCGTCGATGAACGTGCAGCCCTGGAACTTCTACATCATCACCGGCGAGCCGCTGGACCGGATCCGCGCGGGCAACACCGAGCGCAACATGGCGGGGGTGCCGCACTCACGTGAGTTCCGCGTCGGCGGCGCCTTCGAGGGCAAGCATCGCGACCGGCAGGTCGGGGTGGCCAAGCAACTCTTCGGCGCCATGGGCATCGCCCGCGACGATAAGGAGGGCCGCCATGACTGGGTGCTGCGCGGCTTCCGCCAGTTCGACGCTCCGGTCTGCGTGATCGTGACCTTCGACAAGGCGCTGGAAGGAAGTGACGACGCGCCCTTCGACTGCGGCGCGGTGGCCACGGCCCTGGTCAACGCCGCCTGGTCGCGGGGACTGGGCGCGGTGATCAACAGCCAGGGCATCATGCAGTCGCCCGTGGTGCGCGAACATGCCGGCATCGCCGACGACCAGGTGATCATGAAGAGCATCGCCCTCGGCTGGCCTGACGAGACCTTTCCGGCCAACGCGGTCGTCTCGGAACGCAAGTCGGTGAAGGAGGCCACAGTCTTCGTGGGCTTCGACGAATAGGCGAGGCCCCTGCAGCGGTGGCCGTGGCCATGCCTTCGGCGTGGCGCAAACCTCCTGGTCAGCGTCAGCCCTGCGTCAGCAACCGACATTCAGCACGGTGCGAGAAGCAGACCTTCAAGCCCAATCAAACGACCCGGGAGACGGCAAGCAGCTGCAGCTTCCGGCGCGCGCCGCAGCTCAACGACAGCGCCGTCCCGGCTTAAGGTCGCGATGAGCCCTAGTTCAAAGCCGACCAGAGCGCCCTTCGGAGGCGCGATCTCGACCCGCATCTAACTGGCTCGGGCTGCTCATCGCACCTGCCCAGGCTTCACCCAGGCTCGGGCGGCGCTGTCGTGTAGCGCTGGCCAAGGATCCAAGTTCCGCAGCCAAGCGCCTCAGGCGTCGGGCATCTACGGTCGCTCGCATGCTTGGTTCCTTAGAGAATACACCGGTCGAGCGCGCCGCGTTGGGGGTCGACGTGGGCGGCTCATTTACAGACGTCGTCTGCAGCACCGAGGCGCGAACCGTCCGCGCCAAAGCCCCCACTGATCCGCAAGACATCGGCGCTGGCGTCATCGCCGCTTGCGAAAAGGCCGCGGCGCAGCTCGGTGTGAGCCTGGATCAGCTCCTTCCCCAGGTCACCCGCTTCGGCCTCGGCACGACCGCCGTCACCAATGCTCTTACCGCCCACGAGGGGCTGAAAGTCGGACTGCTGACCACCCAGGGATTTGAATCCCTGGCGCTCACCGCGCGTGGCGACCGGATTTCGCGGGATGGCTGGCTGGAGCTTCCCTGGGTGCCGATCGAGCCGTCGTGCATCCTCGGCCTGCCCGAGAGGTTGGACCGGCACGGCCATGTCCTCGGAGCCTTGAGCGCTTCTGAGGCGACGTCGGCCGCCCGCCGCCTGGTGGAGGGCGAAGGCGTCGAAGCCCTCGCGATCTCGTTCCTCTGGTCCTACGTCAATCCTGTCCACGAGGAGTTGGCCGCGGAGGCCGTCCGCGGCCTCTACCCGGACCTGCCTGTATTCTGCGGCGCCGCCCTGCAACCCGTCCGGCGCGAGTACGAGCGGACCATGGTGGCGGTGATGAACGCCTTCTGCGCGAACGCGCTCGGCGGCATCGAACAGCTCGAGCGGCGGCTCAAGGGCCTTGGCCTGACCGCGCCGTTGCTGCTCCTTCAGGCTAGCGGCGGCACGGCCACGGTGACAGAAGCGAGACGCGCACCGCTGCGCCTCGCCGCCTCGGGGCCAGCGGCCGGTGTCGCCGCAGCGGCGGAACTCGCGCGCACGCAACACATCACGGAGGCGGTCTGCGGCGATGTCGGCGGGACGAGCTTCGATGTCGCCGTTATCGCTTCGGGACAGCCGGTGCGAGGCCATCGCAGCAAACTCCACGGCGTCGCCGTCGCGCAGTCCCATGTCGAGGTGGAGTCGGTGGGCTCGGGCGGCGGCTCGGTCGGCTGGATCGATCGGCGTGGGATGCTGCGGGTCGGCCCCCGCAGCGCACGCTCGGCGCCGGGTCCCGCCTGCTACGGCCGCGGTGGGACCGAGGCCACGATCACGGACGCCCTGCTGCTCCTGGGCTACATCGAGGGCGAGACCTTCCTGGGCGGCTCGATGCGGCTTGACCGCGACGCCGCGACCACGGCCTGCGCCGCGCTGGGCGCGCAGGTCGGCCTGGACGCGATGGCCACGGCCTGGGCGATCCGCGAGACCGCGCTGGCCGACATGGTCAGCGCCATGCGGTCCCTGGTTTCGGCCAACGGCCTGAAGGCGCCGGATCTCTCGGCCATCGCGTACGGCGGCGGCGGGCCGCTGTTCATGGCGTCGGTCAGCCAGGCCGTCGGCATCCCGCGGATGCTTTCCCCGGCCTTGGCCTCCGTCCTTTCCGCCTTCGGAGGTGGATCGGCCGACGTCCGGCTGGAGCGAAGCTGCGCCGTTGGCCGTGTTCTGCCGCTGGAGGCGGACGTCATTGACCGGAACCTCTCGGAGCTCCGGCGCCTGGTCATGCAGGATCTCGACGCCAACGGCATCGCGGCGGAGGCGCAGGAGGTCCGGTTCGAAGCCGACGTGCAGTTCCTCCGCCAGAGCGCGGACCTGACCCTGACGACATCGCTCCCATTCGACGAACCTCGCCTCACGGAAGCGTTCTTCGAGTCCTACGCCGCGCTGTTCGGCAAGGGCACGATCGTCGAGGGCGCCAAGATCGAGTTGGTCTCGATCCGGGCCGTCGGCATCGGCAGGACCGACCGGGTGCGGATGCCCTCCCAGGCCAGCGCGGCGGCGGGGATTCCGCCAGCCGCCGGCGCCCGCCTGGTCTGGCTGGCCCCGGACGCGCCCGAGGAGGTGCCCGTCTACCAGGCCACTGCCCTGCTGCCTGGGCATCTGCTCCGGGGACCGGCGCTGGTCGACGCCGTCGACAACACGCTCTGGGTTCCGCGAGGCGGCACGGGCAGCGTCGACGCCTTCAACACCATCACCCTCGAACTCGGAGCGGCCTGATGCTGCACGTGCCCAAGAGTGTCGATTTCATCCAGGTCGAGCTGCTTCGGTTCCGGTTGGACGCGATCTGCGCCGACGGAGGTCGCGCCATCGAGCGCACCGCGATCAGCCCGATCGTCACAGATTCAAAGGATTACTCCTGCACGCTGCTAGACGCCGAGGGGCGCCTGGTGGTCGGCGGCGGCAAGATCCGTCTGCACTTCTACGGCGCCAGCAGCTCGGTGAAGGCGGTGCTGAAAGCGCATGGCGAGACGCTGGCGCCCGGCGACCTCTTCCTCGCCAACGACCCCCACCACGGCGGCGCGCTTCACCCCCAGGACGTGTTCGTGATCCTTCCGGTCTTCGTAGACGGGCGCCTGGTCTCGTGGATCGCGTCGTCGGCGCACATGCTGGACATGGGCGGCATGGCCCAGGGCTCCTACGCCGCCGACGCCACCGAGTGCTACCAGGAGGCCATCCGCTTCCCGCCCGTGCGCCTCTCGCGGGCGGGCGTCGAGCAGTCCGACATCTGGGCCATCCTCAAGAACAACATCCGCATCCCGGCGGTGGTCGAGATGGACATGCGCAGCCTGGCGGCCGGCTGCAACGTGGCCGCCGGCGAACTCGTCAAGATCGTCGAGGACATGGGCGCCGGGGCCTATGCGGCGGCCCTGGACGAACTCGCCGATCGCGTGCGCCGCGAGGTACGGCGGCGGATCAACGAACTGGAGCCCGGCACGTACCGCGCCGAAAGCTGGGTCGAGTGGTGCGAGGAGCTCTACCACGTCCCCTGCACGCTCACGGTCGCCCAGGACAAGCTCACCTTCGACTTCACCGGCGCATCGCCGCAGAGCAACCACTTCATGAACTCGAAGGACTTCATCGTGACGTCGGAGATCGGCGCCGACCTGTCCTCGCATTTCGCCAACGACCTGCCGCTGAACCATGGGCTTTTCGACTGCTTCGAGGCGATCTGCCCTCCGGGCACCATCGTGAACAGCCTGCCGCCGGCGCCGATCGGCAACGCCCATATGGACGTGGGCATGACCACCGCCGAATGCGCGATCCGGGCGCTGATGATGGCCATCGAGGCCTCGCCGAACAGCTCCGCCCGCGGGTTCCTGATGCCCCCCGCCCCGGCCTCCGGCTACACGGCCCAGATCTGGGGTGGCAAGGATGAAGACGGGGAGCCGCTCTACTGGACGATGACCGAGGCGATGGCTGTCGGCGGCGCGGGTTCCGCCGCGCGCGACGGGACCGATCTCGGCGTCTACCAGATCGGCCAGTCGAACCTGCTGGAATACCCGGACGTGGAGGTCTGGGAGTCCTGGTATCCCTGGCGGATCGTCTCCAAGCGCCTGCTGTACGGACCGAGCGGGATCGGGACGCAGCGCGCCGGCGGCCGGCTGGAGATCGTCTACGAACCCTATGGCGTCGAGGTGTTGACGGGCTCGGCCATTGGCAATCGGCAGCGCGTTCCCCTCGTGGGCTTTGCCGGCGGCTATCCGGGCGGCACGACGGCCACGTTCATCGAGCGCGTCGACGGCGCTCGAGAGCATGTGTATCCGCAGGCGGCCGGCCTCGTGCTCCATCGCGGCGACCGCTTCATCTGCCTCAACGCCGGGGGCGGAGGTTGGGGCGACCCCCTCGACCGCCCCTTCGAACGTGTCGAGGCCGACGTTCGGCAGCGCCGCATCACGGCGGACGATGCGCAGGAGGACTACGGTGTCGTTGTCGGCGACGAGGACGCCACGCGATCCCTTCGCCAACAGCGCCTTCAGGCGCGTCTGAAGCTCGCGGCTCCCGCGAAGGCGCCGCTCGCGTGGAGCGACGTTCCGGTGGGCTGGCGCGACGAACAAGACGCCGCGCCCCTGGCCTCGGGCGTTCAGCAACAGGGCGGGGTGGCCGTCAGCGTCCGGTCGGGTGCGCCGCTTGCGCTTGCGCCGGGCCAGTGGACGGACGGATGCCCCGTGATCCGCGATTTTCTGCCGATGGCTGAGCAGGTGGAGGCTGTTGCCTACCTCGATCCCGTCACCGGTCACACGCTGTTCGTCGACGTCGTCGCCGATGGCGCGGAGCGTTCGTTCCGCACCGAACCGAGCCGCTGGACCAGCTGGGCGCCTGCCCAACTCGCAACCCGCGGCCACTAGCCATCCCTAGGGGGGACCCATGACAACATCGATCCACGGAGGCGGCTTCCGGGCCTGCCAACGCCGCCGCGGCGCGTTGCTTCTCGCCAGTTCAGCGGCCGCGCTCGCGCTGGCTCCGCCTGCCGCCGCGCAGACCACCACGGCGGCGAGCACTGCTATCGCCGCGCCCGCGGACGGGACCCAGATCGAAGAGGTCGTCGTCAGCGCGCGGCGGCGTAAGGAGACGATACAGGAGACGCCGGTGGCTGTGACGTCGGTTTCGGCGGCGCAGATGGAGGCTGTCGGCGCGACCGAGATCTCGGATCTCCACGGCGCCGTGCCGAACCTGTTGTTCACTCCCGCCGTGTCCGGTTTCCAGACCGCCAATGTCTCCATCCGCGGCCTGTCGTTCGCCGACAATGAGAAGTCGTTCGATCCGTCGGTGGCGCTCGTCGTCGACGGCGTGTTCCAAGGCTCGAACACCGCCCAGCTGATGGACAATTTCGATCTGGCCTCCATCGAGGTGCTGCGCGGACCGCAGGGGACGCTCTTCGGTCGCAACACGATCGGCGGGGTCATCAACGTGACCCGGACCCGTCCGACGGGCGTCTGGGGTGCGAAGCTCGGCGTCGACTACGGCCGGTTCGACAGCTTCAGCGCTCGCGCCGTGGTGAATCTGCCCCTCGTCGGGGACAAGTTGGCGGCCAAGCTCTTCTACTTCCACACCCAGACCGAGGGCTTCCAGAAGCAGGGCGTAAGGGCCATTGGCTTCAAGGGCCTGGTGTCGGACGTTGGCGACCGGCGGGGCGCCAGCAACAGCGAGAACTACGGCCTCTCGCTGCTCTTCACCCCCAGCGACACGTTTAGCGCGCTCCTCACCCTGGAGCAGCAATCCTCCCGCTTCGACCAGGCCAATGCGAACATCTGCAAGACGGGCGAACTGCTCTGCGACCTGGAGCCCTTGAACGAGCGCAACCGCAACTCGACGCGCGACCTCTATACCGTGTTCAGCGGGAAGTTCCCCGCCCACGGGCGGACGCCGGCGGCGACGCTGGAACTGAACGGCGACGTCGGAGGCATCCATCTCGTCTCGGTCACTGGCTACCGACGAGTATTCGAGCGGCAACGGACGGATTTCAGCGGCTCGAGCCTGAACTTCTACGTTACCGACCGGAAGCAGCGGTTCTACCAGTTCAGCGAAGAGCTGCGGGCCAGCGGCAACATCACCCCAGATCTCGATTACGTCGTCGGCGGCTACTACTACGACGGCGAGTACCAACTCACCCAGTATACGACTTTCGCGGGCGTCGAGAATCCGCTGCCGCAGATCACCCGCGGCCAGTCCGAGACCGCCGCGGCCTTCGGCGACTTCAACTGGGCGTTCGCGCCAAAGTGGCGGCTGTCCTTCGGCGGGCGATACTCGTGGGACAAGAAGACCAACCAGACCCGCTACCTCGGCGCCCAATTCCCAAAAGCCTCGGCGTCCTCGAACGAGTTCACGCCCAAGATCGGCATCGACTATCGTCCGAACGACGACGTTATGGTCTACGGCGTCTTCTCACGCGGCTACCGCTCGGGCGGGTTCAGCGGCCGGGGGCTCTCGCAATTCGCGGCCACGACCCCATTCGAACCGGAGACGGTCGACTCCTTCGAAGGCGGTCTGAAGACCTCGTGGTTCGATCGGCGCCTCGACGTCAACCTGGCCGCGTTCCACACCAAGTACGACAACATCCAGGAGTCGACGACCATCCCGTTCGCCGGCGGTCAGGGGAACCAGACGATCATCACCAATGCGTCGTCCGCCGAGATCAACGGCATTGAGCTCGACCTGACGGCGCGCCCGGTTTCCGCCCTCACCATCCGCGTGTCTCTGGGCCTGCTGGACGCCAAGTTCGGGGAGTTCCTTACCCAGGAAGGCACGCCGGCGATCTACGACTACTCAGACGTCGACCTGATCTATGCGCCGGACGTCACCGCATCGTTCAGCTTCGAGTACGCGATCCCGGCGCACTACGGCGAATGGCGCGTCAGCGGCTCCTACCGCTACATCGACCCCTACGATCAGCAGATCGGACGCGACGCTACCGTCGCCCCGCCGCTGGTGAACGGGGTCTTCAAGGTCCCCTCCAACGATCCCCGCGTCCGCACCAAGGCCGAAAGCCTGGTCGACGCCAGCATCGCGCTCGTGGCCCCGATGGCTAACGGCAAGGTCCGGATTTCGGTGTTTGGACGCAACCTGCTCGACGAGCGGGGAACGGCGGCCGCCTTCACGGTCGCGGGCCTCTGGTCCTTCGCAAACCCTCACGAGCCGCGCACTTTCGGGGTTCAGTTCGGCTACGAGTTCTAGAACGCGGCAGGCGAAGGCGTCCCCGGCCTTCGCCTGCTCCCGCGCAACCCGGCCCTAGGCCCTGCCGGCCGCCCCGGCCGAGACGTCCGCCCGGAACGCCTTCGGCGACTTTCCGAAGCGGGTCGAGAAGCGCTTGCTGAAGTGCGAGAGCTCCTGGAAGCCCACGGAGAAAGCGATCTCCGAGATCGAGCGGCTCTTGTGCGTCGGGAATTCCAGAAGCTGACGGGCCCGCTCCAGCCTCTGATCGAGGATGAAGTGGCCAAGGGTCGTATTCGCGGCGTTCATGATCGCGAAGAGGTAGCTCTTCGAGAGCCCGACGGCCTCGGCGATGCTGTCCGAGGACAGGTCCTCGCTGGCAAGGTTAGCGAGTATGTGACTGCGGATACGCAGGAAGTGCATCTGCATCGACAGTGAGGTGAACGAGGTCGTTTGCGCCGAGGGCCGGAACGTCGCGCCGATCAGGCTCAGAAGCGCATTCACCAGCTCGTTCGTGGCGGAGGTCTGAATGCTGGCGCGCTGCCGCCAGCAGCAGATCATCATCTCTCGCAGGATCGCCGCGGATCCCTCGGACGAGCCGACGGTCATGAAGGCCAGATCGTCCAGGTTGCCGCACTGCATCGAAAGCAGCGAACCCGGAACATGTATCGCCAGGGCCTGCGCTGGATCCTGCTGCCAGACGTCGAAGGCCTGGCTGGTGCTGAGCAACAGCAGGTCGCCCGGCTTGGTCACGCAGTTACGTCGCCCTTCAAAGAACACGCCCCCCTCTTCGCAGAGGTTCAGGACATAACCACCGCTCCGCTCGGAGCCATCGGCGCGATACCCACCGCCATAGCCTCCCGTCGCATAGACGCGGGACATCTGGATCGAGCCGATCTGACAGCTCTCGGCGCGAGCCTCGAAGGCGCCGCCGCGGCTCTCCTGTGCGAATTTCATCGGAAAATAGACGTCGCGGACCACCGCCTCATAGCCGGAAAGGCCATTCGGAATGGCCTTCAGCTCCGGTTGCCCGGCCACCGCTGCGAATTCCATCGCATCCTCCCCGCGTTGCCGGCCCTGTTCGATCGGTCGGTCAAATTGGCAATTTCTGATGATCATTATATTCGATGCAAATGCAACGGCGCGCCGGTTGCGCGGCGCCAGCTTGGGGTAGCGTTCCAGACGCATGGCCAAGTCTGCCGGAGTCCTGGTCAAGGCGCGGGCCGCCAGATCAGGCGACACTTGCTGCCCGAAGACCATCGTCGAGGAGACCTCCGCGCATGCCGTTCTACGCCGTGGTTGGGTTGGACCACCCGCCGCACAGCATGGCGCTGCGTGACCGCGTGCGGCCGGCTCACCGCGCCTTCGTGCTGCAACACGACCAGATGATCCGCTTCGCCACGGCCATGCTGGACGCCGACGGCCACCAGCAGGGTTCGATCTATGTCTTCGAAGCCGACGACATTGACCCTGTTCGCGCGTGGACTGCCGAAGAGCCGTTCTGCCAGGCCGGCGTCTATCGCGACCTCCGGGTCGTGGAGATCGCTCCGGCCCTGAGCCGCCTCCCGATCATCGAATGGCCCGCCTGAGGGCGGAGGGGAACGCACACATGACGACCGGGGGTTTCATGCGGCGCCTGCCCAGGGCGCTCTTTTCCGCTTTGCTTGGCCTTGTCGGCGGCGCCCTTTTGGTGGGCGGCATCTCGCTCCTCAGCCTCGGCGGCTCTCCCTACTACGCAGTGGTGGGGCTGCTGGTCCTCGCGTCGGCGGTGATGCACGGGCGCGGGAGCCCATGGGGCGACCGGCTCTACGCCGTCGTGCTGGCGGCCACCTTACTCTGGGCGCTCGCGGAGGCGGGTCTCGCGCCCTGGGCGCTTGTGGCCCGGCTCCTTGCACCAGCCGGCCTGGGCCTGGCGTTCCTCGTGGGCCGCAAGGCGGAAGGCCCGCTCATCGCGCGCATCAGCCTTGCCGGCGCCGCGTCCCTCGTCGGCATCGGCGTGACAGGGCTCTCGTTCGTCCTGCCAGGCGCGTTCAGCACGCGGGTATCCGCAGCTGCGGAAGCCGCGGCGGCGGTCGGGTCATCACCAACCGATACCGATTGGCTGCACTACGCCAACGACACCCGCGGCACACGCTTCGCGCCACTGACCCAGATCACGCCCGCCAACGCAGGGCGGCTTGAAGTCGCCTGGATCCACCGCTCGGGCATCGCGCCCGCGCCTGCCGCGTCGGCGCAGGCGACCCCCCTCAAGGTCGGAGACACCCTCTACACCTGCGCGCCCAACAGCGTGGTGATGGCCATCGATGCGAGGACCGGCAAGGAGCGGTGGCGTTTCGATCCCCGGGTTGGCGCCGCCAACTACGCGATCATGGCCTGCCGGGGCGTCTCCTATGCCCGGGTCGGGGCGGAGCCGGACGCCTGCGCCGGCCGCATCCTCGCCACGACGATCGACGCGCGGTTGTTCGCCCTCGACGCCAAGACCGGCCGCCCCTGCTCCGACTTCGGCGCCAACGGACAGGTCTCGCTCCTGGACGGGATCGGCCCCGTCTCGGCGGGGGCTCAATATACCTCGTCGCCACCGGCTTCGGTGAAGGGCCACGTGGTGCTAGGCGGCATGGTCGTCGACAACCAGTCCGCCAATGTGGCGTCCGGGGTCATTCGCGCCTTCGATCCTGTGACCGGCGCCCTTCAATGGGCGTGGGACATGGGTGCGCCGGAGCGCGTCGGCGCGCCCCCACCCGGCCAGACCTACACCCGTAGCACGCCGAACTCGTGGAGCAGTTTTGCCGTCGATGAGGCGCTGAACCTGGTCTACGTGCCCACCGGCAATCCGAGCCCGGACTTCTTCGGCGGTCTGCGCCGGCCTTTCGATGACCGGTACGGGAGCTCCATCGTCGCACTCGATCTGGACACGGGGCGACCCCGCTGGTCCTTCCAGACCGTGCACCACGACCTCTGGGACTACGACGTCCCGGCCCAGCCGCTACTCGTGGACCTCAGGACCGCGGCGGGCCCGGTCCCTGCCGTCGTCCAGGCCACCAAGCAGGGCCAGCTCTATGTCCTGGACCGTCGCACCGGCCGGCCGATCGTGCGGGTCACCGAACGTCCCGTGCCGCAGGGCGTCGTCGGCGGCGACCGGCTCAGCCCTACCCAGCCCTTCTCGGCGCTGAGCGTCACCGGCGCTCGGCTCACGGAAGCTTCGATGTGGGGCGCGACGCCCATCGATCAGATGATGTGCCGGATCAAGTTCCGGCAATCCCGGTACGACGGCATGTACACGCCCGCCGGAACGGACCGGCCGACCATCGTCTCCCCCGGCCTTTCCGGGGCGATCAACTGGGGCAGCCTCTCCCTCGACGGGGATCGCAATATCCTCGTGGTCAATTCGATGAACTTCCCATGGCGGCTTCGCCTTGTGCCCCGTGCCGCCGTGACGCGCGAAATCGCAAACGCCCGCTGGACGCCGCTGATGACGGGAACACCCTATGCGGCGCAGCAGGAGCCGTTTCTCGGCCCCCTGCAGACGCCCTGCGTCGCGCCGCCGTGGGGCTATCTGCAGGCGATCGACCTGAGGACAAATGAGGTGCTGTGGAAGCGCACGCTGGGCACCGCCCGGGACTCCGGGCCGCTCCGGCAACCCT
Organism: Phenylobacterium sp.; assembly: GCF_036402295.1. Taxonomy (GTDB): domain Bacteria; phylum Pseudomonadota; class Alphaproteobacteria; order Caulobacterales; family Caulobacteraceae; genus Phenylobacterium. The sequence goes on from NZ_DASWTE010000270.1 coordinate 13,203, forward strand.
CCATGCTGCCGCTTCCCATTGGCGTTCCGAACCAAGGCGGAGCCGTGACCACTCGGGGCGGCGTCATCTTCATCGGTGCGACGCTCGACCGTTACATCCGCGCCTTCGACCTGCGCAGCGGCAGGGAACTCTGGAAAGCCCGGCTGCCGGCCGGCGGTCAGGCGACCCCCATGACCTACATGTCCGGCGGGCGCCAGTACGTCGTGATCACGGCTGGTGGTCACTCGTTCCTGGAGACGAGGAAGGGGGACTACACCATCGCGTACGCATTGCCGGCCCGATGACCAAGTTGCGACAGCACAAGGGGCAAGGGCAGTCCGGCCGATCTCTCTGACGACCGGCCGGACCGGTGTGACGTCTCAACTTCGCCAGGAGCGATCGATGGTCCGAGGCCTCAGATGCGCCACGACCGGAACTTGGCGCCTGCGCCGGAAGCAGACATCCTCCAGGGTGATCGTCGACGAAGTGAAGCCGCCGACGATGCGCAACAGGGCTGAGCGAGGACATGAAGATCGCGATCTGCGGCTCGATGACCTTCATCGATGAGATGGAGGCGATCGCCGCCGAGCTGCGTCCGCAGGCGACGTCCGTCGCCACGCCTGTGCGGGAAGAACACGAGGCGCCGTGGGAGTCGCTTTCTCTCGAGGACGCGGTCCGCCGCAAGCAGAGCTACCTCTTCGGCTATCTCGAGCGCATCCGGGCGTCGGACGTCGTGCTCATCGCCAACTTCGCCCGGAATGGCGTCGACGGCTACGTGGGCCCGAACACCCTCGTCGAGGCGGCGTTCGCTCACGCTGAGGGCAAGGCGGTCGTGTTCCTGAACACGCCGGGGCCACAGCCTGCGAGGCTCGAGGCCTTGGCGATGATGACGACGTGCCTGGCCGGCGCGCCTGCACGCCTCTTCGCGTAGGCGCTCGTCAGGCCGAGATGCGCCAGGAGTGGAACTTGGCAGCCGACCGGGTAGCGGACGTCCGACCGGGTAGCGGACGTCCAGCTCAACGAAGCCGGTCGGTGAAGAACTTCGCGATCACCGCGTAGGCCTCGCGCGCTTCCGGCGCCCGGGAGTCGTAGAAGAACGCGTGGCGCCCGCCCTCCCAGGCGTGCAGGACGGTTGTCGACGGTCAGTCGTCGCCGGCGAGTCTCGGTACTGGACCTAACCCGAGGGGCGCCCCTTTGCAGACCTTGGCGATCTGAGGGGCGGCCTAGCCTGGCGGCGGATGCTTCGACGCGGCGGACCTGGCGCGTCTCGGCTGTTGGTTTGCCGGCGGCTTAGGGGCGCCGGCTGTCCTGGGACGACCGGCCTGACGTGTGGCCCAGCGCGCCAGGGCCGCGTCATCCTGCATCACCTTTGCGCCCAGACCGTTGAACGTCTTCGAAGCCGCCAGGAACACTTGCTCGGCCTCGGGGTTCGTCGGCGGCCGGACGAAGACGGCCAGAGGCATTCCCTTGTCCAGCCGATGCACGTCATCCAACGCCCAGGCGACGGCGTCCACCTCGCTTTGGAGGCGCGCCCTCGACCTCACCTCGAATGATATGGCGGCGACGCCGGCCAATGGCTTGCCGTCGGAGAGAACGAGGTCAAACAGGTGCTCGCCAAATTTGCCCTCGAGCGGGCGGTGGAGGTGGACCTGCGGTTTGGCTCCCTTGGACGCCTTCGCACCTACGGCCGCCTTGATGATCCGATAGGCGTGGCTAACCGCGGCTCGCCGGTACCGACCTTTTTTGGCCCTGGGAGGCGGCGAATAGAGGAAACGGGCGGCAAGGCTTGCAACGAGCTTCTTGGCGCCCTCGGGCGCGCCCTGGGCGGGCGTGAGCTGGACACTATGGGCCACATCGCCCAACCATCGTTCGACCAATTCGTCCGTCAGTTCGCCCGCAAGCAGCTCGATTTCTTCAGGCAGACGCCTCTCCATCGACTGAGCGAATTCGCGCAGGAAGGCCACGTCCTGGCCGCCGAATAAACGTGCGCGCTCCCACGACTCGAGAAAGACGACGTGGGCGCCGTCCGCGTCCCAGGCGATGACCCCGATGTTGAGCCGCTCGTCGCTGCCGCGATCAGGGCGATACTGGATAAGCGTATATTTGGAGGGCATGGGCAAAGCTCCACCGTCCCACATCGCGAGGCTGAGACCTCTCGAAACCAGGGCTCTCAAGCCGGACGACCGTCCTTGATGTCCATCAAAGGGCGCGCAGCGGCAGGGCGCCTCAGTTTCCGCGCGGCGCCGTCTTCCGCCCGCCGTCCGACATAGGGCCTCCGTACTTCGCACGGTTTTCCGGCGTGTCGGGCACCGGCGGATTGGACACGACGGTGACCCGGGCGCCGGTGGCGTCCACGCTGACGGAGGCGCGCGTGCCTGCCGCCGTCGCCGAAGGTGCGGTCACCGGGGCGGTGCTTTCGACCGGCGCGGCAGTGGCCGGCGCGGTCTGATCGGTGGGCGTGGGCTGCGCTGTTGTCGACGGCGCCGGCTGGGGCTGCGCAGCGGCGACGTTGCCGGCGAGGATGGCCGCGATGGACGCGGCAAAGGCGTAGTGACGTATCGACATGGCGGTCTCCCTTTCGGTGAAGTCAGG
>NZ_DASWTE010000271.1:0-1628 GCF_036402295.1 Phenylobacterium sp.
CTGAGCAAGGCCGACTTCGATGCGAGCGTTTTGGCGAACTCCCTCTGGGTAGAGAGGCCCAAATGGGTGAACGACACCGCAGCGCGCGGCCTGAGCCAGCGATACTCTGTGCTCGAAGGGACGTTCCGCGCTGGTCCGACAGGGCATCTCGGCCTTTGGCCAGGGGCAATCGAGGATGTGCGCCGCGCCGAGCCTTGGCCCACGCGCGCGGAGTACGCGGCTTCAATCCCCTATATGCCTTGGTGGCAGGAGCATCGGGTGCCACTGGCGGCAGGGCTGATCTTTGTGCTGGCCATCACCGGCGCGTCGTACTGGCTGGGCCGCCGATTACACCGACATTGACTGCCGCACAGTCCGCTTTCCACCCTCTCGTGACGCCGGCTAGGTCTGCTTAGCGACCTGACATGCAACGTCTGCTCTCCGGCGGAGGCAAAGAGACAGTTCGCGACCCTTGTCAGAACTTCGGAACGTCCGCTTCCGGGGCCCACTCCCGAGCACTCCCCTACCGGATAACCCGCGCGCCCTTCGACTTGATCGCGGTCTCGACCTCGGCGGCGCGCACCATCGAGGTGTCGCCGGGCGTGGTCATGGCCAGCGCCCCGTGCGCCGCGCCGTACTCCACCGCCATCTGCGGCCCCAGCCCCTTGAGGAACCCGTACGCCAGGCCCGAGGCGAAGCCGTCGCCGCCGCCGACCCGGTCGTAGATCTCCAGGTTCTCGCGCGTGCGCGACTGGTAGAACTGGCCGCCCGCCCAGATGATCGCCGACCAGTCGTTGACGCTGGCCGTCTTGGCGTTGCGCAGGGTCGTGGCGGCCACCTTGAAGTTCGCGAAGTGCGAGGTGCAGGCCTCGATCATCTTCTTGAAGTTGGCCGGGTCGATGTCGGAGATGTGCTCGTCCAGCCCCTCGACCTCGAAGCCGAGGCAGGCGGTGAAGTCCTCCTCGTTGCCGATCATCACGTCGACGTACTGGGCGATGTGGCGGTTGACCTTCTGGGCGCCGTCCTTGCCGCCCTGGCTCTTCCACAGCGAGGCCCGATAGTTCAGGTCGTAGGAGACGATCGTCCCGTACTTCCGCGCCGCCTCGACCGCCTCGATCACCGCCTCGGCGGTGTTGGACGCCAGCGCCGCGAAGATGCCGCCGGTGTGGAACCAGCGCACGCCCTCCTCGCCGAAGAGCTTCTCCCAGTTCACCTCGCCGGGCCGGATCTGCGACGCCGCCGAGTGGCCGCGGTCCGAGGTGCCGAGCGCCGGGCGGATGCCGAAGCCCTTCTCGGTGAAGTTCAGGCCCACGCGGGTGTTGCGGCCGATGCCGTCGAAGTCGCGCCAGACCAGGTGCGACAGGTCCACGCCGCCCTGCATCATCAGGTCCTCGACCAGCCAGCCGAGATCGTTGTTGGGCAGCGCGGTGACGTGCGTGGCGCGCTTGCCCCAGCACTTCCGCATGGCTCGGGCGACGTTGTATTCGCCACCGCCCTCCCAGACCTGGAACGAGCGGGCGTTGCGCACGCGGCCGAAGCCCGGATCGAAGCGCAGCATGACCTCGCCGAAGGCGGCGCAGTCCCACTTGCACTCAGCTGCCGGCCGGATGTTCAGCACGTCGCCCGCCATGTTCCTCAGGTCCCCTTGA
>NZ_DASWTE010000272.1:0-5374 GCF_036402295.1 Phenylobacterium sp.
AACGGGCATATATGCTGGAGGACGAAAGGAGCGATCCCCATGCGAGCCATGCTCATTGCGGCCCTGGCGCTGGCCGGCGGCGCCGCGGCCGCCCAGCCGATCGGCGAGAACCCGCCGACCAGGACGATCCAGTGCATCGATGTCGGCGGCTTCTCCATCCCGCCGACCTGCAACGTGCCCGGGAGCCGCCTCGACAAGCGCGAGGACATCTGCACCTGCCCGAACGGGGGCCAGCGGGTGGAGGTCGCGGTGTGCGCCAAGGGCGAGCGGCCGCCGCCCGAGAGCAAGGCGTTGAATATTGCCCGTCGTCAGGGCCTGCGCGACGGCACACTGGTGGGCGACACCGTGGACGGCCGCCGCATCTGCGTGGCGCCGCGGAACTCGTGAGGGCTACGCCAGGGCGGCGTAGACCATCTTCTGGAACATCGGGCAGCCGATGCGGCCGGTAGGCCGTTGGCCCTGCATGGCTGTGACCGCCTCGGGCCCCAGCGGCATCGAGTCCTGGATCAGGTAGATCAGGATCAGGTCGTTCGCCGGGTCGGCCTGCCACCAGGTGCCGAAGGCGCCCGGCCAGCCGAACGCGCCCTGGCCGCCGGCGCCCATCCACTCGTGCTTCTGGGCGTCCAGGATCATCGAGACGCCCAGGCCGAAGCCCTGGCTCAGCCAGAACGGCATCCCTAAGAACGCGTGGCCGCGCTGCTCTTCCGAGAGGCGGTTGGCGCACATCAGATCGACGGTCTCGGGCTTCACCAGCCGCACCCCGTCCACTTCGCCGCGGCCCAGCATCATGCGGGCGAACTCCAGGTAGTCGTCGGCCGTGGAGATCAGGCCGCCGCCGCCGCCCTCGAAGGCCGGCGGCTCGTCGCCCATGCGCAGGGAGACGTCCCGCAGCGGTCCGCCATCGGCCGGCGCCTCGTACAGCTTCGCCAGCCGGCCGCGCTGGTCCTTGGGCAGCCAGAAGGCGGTGTCGGCCATGCCCAGCGGGTCGAAGATGCGTTCCTTCAGCACCTGGCCGAGCGGCTTGCCCTCGATGCGGGCCACGAGGAAGCCCAGCACGTCGGTGGCGTGGCTGTAGTGGAAGCGCTCGCCGGGCTCGTAGGAGAGCGGGAGCTCGCCCAGCGCCTTCAGCCACTCATCGGGCGTCAGCGGGTTCACCAGCGGCGAGCCCAGCTTCTTCTCGTGCGCGTGGGCGATCGGGCCCATCGAGGTGAAGCCGTAGGCCAGGCCGGCGCGGTGGGTCAGCAGGTCCTCGACGGTAATCTCGCGCTTCGCAGCGGCCGTTTTGTCGAGCGGGCCGGTGGCGTCCTCCAGCACGAGCATGCCGGCGAGTTCGGGCAGCCACTTGGTGACCGGATCGTCCAGCTTGAGCTTGCCCTCCTCGAGCAGCATCAGGACGGCGATGGAGGTCACCGGCTTGGTCATCGAGGCGATGCGGAACTGGGTGTCGCGCTGCATCGGCAGGCCGGCCTCGATGTCGCGCTGGCCGATGGCGTCGGTGTGGACCACCTCGCCCTTGCGCCAGACGAGGGTGACGACACCCGACAGCGCGCCCTGGTCGACCAGGCCCTTCAGCGCCGGTCCCACCTGCGCCAGCACATCCGCCTTGAAGCCCGCCGGGGCCTGAGCTCCGTCCACGAGACGCCTCCCTTATCGTTGTTCAGTTGCGATTAGCGCAGGGGGGCAGGGCTGGCGTCAAGGGTTCCGGCGGGGAAGGGCTACTGCTCGGTCGGCGCCTCGTAGGTGGCCATCATCTCGCCCTTGGCGATGGTGCGGGCCTTGAGCGCGTTCAAGAGCTCCTTGAGCTCGGTGTCCGGGCCCATCTGGATCCGCTCGTTCAGGGCGAAGACCTGGAAGTAGTAGCGGTGCACGCCGTGCCCCGCGGGCGGACGCGGGCCGAACCAGCCGTAGCCGCCGCGGCCGTTCCTGCCCTGGATCGCGTCCTGCACCTGCAGCAGGCGCGGCTCGTTGCCGATGCCTTCGGGCAGGTGGTTCGTCTGGCCGCCGATGTTCCAGATCATCCAGTGGATGAAGGGCTCCTCCTGTGGCGCGTCGGGGTCCTCGACCACGATCGCCCAGGCCTGGACGTCGGGGACGTTCGACCACTTGAGCGGCGGCGAGATGTTGTCGTGATAGGCCGAGTGACGGTCGGGCAGGCGGCCGTCGGCCTCCTGGACCGGGCAGGTGACGAGGACGCCGGTGTCCAGGATCGGGTCGACCCGCTGGATGGTCAGCGATCGGCCGGAATGTTCGGGATGAGGGGTCTGGTCGGGCATGGCATGCGTCTCCGGATCGCGGGCGCACGTAGAACCGGAGGGCGGCGCGATGGTTGCGGCCGCCCTGGTTGCGTCTGTCATGCTGCGTCCGTAGGTCTGCCCCGATGTCTGCCCCGATCACCAAGCGCACGGCGCTCGCCGCCCTCAGCGGCTCGCTGGCGGCCGCCTGCTCGCCGATCAGCCTGTTCGCCACCCTCTCGCCGAAGGATCCGGCCAACCACGTGGCTCGCGGCCAGGCCTATGGCGCGGGGGCCCGGCAGCGGCTGGACGTCTATGCGCCGAGGCGTGGCCCTCAGGCTGCGCCGGTGGCGGTGTTCTTCTACGGCGGCTCCTGGGATTCCGGCCGGCGGCAGGACTATAACTGGGTCGGACGCGCCCTGGCTTCGCGCGGCTTCCTGACCGTCGTCGCCGACTACCGGCTCTATCCCGAGGTCCGCTATCCCGGCTTCCTCGAGGACGGAGCCCGGGCCGTGGCGTGGGCCAGCCGCAACGCCGAGCGCCTGGGAGGAGACGCCCAGCGGATCGTGCTCGTCGGTCACTCGGCGGGCGCCTACAACGCCGTGATGCTGGCGCTGGACGGCCGCTACCTTTCGGCGGCGGGCGTCGATCCGAGAGCGGTGCGGGCGATGGCCGGCCTCTCCGGCCCCTACGACTTCCTGCCGATCCGCAGCGAGATCACCGAGCGGATCTTCGGCGGGACCGACGACCTGCCGTCGACCCAGCCGCTGGCCTATGTGCGGCCGGATTCGCCGCCCGCCTTCCTGGCCACCGGCGCCGCCGACGACATGGTCTGGCCCAAGAACACCATCGCGCTGGCGAAGAAGCTGCGCGAGGCCGGCGTGCCGGTGGAGGAGCGCCACTACGAGGGCGTCGACCACGTCAACATGGTGCTGGCCCTGTCGCGGCCGCTGCGGGGCCGCGCGCCGGTGCTGGACGAAATGACCGGCTTCCTGCGTCGCCACGCAAGTTGATCGCCGTGCTGCGGCGCGGCACGGGTACAGGTTTGCGGTCATCGCCACCGTAACCGATTTCAGCGGAAACCCATACATTGTAAGGGGATCGCGCCGCTCGACTGCCGCAGCGTCATCTCGCTGCAATGCCGCATTGAACGCCGCCGGCAGCGTGCGTATATGCGCGCTCGCTCCGCTACGGGGCGCCAGCAGACAAGGACGTGAACCGCCCATGTTGCTCACGCTTATGAAGGCCAAGTTGCACCGCGCCACGGTCACCCAGGCCGACCTCGACTACGAGGGCTCGATCGCCATCGACCGTGACCTGCTGGACGCCTCCGGCATCCTGCCGCACGAGCAGGTGGACGTGCTCAACATCACCAACGGCGCCCGCTTCACGACCTACGCCATCGAGGCGCCGCGGGGTTCGCGGGTGATCGGCGTCAACGGCGCGGCTGCGCGACTCGTGCAAAAGGGCGACAAGGTGATCATCGTCACCTATGGCATGCTGCCCGCCGAGGAAGCCCGCAACTATGCGCCGACTGTGGTCCTGCTGGACGACGCCAACGAGATCAAGAAGGCCGCCTGAGGCTGTCGTCGGGGCCGCCCTGGCGGCCCTGGCGCTCGCCGCCTGTTCGCCCGGCGCGCCGCCCGGGGTCGACCGCGCAGAGCTGGATGCGGCGGTTTCGCGCGCCATCGGCGACCCGAACAGCTGCCTGCTGATCGCCAAGGCGGGCTCAGGCAAGCTCCAGTATCGCTACAACACCCACACCGCCTGCGACCGCGAGCTGCCGTCGTGCGAAGGGGGCGGCATCCGGGAGGCCGCCAAGACCAAGCTGGGCCAGTTGCTCAACCGCACGGCCCAGACCGGCGCGGTGGTCCAGCTCTCCTGCGACAGCGAGCCCGACGGCTCGCGCGGCGTCGGCTGGGCGGCCGGCCCGATCGCCGGCACCGACCTCGTCTACGCCGCGATGATGGAGGGCGATCGCGCCTTCCCGGGCCGGATGATGGCCGACCGCCTGGAAGGCGCTTTCCGCAGGGCCAAGGTTTCGAAGGCCCCGGCCGGGACGCAGGCCCCAGCCAGCCAGAAGGCGCCGTAGAGCCTGTCGAGTTCAGATGGAATCATCTGAACTCGGCGAACAGGCTCTATCTCTTTGAGTTAGAGCGCGTTTCAGGGGCGAAACCGGCTTCCACTTTCGCCCGACCGCCCTAGCGGGTGACCTCGTAGAGACCCGAGATGTCGATCCGCACGGTGAGCTCGCCGCCCTGAACCGGCGTCGAGTCCTTGGCGAAACCGCGCTGGGCGGCCATCTCGACCATCGGCATCGGCGGGCGCGGGACGTAGCCGCCGCCTTCGCTCAGCGACACCAGCCGCGAGACCCGGTGGCCCGTGGCCTTCGCGTAGAGGTCGGCCTTGGCGACCAGCGCCTTCACCGCCGCCTCGCGGGCCGCGTTCTCGGCGGCGGTGGGGTCGACCAGGCCGAAGCTGATCCCGTGGATCTGGTTCGCGCCGGCGTTCACCGTGGCGTCGACGGCGGCGCCCAGCTTCTTCAGGTCAAGCACCCGGATCGTGACCTGGTTCGAGGCCTGGTAGCCCACCAGGATCGGCGGCTTGTTCTCCTCGTAGCGATATTGCGGGTTCAGGTTCAGGTTGGACGTCTGGATGTCCTTCTCGGCGATCCCGGCCTTCTTCAGGCTGGCGACCACCGCGGTCATCCGCTGGGCGTTGGCCGCCATGGCCTCGGCGGCGGTCTTGCCCTCGGTCATCACGCCCAGGGTGATCATCGCCATGTCGGGCTCGACGCGGGTCTCACCGTAGGCCGAGAGGTTGAGCGTGGTGGCCCGGAACATGCTCTCGGCCGCCGGCGCAGGCGCCTCGGCCAGCACCGCGGGGGCGGCGGCGAACGTCAGCGCCAGGCCGAGACCGGCGGCGCGCATCAGGGTCTTCATCGAAAGCTCCAGTGGGGGAGGATGGAACGCCCCCAACCGTCGCAATTCCCACCTGAACGCAAGCTTTAAGCGCCGTGCAGCCCATGGTAACGCGCGGGGGCACATTCGCTGCAGGGGCCTGTAGCTCAATGGTTAGAGCCGGCCGCTCATAACGGTCTGGTTGCAGGTTCGAGTCCTGCCGGGCCCACCAGCAGCGCTTTT
>NZ_DASWTE010000273.1:0-5236 GCF_036402295.1 Phenylobacterium sp.
CGCGAGGGCATCCGCCGGCTGGCCGCCGAGGAGCTGGGGCTGCCCACCAGCGCCTACGCCTTCGCCTCCACCGAGGCCGAGCTCGCCAAGGCCGCCGGCGAGACCACCGGCTACCCCTGCTTCGTGAAGCCGGTGATGAGCTCATCGGGCAAGGGCCAGTCCTTTGTCGAAAACGCGACCGGCATCCCCGACGCCTGGCGCTACGCCCTGGAGGGCGGCCGCGTCGAACAGCCCCGCGTCATCGTCGAGGGCCGCGTGGACTTCGACTTCGAGATCACCCAGCTCACCGTGCGGTCCTTGGTGAACGGCGTCGTCGAGACCAGCTTCTGCGCCCCTATCGGCCACCGCCAGGTGAAGGGCGACTACGTGGAGAGCTGGCAGCCGCAGCCGATGAGCGCCATCGCCCTCTCCAGGTCCCGCGACATCGCCAAGGCCGTCACCGACGCCCTGGGCGGCCTCGGCATCTTCGGCGTCGAGCTGTTCGTGAAGGGCGACGACGTCTGGTTCTCCGAGGTCAGCCCGCGGCCGCACGACACCGGCCTCGTCACGCTCGTCACCCAGTACCAGTCCGAGTTCGCGCTGCACGCCCGCGCCATCTTGGGCCTGCCCACCGACGTCACCCAGCGCGAGCCGGGCGCCAGCGCGGTGATCTACGGCGGCCTGGAGGCGAAGGGCATCGCCTTCGAAGGCGTCGCCGAGGCGCTCAGCGTCCCCGGCGCGGACCTGCGTCTGTTCGGCAAGCCCGAGAGCTTCGCGCGCCGCCGCATGGGCGTCGCCCTCGCCCGCGCCGCCGACGTCGACCACGCCCGCGAACGCGCCCGCGAAGCCGCCGCCAAGGTGAAGCCGGTCGCGCAGTAGCTTACCGCCCCCGCGAAGCGGCGGGAGGTAAGGACCCGCCTTAGCGCACCTCGACCTTCGAGCGGTACACCGTCGGCCAGTCGCCCGGCGGTCCGCCCGAGCAGCGGTTCAGGCGGTTCGCCTCGGCGAGCCGGAACGTCGTCCCGTCGAACACCCAACTCGTGCTCGACCCGCAGTCGGCCAGCCCGCGCCCCTTGGCGGCCTCGTGGATCGTCGCGTGTTCCGGATCCCAGTCGACCTCGGTGTGGAAGCCCTGGTTCGGCTGATCCCCCACCGCCGCGGGCAGGATCACCACGCGCCCCTTCTCCGGCGCATCCCGTGGCGCGCGCACGACCAGCGAGTAGCCCTGGTAGGCGCCCATCAGGCAGCCCAGGAACACCACCACCTCGCCGCGTCCCAGCGGATGGGCCGCGTCGTCCGGACGGCGCTCGTCGGTGGCGCAATCCTCCTTCGTCAGCACTGCCGCCTGCGCCTTGCGGACCCGCGCGGCGAAGCCCGCCGGCACGGTGAGCGACGGGTCGGCGCGGCGGGCGACCAGCACGGGCGGCGCCGGTGGCGCAGGAACCGTCGTGTCCGGCGCGGCGCCCTTCCGTACGAACGCCCCGGCCGTTCCGAGCCGCCCCTGCGCCTCGTCCACCGCCAGCAGCGCCGCCTTGAACCCGGTGAGCGTCACCGCCTGCTGCTGCTTGCCGTCGGAGAAGGTCAGCACGTCGCCGTCGCTCAGCGTCCGCAGGTAGCCCAGCGCCTCGGCGCCCTCCGCCACCATCGCGTCCGTCTCGGCGTCGTAGCGCCAGCGCAGGTTCCGCCCGAAGGGGATGCCGTCCAGCGTCAGCGACCGCACGTCCGGTCGCGCGCCCTCCTGCGTGGCCCCGCCCAGCGAAACCCGCAGCCGTCCGCGTGGGCCGCCGTCGCGCGCAACGTCGAAATAGGCCTCGAACCCGCCGTCCGCTTCCGGCGCCCAGCGGACCCGGCAGGTCCGCAGGTTGTCGCAGGCGACGACGAAATCCTTGATCTCGCGATAGACCGGCCTTGCCGGTTGTGGGGCCGGTTGCTGGGCCACGGCCGCCGCCGCGAGGAACGCCAGGGTCATCATGCCGCCGAGCTAGCCACGATTGCCCCCGGCCGCGCTACCCTCGCCGAAACGACAACCTTGGGTGGGCTCGCGCCTTCGCTTAAGGTCCTCGGCAACCCATCGTGGACCTGGGAGGGACCCTCATGAAGAAGCTTGTCCTCGCGGCCGCCGCCACGACCCTGGCGCTCACCTCCATCCCCGCGACGGCCCAGCCTTCCGCCCCGCTGATCGAGCGCACCAAGCTGTTCGGCAATCCCAGCCGCGCCGCCGGCCGGGTCAGCCCCGACGGCAAGTGGCTGTCGTTCGTGGCCCCGCGCGACGGCGTGATGAACGTCTGGATCGCGCCGATCGGCGGCGACCTTGCCAAGGCCAGGCCGATGACCGCCGAGAAGAAGCGGCCCGTGCAGGGCTACTTCTGGGCGCCCGATAGCGCCTCGATCCTCTTCATCACCGACAACGCCGGCGACGAGAACTTCAAGGTCTACGGCGTCGACGTCGCCACCGGCGCGCAGAAGGCGCTGACGCCCTTCGACAAGACCCGCGCCCAGATCGTCGCCCTCAACCGCAATGTCCGCGACCGCATCCTGGTCGGCCTCAACAACCGCGACCCCCGCTGGCACGACGTCCACAGCCTGGACCTGAAGACCGGCCAGCTCACCCTCGTCTTCAAGAACGAGGGCTTCGGCAGCTTCGTCGCCGACGAGCAGCTCAAGCTCCGCTTCGGGATCAAGCCGCGCGGCGATGGCGGCCAGGAGGTCTACGGCATCGACGGCGGGACCGTCTCGGCCAAGCCCGTCGACGTGATCCTGCCCGAGGACGCGCTCTCCAGCGGCCCCCTCGGCTTCACCCGCGACGGCGCCACGCTCTACCGGCTGAGCAGCGCCGGGCGCAACACCAGCGCCCTGATCGCCCAGGACATGAAGACGGGCGCCGACACCGTCGTCGCCGAGGACGCGCGCGCCGACATCCAGGGGATCATGGCCGATCCCAAGACCGGCAAGGTGCAGGCCTACGCCGTCAACTACCTGAAGACCGAGTGGCGCGTGATCGACCCGGCCATCAAGGGCGACATGGACTTCCTGAAGAGCAAGCTGAAGGGCCAGTTCTCGGTCGGCTCGCGCTCGGACGACGACACGATCTGGACCGTCGGCGAGGACCGCGTCACCGAGCCCACCACGCTGTGGCTCTACGACCGCAAGGCCAGGACGCTCACCAAGCTCTACACCACCCGCCCCGAGCTCGAGGGCGCCCCGCTGCAGCCGATGCACCCGGTGGAGATCAAGACCCGCGACGGCCACACGCAGGTCTCGTACCTGACCCTGCCGCCCGGCTCGGACGCCAACGGCGACGGCCGGCCCGAGAAGCCGGTCCCCCTGGTGCTGTTCGTTCACGGCGGGCCGTGGGGCCGCGACGTCTATGGCTACAACGGCTACCACCAGTGGATGGCCAACCGCGGCTACGCGGTGCTGTCGCCCAACTTCCGCGCCTCCACCGGCTTCGGGAAGGCGTGGATCAACGCCGGCGACAAGGAGTGGGGCCGCAAGATGCACGACGACCTGCTGGACGCCGTCGACTGGGCGGTGAAGGCGGGTGTCACCCGGGCCGACAAGGTCGCCATCATGGGCGGCTCGTACGGCGGCTACGCCACCCTGGCCGGCCTCACCTTCACGCCGGACAAGTTCGCCTGCGGCGTCGACATCGTGGGCCCGTCCAACCTCAACACCCTGCTCAAGACCATCCCGCCCTACTGGCAGGCGATCCGCGCCCAGTTCGTGCGCAGCATGGGCGATCCCGACACGCCCGAGGGCCAGGCGCTGCTGAAGGAGCGCTCGCCGCTCACCAGGGCCGACCAGATCAGGCGCCCGCTGCTGATCGGCCAGGGGGCCAACGACCCGCGCGTCAACAAGGCCGAGAGCGACCAGATCGTCGACGCCATGAAGGCCAAGGGCATCCCGGTGACCTACGTCCTGTTCCCGGACGAGGGTCACGGCTTCGCCCGGCCCGAGAACAACCTGGCCTTCAACGCCACCACCGAGCACTTCCTCGACCGCTGCCTGGGCGGCCGGGCCGAGCCGTTCGGCGCGGCGCTGAAAGGCTCGTCGATCCAGGTGCTGCACGGCGCCGAATTCTCGCCGGGGCTGAAGGCGGCGGTGGACGGCGCGGCGACCGCCGGGCAATAGCCCGGCGATGGAACCTGACGACAGCGAGGACGGCGGCGGCTTCGACGTCGACGACTGGACGCGGCTCACCGCCTTCACCGGCAAGGTGGCGACCCTGGAGGACGTGCAGGCCCGCTGCGCCGTCTTCGCGCTGGCCGACACCACCGACCCGAAGCCTATCGACATGGAGCTGCCGCAACCGGTCATCTGGTGGGAGGAAGACGGCGAGCAGGCGGCCGTCGCGGTCCAGGCCGAGGCCCACGTGAACGCCGAGGGCGACGCCATGGAGGTGCTGGGCCTCATCCTGCCGGACGGCGGCTCGGCCGTGGCGCTGATCGACGACGTCGACCTGGTGGACGACACCGACCCCACCTGGCGCGACCTGGTCGCCCGCGCCGTCGACGGGGCGGACGGCTAGCTCCGCGCCGGCCTGACGCGCCCATTTCCCCATTGTCATCCCGGTTTTGGCGCAGCCTCAACACACAGGGACCCATAAGCGTCGATGCCGCAGGAGGCGCACGGCCTCGCCGCCGCGTCCTGCTACCGCTGCCGAGCCCAATGGGTCGGTCTTCGGTTCGCGAAACCGGGATGACAAAGAAAGTTGAGATGGAAATGGCGCCTTACGACCGTTTCTGACGTAGGGCCGTGTTCCACTGCCCGCATGTCCGGCCCCCCGCCCGAGATCGACGAAGCCGACGTCTTCCTGGCGAAGCTCGCCAAGCTCGACCTGCGCGCCGCGCAGCACGTCCACGACTGCCTCCTGGACACCACCGACCCCGACGAGGTCGCCCGGCTGGCCCAGGCCTACGCCCGCTGCTCGCGCCAGGTGCGCCAGACCTTGGCCTGCCACGCGAAGCTGAAGGCCGACCGCGCGAAGGCCGCCCGGCTGGCCGAGCAGCACGAACGCTGGCGCAAGGCCGGCCTCCCGTTCGAGGACGGTCCCAGGAAGACCCCGGAAGACCACGCCTACGAGGCCCGCGCCGACCACCTGGTCGAGGCCATGGAGCGGGTGATCTCCCACGTCGCCGCCGGCGACCGCGAACGCCACACCGAACTTGCCCACCGCTTCGAGCGCGAACTGGACGACTGGTACGAGAAGCCCGACTTCCTCGACCTCGACCCGCAGGCCCACGTCCGCCACGCCTGC
>NZ_DASWTE010000274.1:0-2365 GCF_036402295.1 Phenylobacterium sp.
GAGAACCCCTGCCTGTTCATGGCCAAGGCGCTCTGACCTCACCGAACGTCAGTCGAAGGTGAGCTCGCCCTGTTCGGGCTCGACCGTGCGCGGGTCGACGCCCGCCAGCACCAGCTTCACCGGCCGCCACGCCCGGCGGTGGATCTCGCACGGCCCCATGGAGACCAGCGCCTCCACGTGGGTGGGGGCGTTGTAGCCCTTGTGGCTGGCGAAGCCGTAGCCGGGGTAGACCGCGTCCATCTCGGTCATCAGCCGGTCGCGGGCCACCTTGGCCAGGATCGAGGCCGCGGCGATCGACTTCGACTTGCCGTCGCCGCCCACCACGGTCTTCACCTCGCACGGCAGCTTGAAGCGGTAGTTCCCGTCCACCAGGGCGAACGCCGGCTGCACCGACAGCGCCTCGATGGCCCGGCGCATCGCAAGGCCGGTGGCGTGCAGGATGTTGAGTTCCCAGATCTCCTCGACGCTGGCCATGCCGACGCCCCAGGCCACCGCCCTGGCCTTGATCTCGACCTCCAGTTCCTCCCGCGCCTTGGCGGTGAGCTTCTTGGAATCGTCGAGGCCTTTGGGAACCTTGCGCGGGTTCTCGGGCAGGATCACCGCGGCGGCGCTGACCGGCCCGGCCCAAGGCCCACGCCCCGCCTCGTCCACACCGCAGACCGGCCCGCCGACGAAGGCGCGTTCGAACGAAAGCGTGGGCCCCCGCGCCATGGCTCAGCGCGCCGTCGTCGGCGCGCCCAGCGGCGCCAGGCGGCCGGCGTCCATCGCGCCGTACATGTGCTCGCAACCGGCCAGCGCCAGTGCGATCGCGATCAGGACCGCGACCCTCATCGCGCCAGCCCCTTCACCGCGTCGTGCCGGTGGCAGCAGGTGAGGTGGTCGTTGACCATGCCCACGGCCTGCATCCAGGCGTAGACGATCACCGGACCCACGAACTTGAAGCCCTTGGCCTTCAGCGCTTTGGAGACCTCGACCGCCAGGTCCGTCTGCGCCGGGACCTGGCCGAACGCCGTCCAGCGGTTCTGCACCGGCCTGCCGCCCGTGAAGCTCCAGCAGAACTCGGCGAAGTCCTCGCCCTTCGCCTTCATCTGCAGGTAGATCTTCGCGCTCTCGATGGCCGCGTCGATCTTGGCGTTCGAGCGCACGATGCCCGCGTCGGCCATCAACCGCGCGCGGTCCGCCTCGCCGTAGCGCACCACCTTCTCCGGATCGAAGCCGTCGAACGCCGCCCGGAACGCGTCGCGTTTGCGCAGGATGGTGATCCACGCCAGGCCCGCCTGGAACCCGTCCAGCACCAGCTTTTCCCACAGCGCCCGCGAGTCGTACTCCGGCACGCCCCACTCCTCGTCGTGATAGGCCTCGTACAGCGGGTCGCCGGCCATGCCGCGCCATTCGCACCGGGTCAGGGACTCAGCCATCGGCCGCACTCTTGAGCGCCGTCGGGAGTCGAAACAAGGGGGGCGCGCTTCGATGGCGTTCGAAGGCTTCGAGTTGTCGCAGATTGCGCTTCCGGATCCCGCCGGCGAGGTTTCCCTGCGCGTCCGCCACGGCGGCTCGGGCCCGCCGCTGCTGCTGCTGCACGGCTATCCCGAGACGCACATGATGTGGGCCCGCGTCGCCGAGGGCCTCGCAGACAGCTTTACGGTCGTCTGCCCCGACCTGCGCGGCTATGGCGGCTCGACGAAGCCGCCCTCGTCCGACGACCACGAGACCTCGTCCAAGCGCGCCATGGCCCGGGACGCGGTGAACCTCATGGCCAAGCTTGGCTTCGATTGTTTCGGCGTCGCCGGCCACGACCGCGGCGGTCGCGTGGCCTACCGCCTGGCGCTGGACCACCCGGCCGCCGTCGCCAAGGTCTCCGTCCTCGATATCATCCCGACGGGGGAGGCCTGGGCCCGCGCCGACAAGCGCTTCGCCCTCGGCTACTGGCATTGGCCGTTCCTGGCCCAGCCGCACCCGTTCCCCGAGACCCTGATCGGGGCCGACCCGGAGTTCTTCTTCGCCGGCCGCTACGGCATCCTGCGCAGCTTCGACGCCGAGGCGCAGGCCGACTACCTGGAATCCGCCAAGCTGCCCTCGGTGATCCACGCCATGTGCGAGGACTATCGCGCCGGCGCCGGCTACGACCGCCTGCTCGACGAGGCCGACAAGAAGGCCGGCAAGAAGATCGCCTGCCCTGTCCAGGTGCTATGGGGCGCCAAGGGCGCGCTGGCCGCTTGGTACGACACCCTGGCCGTCTGGCGCGAATGGGCCGACGACGTCCAGGGTCAGGCCCTCGACTGCGGCCACTTCATCCCCGAGGAGAAGCCGGACGAGACGCTGGCCCTGCTACGCCGCTTCTTCGCCGACGGCCGCTGACATCCAC
>NZ_DASWTE010000275.1:0-1921 GCF_036402295.1 Phenylobacterium sp.
TGCTCTCTCGCCTGGGTTACCGGGTGGTCGCCTCCACCGGCCGGCCGCAGGAGCAGGCCTATCTCGTGGCCCTGGGCGCGGCCGAGATCATCGACCGCGCGACCTTGTCGGCGCCGGCGCGCGGCCCCATCGGCGCCGAGCGCTGGGCCTGCGTGATCGATTCCGTGGGCAGTCACACCCTGGCGAACGCCCTGGCGCAGACGAAGTATCGCGGCGTGGTCACCGCCTGCGGCCTGGCCCAGGGCGTGGACCTGCCCGCCACGGTGCTGCCGTTCATCCTGCGCAATGTCACCCTGGCTGGGATCGACTCCGTCAATGCGCCGCGGGCGGTGCGGGAGGAGGCGTGGTCGCGCCTGGCGCGCGATCTGGACCTGGCCAGGCTCGAGAGCACGGTGACGGAGGTCGGCCTCGCCGACGTTCCCCAGATCGCCCAGGCGGTGCTGCGCGGCGAGGTGCGTGGCCGGACCCTTGTGGACGTCCGCCGCTAGGTCCCGCTCCCCTCGCGATGCATCGTCGCGAGGGGAGGGAGGCCTCTGAATCCAGACCAGAATGGGGTCGTGATGCGGGTCTTTGTCACTGGAGCTACGGGATGGGTGGGCGCCGCGGTAATCGAGGAGTTGATCGCCTCGGGGCATCGGGTGCTCGGCCTTACCCGGTCGGACTCGGGCGCTGCGTTGCTGACTGCGGCAGGCGCGGAGGTCCATCGCGGTTCGTTGGAAGACCCTGATAGCCTACGCCAAGGAGCGGCGCTGGCCGAGGGCGTGGTCCACACTGCGTTCAACCACGACTTCTCGCGATACGCGGAGAACAGCGAGATGGACCGGCGCGCCATCGAGGCGCTCGGCGCCGCGCTGGAAGGCTCCGACCGCCCCCTGCTCGTCACCTCCGAGCTGCCGTTCCTCGCGTCGGGCGGCGTCGCCACGGAGACCGACGCGTTCCATCCCGTTCCTGGCCCCTATGTCCGCCAGTCGGAAGCGGCGGTCGACGCCGTGGCGGCCCGCGGCGTCCGCGCGGCCGCCGTCCGCATGCCTCTCTCCGTCCACGGCGAGGGCGATCATGGCTTTGTGCCGGTCGTGATTAACCTCGCCCTTGCGAAGGGGGTTTCGGCCTATCCGGGGGACGGGCTCAACCGCTGGCCCGCGACGCACCGGCGCGACGTCGCCCGTATCTTCCGGCTTGCCCTCGAGCGGGGCGCCGCCGAGGGTCCGTATCACGCGATTGGCGAAGAAGGCGTGCCCTTCAAGGCGATCGCGGAAGTCATCGGCCAGCGTCTGAACGTGCCGGTCGTCGCCATATCTTCCGAGGAATCGGCCGACCACTTCGGCTGGTTCGCGATGTTCGCGGAGATGAACCTCCCCGCCACGAGCCACCGCACTCGCGCCCTGCTGAACTGGGAACCCACGGAGCCGGGACTCCTCTCCGACATGGAGCACGCGGGTTACTTCGCAGCGTGAACGCTCCGGGGACGCCGCCATTCTTCTGAGTTCGACGTTCAATCGCCGGTCCAAATGGATAGGGACTGGGAGAACAGATGCGGCCATCGTGACGGGGGCGTCCACGGGCATCGGCCGGGCCATCGCCGAGGCGCTGGCGCGGGCGGGGTTCGCGGTCTTCGGAACCAGCCGCCGCGCGACAACCGACGGCCGAAGCAGGTGACCATGCTGACGTGCGACGTGACGGATGATGAATCCGCCCCCCAGCCGGCCCGGCCACGGGCCATCCTCTCAGGCGGCGACCGGGAAGAGCGCCCCCGCTTCGCACCGCTGGGTGCGCGGCGGGGACGATGCGCCTACCAGGGCTCGTGGAAGGGCCGCACTTCGGCCAGGAACGACCAGGCGTCGCGTGGCTGATGGGCCAGGTGGAAGACCTCGCCGGCAATGGAGGTCGGGGAGATGAAGAAGTCGTCCTTGGCGTCCTTGAA
>NZ_DASWTE010000276.1:0-5522 GCF_036402295.1 Phenylobacterium sp.
TTCTCGTCGCGCCCCGGCTCCTCCTCGCCGCCGGTGAAGTACTTCACCGAGGTAGGCGCGACGCCGTACTCGTCCGCGAGGATGCCGCGGATCCAGACCGGCGCCGTCATCTGGTACTCGGGCACGCCGAAACGCTTGCCCACCAGGTCCTTGGGCTCGCGGATGCCGCTCTTGGCGGACACGAAGATGCAGGAGTGGCGGAAGAACCGCGACGGGAAGACCGGGATCGCCACGAACGCCGGATCGTCCCGCATCAGCGACACGCAGTAGGACGAGAGCGACATCTCCGCGACGTCGAACTCCCGGTTGCGCAGCATGCGGAAGAAGGTCTCTTCCACGTGCAGCGGCAGGAAGTTCAGGTCGATCCCCTCGGGCTGGACACGGCCGTCGGCGAGCGCCCGCGTGCGGTCGTAGTCCCAGCATGCCAGCGTCAGGCGGAGCTTGCTCATCAGGCGTCCTCGATCTCGGAAATCGCGACTTCGCGGCCCTCGGCGGCGGAGCGCAGGATGGCCAGGCAGGCGGCCAGGTTTTCGGTCCCCCAGGCGGCGTCGTGGATGGGTCTCGCGCCCTCGAACACGGCGGCCCACAGCTCGTCGATGACACCGTGGCGGGTTGCCGGATCGAGGGGCACATCGAGGGTTCGCCGGACGTCCGGCCCGTACGCCTCGACGCCGGTCGCGGTAAGGCGCAGGTCGCCGTGCTCGCAGGCGACGACCACGAAGCCGAAGTGCTCGTGGCCGACGCGTGGCGCGAGGGCGGCCCCGCCAGCGCCGTAGGCCCGCGCCGCCTTGAGCTGGTCCTCTCGCGCGCCGGCCAACCTCCGGCGGGCCACGCCGTAGGCCGTGGGATCCCTGGCCCCGCCGGTCTCGCCGACCCAGTCCATCAACACGTCGGTGTCGTAGCGGCCATAGCCCGAATAGGTCAGCGCCGCGGACGCGCCGCCCTCGAAGGCCAGGAAGGCTTGGTAGGCGCCTTCCGTCGCCCGCTGCGGGTCCCAGCGGCCGGTCGTGGCGCGGACGCTCAGGACCGGCGCATCGGCTAGCCGCCGTACGACGTCCACCTGGTGCGCGGCCTGGCTGAAGACCACGCCGCCGCCCTGGGCGGTGTCCAGCTCCGCAGGTCGGCGCGGCCGATAAAGGAAGTCCGTGAACGTCGTGGCCGTGATCATCCGCGGCCGCCCGAATTCACCCGAGGCGATCAGGTCGGCCGCGGCGGTCACGGGCGGATCGAACCCGTGGCTCGGGCCAACCAGCAGCTGCACCCCTGCCGTCCGCGCCGCCTGGGTCATCGCCCGGCACTCGGCGAGACTGAGCGCCATCGGCTTCTCGACCAGGATGTGTTTGCCTCGCTCGGCGGCCAGCCGCGCCAGGTCGGCGTGCGTCTCGTGTGGGCTCGCGATGTAGACGACGTCAACCTGCGCGTCCGCGCACAGCAGCTCGGCGAACTCATAGGCCGGCGCGCCGAACTCGGCGGTGAAGGCGGCCCGCGCCTCGGGGCGCGGATCGGCTGCGGCCACGACCCGCACCCGGGAGTCGGTCAAAAGCGTCGGCCGGGTCAGGTCGAACCCGCGGCTGAGGCCGATCACGCCCAGGCGGAGCACGCGGTCGGCCATGCGGTCTTCAGCCCTCCCCGGCGGCGCGCCGCTGGACATCGCGGCCTCGATCCGTAAAATACTTCGCTATCTAAGTTTTGCAACGCCGCCGCTGGATGCCCGCATGAGACCCGCCGACAACGAACTCCTGTGCCGCGTCGAAGGCCAGGCTCCGATGGGCCGGGTGATGCGCCAGCACTGGCTGCCGGCCTGCATGAGCGAAGAGGTGGCCGAGGCGGACGGCGCGCCGGTGCGGTCGCGGCTGCTGGGCGTCGATCTCGTGGTGTTCCGCGACACCAAGGGCCGGGTCGGCGTGCTGGACGAGAAGTGCCCGCACCGCGGCGCGTCCCTGGCCTTCGGGCGCAACGAGGACTGCGGATTGCGCTGCCTCTACCACGGCTGGAAGTTCGGCGTGGACGGCGAGATCCAGGAGATGGCCTCCGAGCCGCCGGACAGCCGGATGCGCAACCTGAGGCACCGCGCCTACCCCACCCACGAGGCCGGCGGCTTCGTCTGGGTCTGGCTCGGCGACGCCGATGCGGTCCGCCCATTCGAGGCGCCGGCCTGGGCGCCCTCGGAGACGACGAAGATCTCGATCGTGAAGATGCACGCGGCCTGCAACTGGGCGCAGGTGCTCGAGGGTTCGATCGACAGCGCCCACTCGTCCAGCCTGCACTCCACGAACATGCCGACGGCCGAGGTCGAAGGGTCGACGGCGACCGACACCGCCTGGCTGCGCCCGTCCAACGACAAGGCGCCGCGCCTTGAGGTCGAAGCCACCGACTACGGATTCCACTACGCCGCAATCCGCCGCCCGATCCGCGATCCCGAGACCCAGGCCTACATCCGCACTACGGTCTTCATCGCCCCGTTCACGGTGCTGATTCCGCCGAACGACCAGTACAACCTCGCCCAGATGCTGGTGCCGATCGATGACGTGAACTGCATGTTCTACTGGATCGCCTGGCATCCCACGAAAGGTATCGGCCAGGACGCCTGGCGCAGGTTCTGCGTGGCTGTCCCGGGCGTGGACCTGAACGCCGACTGGACCAAGGTCCGCAACCTCCAGAACAACTTCCTTCAGGACCGCGCGGCCATGAAGGCCGGCGACTTCACGGGCATCGAAGGCATTCCGGCCCAGGATATGGCGATGTGGGAGAGCATGGGCCCCATCGCCGACCGCAGCGAGGACCACCTGGGCTTCAGCGACGTAGCGATCATCCAGTTCCGCCGCCAGATGGTGGCCGCGGCCAAGGCGGCGGCCGACGGCGGCCCCGTCATCGGGACCGCCAGCGCCTCTCGCGTCGTCGACCTCGCCTCGTTCGAAGGACTCGTTCCGAAGAGCGCGGACTGGCGCAGCTTCACCACCCGCAACGCCGCCCGGACGGCCGCGGCCGAGTAGCCGAACCGTCCATCTCTTTGACATTCTCCCGGAACCATCCCACTCAGGCCGTGGGGCTTTCAGGAGTACGCGGCGCGTGACGGCGGAAGACGATATCAGGCACGTTCTGCTGTCGCTGCTGCAGGGCTTCTACTGGTTCGACGAAGGCCTGCAGAACTACCTGCAGGCGCGTGGCTGGCCCGTAGTCACGCGGCCCCAGTCGATGGTGATGGCCAACCTGGTGCTGGGCATCCGCCGCCCGTCCGACATCGCGCGGCGCCTGGGCGTCAGCCGCCAGGCGATCCACGCCACCATCAACCAGATGATCGAGCTTGGCATCGTCGAGCTGGTGGACGATCCCACCAACGGCCGCGTGAAGATCGTGGCGCCCACGAAAATGGGCGAGACGATGCGGATCGACGCCCAGCGCTCGATGACCTTCATGGCCGAGGAACTGGGCCACCGCCTGGGCCGGGCCCAGCTTCTGAGAACCGCCCACTTCCTCGCCGAGGACTGGGGCCCGCCGATGACCTTCACTCCGGAAGAGGTGAAGGACCATCGCTGAGCGCGCGTCTCAGCGCTTCTTCGCCACCCACGCGCAGAGCAGGTCGGCCATCTCATCGCGGACCTTGCGGCTGTCCTCGAAGTAATGGGCGCCGGTGATCATGTGCAGTTCCTTGTCGGCGCTGCCCAGGTTGTCGAAGATCTTCTTCGCGTCGGAAGGGAACACGCCGGTGTCCGCCTTGCCCTGCACCACCAGCGCCGGCAGGCGGAACTTTTCGAGCTGCTCCTTGCCCTGGCACTTCGAGGTCTCGAGGCTCCACATCGAGAGCCAGGTCTTCAGGTTGTTGGCCCGGCCGATCGAAGGCGACTTGTTGGCGACCGCGGGGTGGCCCCGGTAGCACATCGGCGTCGGCCGCTCGGACGGGTCGATCGTGCCGTCCATCATCCGCAGGTCGCCCCAGCAGCGGAACAGCGGGAACAGCTTGTCCGGAATGCCCGCCGCGTTCAGCCGCGCGAGCTCGGCCTTCGCCCAATCGGTGATCCGCTGGTTCCGCGCGCGCTGGGCGACGCGGTAGCGGGCGATGAAGTCTTCCGAGTAGGGGGGCCCGTTGTCGGGATTGAACGGGTTGAGGTTTTCGTCGGTCAGGGTCGGGTCGCTCTCGTCAACAACCGAGGCGTCCATCCAGTCGGTCAGCACCTCGGGCCGGCCCTGGTGCGCATTGAGCGAGATGTAGAGGTCGCCCGCGGGCAGGGTGTTCAACGCCTGGAGGCCGGCGCCCGCCAGTAGGTCGCCCAGCGTGGGTTCGATCGCCTCGGCCTGGTAGGCGCCCATCAGCGAGCCGCCCCCCGAGTTGCCCAGAATGACGACGGTCTCGACGCCGGCCTGCTCCTTCAGCCAGCGCACGCCGACGCCCATGTCGATCACCGCGTGCTCGAGCAGGAACTGGTCCTCCGCGCCCCGGTAGCGGGTGTTCCAGCCCAGGAAGCCGTAGCCGCGCGCGGCCAGGTAGGGCGCGATGTAGTGCTCGGAGAAGTCGACGTTGTAGTGCGTGGCGATGAAGGCCGTCTTCGGCCGCTGGCCCTTCGGTGTCGTATAGATTCCCTGGCAGGGATGGCCGCCGGCCATGATCCGCGGCGACGTCGGCGAGGTCACGCCGATGAACTGCCGATCCAGCTTCGCAAGCAGGTCACTGTCGTCGATCACCCGTTCTCTCCCCTACGGTGGCCCGGCCGCTTGGCGGCTCGCGAGATACTTCGTAATCTAATCATTATCCCCGATCCAGAGTCACGCAACGAGAGGAGCAAGCCGCCCATGCGGGCCCTGATGCAGGACTGGTCGCTGACCCTCGACAAGATCTTCGACCACGCCGCGCGCTGGCACGGCGACCGCGAGGTGGTCACCCGCTCGGTCGAGGGGCCCGTGACCCGCAGCGACTACGCGACGCTGCATCGGCGCGCGAAGCAGGTGTCCCACGGGCTTCTGGAGATGGGCGTGCGGCCCGGCGACCGGATCGCCACCATGGGCTGGAACTCCGACCGCCATCTGGAGGTCTGGTACGGGACCATCGGCATCGGCGCGGTGCTGCACACGCTGAACCCGCGGCTCTTTCCCGAACAGATCGTCTACATCGCCAACCACGCGGCCGACACGGTGCTGTTCGCCGATCCGGCCTGCGCGCCGCTGCTGGCCGAGCTCCTGCCGCAGTGCCCGACGATCCGGCGGGTGATCTTCCTGAGCGCAGAGTCCCCCGAGACGCCCTTCCCGGCGGACGCCTACGAGCCGTGGCTGTCTGGCCGACCCGCCGACGCCGCTTGGGGCGGCTTCGACGAGAGCGCCGCGGCGGGACTCTGCTACACCTCGGGCACGACGGGCAATCCGAAGGGCGTGCTCTACGGCCACCGGTCGAACTACCTGCACGCGATGATGACCCTGCAGCCCGACGCGCTGAACCTCTCGGCGCGCGACACGGTGCTGCTGATAGTGCCAATGTATCATGCCAACGCCTGGGGCGTGATGTACTCGGCCCCGCTGGTGGGTGCGAAGCT
>NZ_DASWTE010000277.1:0-5779 GCF_036402295.1 Phenylobacterium sp.
CAGCTCCGGGCGCACGTCGTTCAGGAACTCGGCGCGGAACTCCTCCTCGCTGACGGCCTTGGCCAGCTCTGCGCGCTGGCGCTCCTGCGGCAGCGCCAGCAACTCGAGCAGCGGCTGGTACTTGGGACCCAGCGCGTCCTCGTAGATGTCGCCATTCTGGAGGATGAGCGCCGCCACGCGCTCCGGCGCCTGGATCGCCAGCCGCAGCCCGATCTGCGAGCCGAAGTCGTGCAGGTAGATGGCGAAGCGCTGGACGTCCAAGGCGTCGAGGAACCGCTGCAGGAAGGCGGCGTATCCGTCGAAGTCGTAGGCGAACCCCTCCGGGTCGTCGCTCAGCCCGCAGCCAGGGAAATCCGGGGCGAGGAGTCGCCAGCGGTCAGCCAGGGCCGGCATGTAGTTGCGGAACTCGAACGACGAGCAGGGATAGCCGTGGGGGAGGAGGAGGACGGGCGCATCCGCAGGTCCGGCCTCGCGGTAGAAGACGCCGGCGCCGTCCAGCTGCAGGCGTTTATGCCGCACCCGCGTCAGGGCGTCCGGGGAGGATTGGGTCGGATCGGTCATCCCCGCCGAACCGCCTCGGCGAGAGCCAGGTTCCCCGGAAATCGCGTTCTCAGGCGCGCGGGCTCAGCCGCCCTTGTGATCCTTTACCGGGGCGGCCTGGGCTTCCTTCGACGTGCTCCGGAAGAAGGTGTAGCTCAGCGTCACCTCGGGCTTGCCCTTGGTGTTGATGTCCTCGGCGTACTTCGGATCGACGTAGTACAGCACCGGCATGTCCACCGTGGCGCCCGCCGCGATCGTCTGGTCCGAGAAGCAGAAGCATTGCAGCTTCTGGAAGTACGGGCCGGCCTGTTCGGGCACGACGTTGAAGATCGCCCGGCCGGTGATCGGCTTGTCGGAATTGTTCTTCACCTTGAAGAACGCGATCTTGGTCTCGCCGATCTTCGCCTCCTGGGAGGTCTGCTCGGCGGTGAAGGTCCAGGGCAGGTCGCGGACGTTGGCGTCGAAGCGGATCGTCAGGGTCTTGCCCAGCACCTGGTCCGCCGCCGCCTCGGCCCGCCGCGGCGTGCCGTCGAAGCCGGTGAGCTGGCAGAAGGCGCGGTAGATCGGCACCGCCGCGAAGGCCGCCCCGGTCATGAAGAAGAATATGGCGGCGCAGACGACCGCGACCTTCGCGTTCCGCCTGCGCTCGATCTCAGAGAGGCCGACTTGCGACACTGGCGCCCATCCTCACGACGGTGACCAAATAGACCAGAAGCACGAACGCGACGAGGCCCAGGGCGATGGCGATGTTGCGGCCCCGGCGCGCCTTGGCGGCCGCGTCGTCCTCGCGGTTGGGATCGCTCATCGCAGCAGCTCCAAAGGGCGTACGCCCATCAGGTGTTCGGCCAGCAAGGTCGCGAACAGCAGGGTCAGGTACAGGATCGAGAAGGCGAACAGGTTGCGGGCGTCGCGCGCCCCGGCCCGCACGTCATAGAGGCCGTCATCGTTGCGCGGATCGGCCGCCTCGCCCGCCCGGCTGCGGTACAGCCTCCAGGCCAGCAGCAGGAACACCAGGCCGCCCAGCCCCGACACCGCCAGGTAGCCCGCGCCGCCCAGGCCGGTGAACGCCGGCGCCACGCAGACCGGGATCAACAGCAGGCTGTAGACCAGGATCTGCAGGCGGGTGGAGGACGCGCCCTTCACCACCGGCATCATCGGCACGCCGGCCTTGGCGTAGTCCTCGGACGTGTACAGCGACAGCGCCCAGAAGTGGGGCGGGGTCCACATGAAGATGATGGCGCACAGCAGCCAGGCGTTCAGCGGCGCCGCGCCGGTGGCCGCCGCCCAGCCGATCACCGGCGGCAGCGCGCCGGCCAGTCCGCCGATGACGATGTTCTGCGCCGTCCAGCGCTTGAGCCACATCGTGTAGACGACGGCGTAGAAGACGATGGTGAAGGCCAGCAGGCCGGCGGCCAGCCAGTTCAACGCCATGCCCATCAGCATCACCGAGAACAGCGACAGCACCACGCCCAGCGCCAGGGCGTCGGCGCCCTGCACCCGGCCCGCCGGCACCGGCCGGCCGCGCGTGCGGCGCATCTTTGCGTCGATGTCGGCGTCGTACCACATGTTGAGCGAGGCCGAGGCGCCGGCGCCCACCGCGATGCACAGCACGGCCACCGCCGCCAGGATCGGGTTGATCCGTTCCGGCGCGCAGACCAGGCCGGTGAGCGCGGTGAAGATCACCAGCGACATCACGCGCGGCTTCAGCAGCTGAAGGAAGTCCTGCCAGCGGGCGATGGCGCGAGGGTTGGTGTGGGCCGTAGCCATGGCCATGCGATCTTACTCTCAGAATGTCGGAAGGGCGCGCCCCGCTGCCGGAACGCGCCCCCGAATGTGGTCCCGTAGGGCCTTCGGTCCTTAGTGGACGTCGGGCTTCACCACCGGCAGCTCGTTGAACTGGTGGAACGGCGGCGGCGAGGAGAGCGTCCATTCCAGCGTGGTCGCGCCTTCGCCCCAAGGGTTGGCCTCGGCCTTGCGGCGACGGACAGCCGCCTCCACCAGGACCAGCAGGAACACGCCCACGCCGACGGCGGTGATCGCGTAGCCGACCGACGAGACCATGTTCCAGTAGGCGAAGCCGTCCGGATAGTCGACGTAGCGGCGCGGCATACCCTGGAGGCCCAGGAAGTGCTGCGGGAAGAAGACCAGGTTCACGCCGATGAACATGATCCAGAAGTGCGCGGCGCCGAGGAACTCGTTGTACTTCACGCCCCACATCTTCTCGAACCAGTAGTAGAAGCCCGCGAAGATCGCGAACACGGCGCCGAGCGACAGCACGTAGTGGAAGTGGGCCACCACGTAGTAGGTGTCGTGCAGGCTGTAGTCGATGCCGGCGTTGGCCAGCACCACGCCCGTCACGCCGCCCACGGTGAACAGGAAGATGAAGCCGATCGCCCACAGCATGGGCGTCTTGAAGGTGATCGACCCGCCCCACATCGTGGCGATCCACGAGAACACCTTCACCCCGGTCGGCACCGCGATGACCATCGTCGCCGCCACGAAGTAGGCGCGCAGCTCGATGCCCATGCCGACGGTGTACATGTGGTGGGCCCACACGACGAAGCCGATGAAGCCGATGGCCACCATGGCGTAGGCCATGGCGAGGTAGCCGAAGACCGGCTTGCGGCTGAACGTCGAGACGATGTGCGAGATCATGCCGAAGCCGGGCAGGATCAGGATGTACACTTCCGGGTGCCCGAAGAACCAGAACAGGTGCTGGAACATAACCGGGTCGCCGCCGCCCGCGGCGTCGAAGAAGTGCGTGTTGAAGTTGCGGTCCGTGAGCAGCATCGTGATCGCGCCGGCCAGCACGGGCAGCGAGAGCAGCAGCAGGAACACGGTCACCAGGATCGACCAGACGAACAGCGGCATCCGGTGCAGGGTCATGCCCGGCGCGCGCATGTTGAAGATCGTGGTGATGAAGTTGATGGCGCCCAGGATCGAGCTCGCGCCGGCCAGGTGCACCGACAGGATCGCGCAGTCCATGGCCGGGCCGGTGTGGCCCGAGGTGGACAGCGGCGGATAGAGCGTCCAGCCGCCGCCGAAGCCGTGGCCCGGGCCGCCGTCGACGAACATCGACACCAGCAGCATCACCCAGGCCGCCACCAGCAGCCAGAAGGAGATGTTGTTCATCCGCGGGAAGGCCATGTCCGGCGCGCCGATCATCAGCGGCACGAACCAGTTGCCGAACCCGCCGATCATCGCGGGCATGACCATGAAGAAGATCATGATCAGCGCGTGGCCGGTGACGACCACGTTGTAGCCGTGCTTGCTGGGCTCGATCAGGCTGAGGCCGCCGATCTTGAGCTGCGAGAGCAGCGACCCGTCGCGGAACACCTGGATGCCCGGCTCGGCCAGTTCCCAGCGGATCAGGCCGGAAAGCAGGCCGCCGACGATCCCCGCCATGATGGCGAACAGGATGTACAGCGTGCCGATGTCCTTGTGGTTCGTGGACAGGAACCAGCGGGTGAAGAACCCGGGCGTGTGCCCGTGGTCGTCGTGATGATCGTGAGCGGCGGCTTGAGCCATCTTACGCGGATCCTAAGGCTTATTTCGCAGCCGGCGCCTTGGGCGCGGGCGTGGCGGCGGCGACCGGAGCCTTCGGCTCGGGCGTCGCGGGAGGCGGAGCGGCGGGGTTCACGGACGAGGGCGCCGCGGCCGGGGTCGCGGCGTCGGCGGCGGCCGGAGCGGCCGCGGCAGGGGCGGCCGGAGCCGCGCCGGCGGCCGAGCCGCCCTTCTTGGCGACCCAGGCGTCGAACTCGGCCTGGCTGACCACGCGCACCTCGATCGGCATGAAGGCGTGGTCAACGCCGCACAGCTCACGGCAGTTGCCGTAGTAGGTGCCGAGGCGCTCGGCCTTGAACCAGGTCTCGTTCAGGCGGCCCGGAACGGCGTCGGTGATGATCCCGAAGGAGGGCACGGCGAAGGCGTGGATCACGTCGGCGCCGGTCACCTGCACGCGCACCACCTTGTTCACCGGCACGACCAGCGGCTCGGTGGCGGCGAGGCGGTACGGCTTGCCCGCGGCCTTGGCCTGGTCTTCCGGCAGGATGTTGGAGACGAACTCGCCGATCTGCTGGTCGGGATACTCGTAGCCCCAGTACCACTGGTAGCCGGTCGCCTTGATGGTCAGGTCCGGCTTGGGCATGTCGTTGTAGGCGAACAGCAGCTTGAACGAGAAGATGGAGATGAACACCAGGATCAGGACCGGCGCGAGCGTCCAGACCACCTCGATCAGGGTGTTGTGGCTCCACTTCGCGGGGGTCGGGTTGGCCTTCTTGTTGTAGCGGATGACCACCCACACCAGCAGCGCCAGGACGAACAGCGTGATCACCGTGATGATCGGCATCAGGATCACGTTGTGGAAGAAGATGGCGTCCTCGCGCAGCGGGGTCACCCCCGGCTGCAGGTCGATCGCCCCGTCGGTCGGCTCACCGAACTTGTCCTGGGCCATGGCGGCCGCGCCCCAGAACGCCGCCGCAGCGCCCGCGAGAGCTCCTGCCGCCCGCGTCCGCAATCCGTGAAAGCTCGACTTCATGTCCCCTCGGTCAGTTTGGCCGGCTGCGCTCAAGGACACGCCTCCGCCGCTACGGAACGGGACGCGCGGACGCGACTTGCGCGACGCCCGACCGGCCCCTTCGCGGGGGTCCATACGCGCATCGTCCGGGCTTGCCAAGGCGTCGGGGGCCCTTCCGGCGCGTGCGTGAGCCGTCTGCGACGTTTGCGCGTTGAAATGGCGCGCCTTCGGCCCCAATCCAGCGGCCCGCCGAAGCCGCGTTATCCCGGAAGCGCCGCATGCACCTGAGCCCTGAGGACGAGCGCGAAATCCGCCGCGAGTTCGACCGCCTGACGAACCTGACGCAGGGCGAGCTGCGCGCCTGGCTCGAGACGCCCGAGAGCCGGAAGGTGGGCATGGTCCGCAAGGGCGAGACCGAATCGGTGGGCCGCCAGTCGGCGCGGCGGATCCTCGCCATCCGCGAAACGAAGGCCGCCGACCTGGCCGACGCCGACTACCGCCACATGAAGAAGGTCATCGGCTACTGCCGCCGCCACCTGGCGCAGAGGCCTCCTGCCTACAAGACGGGCGGTGATGTCACCGACACCCGCTGGCGCTGGAGCCTGATGAACTGGGCCCACGATCCGCTGAAGCGGTGACACGTCGCGGATGACGCCGCCCCTCCCACCTCCTATCTTCCCCGCATGAACGCTCCAGTCCCCGCTCCCTCGATCCTCGACTCCG
>NZ_DASWTE010000278.1:0-7019 GCF_036402295.1 Phenylobacterium sp.
TACCTGATCGAGCGTGACATCCCCGGCGTCGGGGCGCTGTCGTCCGACGAACTGAAGGGCGCGGCCCAGACGTCGAACGCCGCCCTCTGCCAGCTCGGCCCCAAGGTGCAGTGGCTGGAGTCCTTCGTCACCAAGGACCGCACGTTCTGCATCTACCTCGCCGAGAACGAGGAGGTGATCCAGGAGCACGCCCGCATCTCGGGCTTCCCGGCCTCGCGGGTCACCGAGATCACCGGGATCATCGATCCGGCCACGGCAGGCTGAAAAAAGAGGGCGACTCCCCGGAAGCGGAGCCGCCCCAGTTGCGGAAGGGGTCCTTGCGGAAGAGCCCCTTGCGGAAGAGGTCGGCGCCAGGGTCGCTATTTGCTGGCCTGCACGCGGGGCGTCTTCGTGACCGCGATGGTCACATCGGCGCCCAGAAGCGCGTTGGGCGGACCGGCGACCCGGATGCGCTTGAGCGCCTTCACGGCCTGGTTGTCGGTCTCCAGCGAGCCGGTCGACTTCACGACCCGGACGGCGGTCAGGCGGCCGTCGGCGTCGACCCGGGCCTGCACGTCGAGGCCTTCGCCGACGTCGACGCCCGCGGCGGCGACCCGGGCCGCGGCGGCGTCGCCGGCCCGCTGGAGGTAGTCGCGCACGTCCCGCGTCGCCCCTTGGGCTGCGCTGCCGAACACGATCAGGGCGGCCGCCGACAGCATGAGAGGGAGCACCTTCATGGGAAATAGTCCTTTGATTCTACACACCTTCGGCAGCGCCGCCGTAACGGATATGGGAAGCGGAATGCACCTGGGCGAACGATAGATTTTGCCAGAGGTTGTTACTCTCGCTAACAACCCGGCATGGCCCGCCTGCCGCCCTTCTTTGCGCTCCGCGCCCTTGAGGCGGCGGCCAGGCACCGCAGCTACAGCCGCGCGGCCCAGGAGCTGGCGGTCACCCACGGCGCCGTCAGCCAGCAGATCCGAAGGCTCGAGGCCGAGCTGGGCGCGCGCCTGTTCGAGCGCCGCGGCAACGCCATGATCCCCACCCCCGACGCCCAGAAGCTGGCCGCCGAGGTGGCGCGCGGCATCGGGGTGCTGAAGAACGCCGTCGACGATTTCCACGCTGCGGCCCTGCGCGATCCGCTGGTCGTCAGCCTCGAGAGCCAGTTCGCCAACCGCTGGCTGCCGCCGCGTCTGCAGCGGATGCTGGCCGATCCGGCGGGCGCCAACCTGGAAATCCGCGTCGAGGATCGGGCGGCGAACTTCGTCACCGACGGCGTCGACATGGCGGTGCGCTACGGCGCCGGCCGCTGGACGGGCGTCGAAACCGTCCACCTGATCTCCGAGACCCTCGTCCCGGTCTGCAGCCCGGAGTTCCTGGCCCGCCATCCGCTGAAGGCGCCGGCCGACCTCCTGAACGCGCCCCTCGTGCACCACGGCCACCGGCCCTGGAATCTGTGGTTCAACACTTTCGGCCTCGAGGCGCCGCGCCAGCAGGGGATGCTGTTCGAGGACTCCGCCATGCTGCTCGAGGCCGCCGCCCAGGGCATCGGCGCGGCCCTGGCCCGCAGCGGCCTCATCGAGCAGGACCTCAAGAGCGGGCGGCTGGTGCGACCATTCGCCGAGGGGGTGGCCTCCGAGCTCGGATTCTGGATCGTCTGGCGCGCCGACTCGCGAAAACTCCGCCGGATCGAGGCCTTGCGCGACTGGCTGATGGCCGAGGCGGCCACCGCA
The DNA here is from genome assembly GCF_036402295.1 of Phenylobacterium sp. GTDB lineage: Bacteria > Pseudomonadota > Alphaproteobacteria > Caulobacterales > Caulobacteraceae > Phenylobacterium. The sequence goes on from NZ_DASWTE010000278.1 coordinate 1,713, forward strand.
GCGCGAACCGAATCCGCCTGATATTTTGCGTTGCAGCAAAGGCTCTTGCCGCAACGCGCCATACACATGTTAGAAAGCTGCCACACGATTGAGCGGCGAACGCTCCTATGCATTGAGGTTTAGCCTGAATGGTTGACATCAAGACGGTCGGCATCATCGGCGCCGGCCAGATGGGTTCGGGTATCGCGCATGTCGTCGCCCTGGGCGGCTACGACGTCCTGCTGCACGACGTGAGCCCTGATCGGATCGACCAGGGCATCGCCCAGATCGAGAAGAACATGGCCCGCCAGGTCTCGCGGGGCCTGATCGAGCACACGGCCATGGAAGGCGCCATGTCGCGGATCAAACCCGCGGCCGAGCTGCAGACCATCGGCGGCGCCGACCTCGCGATCGAGGCGGCCACCGAGAACGAAGAGACCAAGAAGACCATCTTCAAGGCGCTGGGCCCGCACCTGAAGCCGACGACGCTCTTGGCCTCCAACACCTCGTCGATCTCGATCACCCGCCTGGCCTCGGCCACCGACCGGCCGGGCAAGTTCATCGGCCTGCACTTCATGAACCCGGCGCCGGTCATGAAGCTGGTCGAGATCATCCGCGGCATCGCCACCGACGCCGACACCTACGAGGTCGCCGTCAGCTTCGCCCAGTCCCTGGGCAAGACCACCTCGAACGCCGAGGATTTCCCGGCCTTCATCGTGAACCGCGTGCTGGTGCCGATGATCAACGAGGCGATCTACACGCTCTACGAGGGCGTGGGCACCGTCGACGCCATCGACACGGCGCTGCGCCTGGGCGCCAACCATCCGATGGGCCCGCTCGAGCTGGGCGACTTCATCGGCCTCGACACCGTGCTGTCGATCATGAACGTGCTCTACGAAGGCCTGGCCGACTCGAAGTACCGCCCGTGCCCGCTGCTCGTGAAGTACGTCGAGGCCGGCTGGCTGGGCCGCAAGTCAGGCCGCGGCTTCTACGACTACCGCGGCGACAAGCCGGTCCCGACGCGGTGAGTCTTTCCCTCCCTTGATGGGGAGGGAAAAATCGCCAACTGCTGTCGGCGTCTGGCATCCTCGCGCGTCCTAGGACCACACGAGGAGGCCCCCGCATGCTCTACGCGCTGCTCTGCTACAACGACGAGGCCACGGTCTGGTCCTGGGACAAGCGGCAGGAGAGCGAGGTGATGGACCGCCTCGCCGTGGTGCGCAGCAAGCTGGAGCGGCAGGGCAAGCTCGGCCCGTCGCTGCGCCTCTTGCCGACCACCGCGGCCACGACGCTGCGCAAGAGCGATCCGCCGCTGGTCATCGACGGCCCCTTCGCCGAGACGAAGGAACAGTTGCTGGGCTTCTACATCATCGACGTGGCCGACCTGGACGAGGCCCTGGCGGTCGCCAAGGAACTGGGCGAGGTCAACCCCGGCGGCGCCTACGAGATCCGGCCGCTCGCGGTCTACAACGCCGGCGTCAGCCTGGGCGCGGACGCCGCGGCATGAGCGACCTGGCCTGGATCAACGCGGCGATCACCGCCGCGCGGCCCCAGGCCGTCGGGGCCCTGCTCCGCTACTTCCGCGACCTGGACACCGCCGAGGAGGCCTTCCAGGACGCCTGCCTGCGGGCGCTCAACAACTGGCCGAAGAACGGCCCGCCGCGCGACCCCGCCGCCTGGCTGATCATGGTGGGCCGGAACGCCGCCCTCGACGGGGTGCGCAAGCGTTCGCGCCAGACCGAGCTGCCGTCCGAGGAGGTGCTCTCCGACCTCGACGACCAGGAAGACCGCGCCGCCGACCTCGTCGACGCGAGCGACTACCGCGACGACGTCCTGCGCCTGCTGTTCATCTGCTGCCATCCGGACCTGCCGGCCACCCAGCAGATCGCGATGGCGCTGCGCATCGTCTCGGGCCTGTCGGTGAAGCAGATCGCCCGCGCCTTCCTGGTGACCGAGGCGGCGATGGAGCAGCGGATCACCCGGGCCAAGCGGATCGTCGCCGACGGCGAGACCGCCTTCGAGACGCCCGGCGCGATCGAGCGGTCGGAGCGCCTCGCGGCGGTCGCGGCCATGGTCTACCTCGTCTTCAACGAGGGATATTCGGCGGGCGACAACCCGGCCCGCGCCCAGCTCTGCGGCGAGGCCATCCGGCTGGGCCGCCTCTTGCTGCGGCTCTTCCAGACCGAGCCGGAGATCATGGGCCTCCTGGCCCTGATGATGGTCCAGCACGCGCGCACGCCCGCGCGCTTCGACGACGAAGGCCAGATCGTGCTTCTGGAAGACCAGGACCGCACCCTCTGGGATCACCGGATGATCTCGGAAGGTCTGGCGCTCATCGACAAGGCGATGCGCCACCGCCGGCCCGGCGCCTACCAGGTCCAGGCCGCCATCGCCGCCCTGCACGCCCGCGCCGCCACGCCCGCCGACACCGACTGGGCCCAGATCGACGCGCTCTACGCCAACCTCGAGCGGCTCACGCCCTCGCCGGTGGTGACCCTGAACCGCGCCGTCGCGGTCTCGAAGACGGCCGGCGCCGAGGCCGCGCTCGAGATGATCGAGCCGCTGGCCGAGCGGCTGGCCGGCTACTTCCACTTCCATGGCCTGAAGGGCGCGCTGAACCTCGAGCTCGGCCGCCACGCCGAGGCCCGCGCCGCCTTCGACCGCGCCATCGCGCTCGCCAACACCGCCGCGGAGGCCGCCCACATCCGCCAGCACCTGGACCGCCTGATGGCCGACCACGATCCGTCCGTGCGCGACGCGATGGCCGGAAAGAAATAATCCGACGCCATGTCGGCCGTGGGAGCCGCCGCTCGTCCTTGGAGCAGGACTGAACGAAGGAGCCCCCGATGTCCGAAACCCTCGAACCCCAGGTCATCCCGCAGGTCGAAACCAAGGGCGGCGTCGTCGCCTATCTGAACGTCGAGGGCGCCGTGCAGGCCGCCGCGTTCTACGAGAAGGCGTTCGGCGCAACGATCGCGACCCAGCACCCTGTCGACGACCAGGGCCGCACCATGCACATCCACCTCTACATCAACGGCAGCTCGCTGATGCTGGGAGACTTCTATCCCGAGCACGGCTTTGCGCCGGTGAAGCCCCAGGCCTTCTCGCTCGTCCTGCCGGTCACCGACATCGAGACGTGGTTCAAGACGGCCGTCGACGCCGGCTGCACCGCCAAGATGCCCCCGCAGAAGATGTTCTGGGGTGACACCTACGGCGAGGTCGTCGACCCGTTCGGCGTCCAGTGGTCCTTCAACCAGCCCGGCTGACCCCCGCGCCGGGCCGGGCCCGCGGCCGCCCCTCCCCCTCCAGCCGCGGGCCCCACCACTTCCGACTCGGCGTTAACCATTCCGGAAGCGCATGCATGGTTAATGAATTCGACTAGCCCGGGGACCGCGTCCGATACTCCGGGTGATTCGGAAACGGGATCCATGCGGCGGCTCACCCTCGCGCTCCTCTGTGCGACCTACCTCTGCCTCTCGCTGATCGTGGCGCTCACGCTGTGGCGCAACGGCCTCGGTTGGGGCGTGGCCCTGTCCTCGATGATGGGGTGCCTGGGGCTCTGTCTCGCCTCGCACGGCATGATCATGCGCTTCCTCGAGATGCGCGAGATGCGCGGCGAGGTCGAGGCCGTCCGCGAAGCCCACCGCATCCTCTTGGACCAGGTGGTCGCCATCGACGGCCGCGTCACCGACGTGGCGAAGATCGTCGAGGCCGACGTCTCGCGCTCCACCGCGCTCACCGGCGAAGTCCACCTGCTGGAACAGCTGGTCCAGAAGATGGGCCAGCGCATCGAGGAGCCGCGCGCTCCCTACCTCGCCGCCCGCGGCGGCCAGGACGTCCGCGCCGACCGGCCGCAGGGCCTGACCGAGGTGGTCAAGGAGGCCCTGATGGAGGGCCGCGTCGACCTCTACCTGCAGCCCGTCATGGCGCTGCCCCAGCGCAAGACCGTCTTCTACGAGAGCTTCACGCGCCTGCGCGACGCCGCCGGCCGGGTGATCATGCCCGCCGAGTACCTGACCGTCGCCGAGCCCGGCGCCCTGGTCACCGCCATCGACAACCTGCTGCTCTTCCGCTGCGTGCAGATCGTGCGCCGCCTGGCCCGCCAGGACCGCCGCGTCGGCATCTTCTGCAACATCTCGATGACCAGTCTGGGCGACGACGAGTTCTTCCCGCAGTTCCTGGATCTGCTCCGCGCCAACCGCGACCTCGCGCCGGCCCTGATCTTCGAGATCGGCCAAGCGGCGTTCGACACGCGCACCGGCGTCCACGCCCGCAACATGGCCAAGCTGGCCGACCTCGGCTTCCGCTTCAGCCTGGACAAGGTGCGCAACCTCGACCTCGACCTGCAGGACCTCCAGCGCTGCGACGTGAAGTTCGTGAAGGTGGGCGCCCAGACCCTGCTCGACGAGCTGATCGAGATGGAGAACCGCCTGGTCCTGCGCTCGATGCCCGACCTCGCCGCCGAGGACTTCGCGCTGCTGGCCCGGCGCTATGGCGTCGACCTGGTCGCCGAGAAGGTCGAGAACGAGCGCCAGGTGGTCGACATCCTCGACCTCGACATCCAGCTGGGCCAGGGCCACCTGTTCGGCGAGCCGCGGGCGATAAAGAACGACGTCCTGGCCGAAGCCGGCGCCCCGCCGCCCACCGCCGAGCGCCTGCGCGTCCGCGCCGCCTGAGGCGTCTGTCACAGTCCCACGGTTGACGCCCACGGCGCGGCTCTGTACCGCCGCGCCAGATGACCTCCCCCACGCCGATCCGCGGGCTCTCCGACCTCGCCGCCCGCTACGATGTCCTGCTGTGCGACGTGTGGGGCGTGATCCACAACGGCCGCGAGAGCTTCCCCGCCGCCTGCGCCGCGCTGGCGCGCTTCCGCGCCGAGGTGGGTCCGGTGATCCTGATCTCCAACGCACCGCGGCCGCACGCCCCGATCATCGCCCAGCTCGACAGCCTGGGCGTACCGCGCGAGGCCTGGACCCGCCTCGTCACCTCGGGCGACGCCACGCGCGTGCTGCTGGCCGAGCGCGCGCCCGGCCCGGCCTGGAAGATCGGCCCCGAGCGCGACGCCCCGCTCTATGAGGGCCTCGACCTGGCCGACGGCAACCCGGACGACGCCACCTTCATCTCGGTGACCGGTCCGTACGACGACGAGCGGGACGAGCCCGGCGACTATCGCGCGCGCTTCGTCACCTGCGTGGAGCGCGGCCTGGAGCTGATCTGCGCCAATCCCGACATCGTCGTGCAGCGCGGCGACAAGCTGATCTACTGCGGCGGCGCGCTGGCCCAGCTCTACGAGAGCCTCGGCGGCCGCGCTGTGATGGCCGGCAAACC
>NZ_DASWTE010000279.1:0-3928 GCF_036402295.1 Phenylobacterium sp.
TGCTAGCCCGGACCGTCCGCCGGGTGGCGGGCAGCCCGGCCATGGCGCGGCGGCTGTCGCGTCCGTTGCCCCGCGGCCGTCAGGTCCTGCGGCGCGCCGGTGGCGCGATCGGCCGGAGGATGGGCGGCATCGGCGGCGGCATGGGCGGCCGGATCGGCGGTCGCGGCCGCACCCGGACGTTCCGTCGGCCGCGCCGGGTCACGATCCGGCTCTAGCGACCCGCAACCGAACGACGACCCGCGTGCTTTGGGGATGAGGCGATGTCTGTGAGCAGCAACTCCAGGCCGACAGCAACGCGCCGGTTCCTCGCGACCAAGGTCACGGCCCTGGTCGCGAGGTCGGGGCGGCTGAACAGCCTCACCCCTTCGCGGGTCGGACTGCGGCCGCAGGACGCGCCGTACTCCCCGACCGGCGCCCACTTCCGCGCGGCCAACCAGCGCCTCCGGAAGATCCGCACGGGCATCGAGCGCCGGCGGATCCTTCTGGAGCGCAACTGGCGCCGATCAAGTCCCCAGCACGCGCTCGTCTACATGGCGATGCTCGAACGCGAGGTGGACCGGGCGCGGCGCACCTTCGGCCTGTTCTTCGAGATCTTCAGCCAGCGCGGCTCGGACTTCGCACCGGCGCTGGCCGCGCACGACGTGATCGCCGCCGATTGTTACCAGGCGATCCGCGACGCCGACCCGTTCGTCCTGGACCGGCCGCTGCTGAAGCCCGTCTGCTACATGGAGCACGGCGCTTCGCCGTCGACCAACCGGCGCGGCGTGCAGCTGAACCGCCTGATGGGCGAGGCCAACCCGTTCCCGGTGATCCGCATCCCATGGGATCGGGACAATCCCTGGCAGCCGGTGTTCCTGCACGAGGTCGCCCACAACCTGCAGGCCGACCTCGGGGTCTGGAACGAGAACCGCGACGCGGTGGCCCGGCGACTGGCCGGCATCTCGAACCCGCTGGCCACGACCGTCTATCGGCGCTGGCACAAGGAGATTTTCGCCGACCTCGCAGCCCTGCTGCTGGGCGGTCCGTCGGCGGCCTGGGGGATGCTCGAGTTCCTGGCCCACCCGGGCGCGCGGGCGCTGACCTATCGGCCCGGCGGCGCACATCCGACCGGCTACTTCCGCGGCCTGCTGCTCGCCGAGATGCTGCGCCGGATGGGGTTCGCCCAGGAAGCCGCGCGTGTCCAGAAGGTGTGGACCGGGCTCTACAATCCGCAACGCGGGCACCGTCTGCCCGGGCACCTGCTGGGCTCGTCGGGGACCATCGTCCCCGCCGTGGTGGACGAGATCGCCTACCAGCCCCGCCGCAACCTGGGCCAGCGCGCCCTGGCCGACATCCTGCCCTTCACCCGCGACCAGGAGGCCGCGATCCGCCGCGGGGGCATGCTGCTGGCGCGCGGCCGCGTGCCGCAACTCCCGCCCCGGCACATGGTCTCGGCCTCGCGGTGCGCCCTCCAGATGGGCGGCGACCCGCAGCGGGTCTCCGACCTCGTCATCCATCACCTGGCCGGACTGGCCGCCGCACAGCGCATGCAGCCGCTGATCGGCCGCCAGCGCGCCGCAGCCTGAGGACTTAGCTGATGACCAACGCCCTCATCTCGCCCGGCTTCGCAGATCGCAGCCCGTCGGCTCAGGCGGTCGACAACGTGCTCCGCAGGGTGCTGAAGGTGCGCGACCCGGCCGACTCCTCGCAGGTCGCCAAGGCGCTGCTCGACCGGTACGGCGACCAGGCCAACCAGTTGATGAACGAGCGCTCGGGCCTGCCGGTGGTTTCCCCGGTCATCCGGGCGATCACGCCGGCGGTCATGACCCAGAGCTACGGGCCGGAGCTCGTCCAGGCGTACGACGACTTCAACCGCGATATCGCCGCCCTGATGGACGACAGCACGCTGAAGGACATCCGGCCCGAACTCGAGGGCTGGTCGCGCGCCATCCGCCTGGCGGCGGAAGATGGCATGTCGGCGGCGCGCTTCGCCCTGGATCCTCGGCAGCGCGACCGGGTTTTCTCCGCGCGGCGGCAGCTGGGCGACTATGCGCGCCTGGCGCGCTACGTCGGCGCGCTCACCCCCGACTGCAACTCGTTCTACCGCCGGCTGGCGCAGAGCTGCGACGTGCTCTCGGGCCTGATGCTGGTGCTCGTGGGCGACGGCCTGGCCGCGCTGGGCGTGACGCGCAGCACGGTGATCCTGCAGGCGCCGGCCAGCGAGCTGGTCGAGCGGCGCGAGGCGGCGATCAACGCGCTGCGCGTGCTGGTGGGCTCGACGCGCGAAGCCTACGGCCAGAACGACTGGCCGCGCGGCCTGGAATCCTATCGCCGGCTGATGGCGGCGTTCGACTCGGCCGGACAGTCTGACCTGCGCGCGCTGTTCAACGAGCAGACGCTGGCGCGGACGCTGGACGAGCTGATCGACATGGCCGCCTCCAACACGAGCGACGGCCTGCGGGCCCTGGGCTCGGCGTCGGTGGTGACGATCGAGCGGCTGCAGCGTCTCGTGAACTTTGCGCAGGCGACCTACCTGGCGCAGACGGTCAACGGCGGCCGGCTGATCCCGGAGTCGCCGCCGCTCGCGTCGCTGCTCAGCGCCCTGGCGCTGTTCGTGGAGGCGTTCAACTCGGCCGGCGGCGCGATGCGCCTGCTCTACGTCGCCCGCCCGCCGCTGATCTTCTACGGCCTGTATGGCTTCGGCGGCCCGGACGAGGCGACCCGGCGCCTGCTGCGCCTGGTGCAGCTGCGCGGAACGCTGGCCGAAGAGATCGACTGCTTCCTCGAGTGCAACTGCGACGACGTGGAATGCCAGCTGATGCTCGACAAGGTGCTGTACGACGTGGACCGCGCGGTCGACCTCTACTGCCTGGGTTCGAACACCCAGGGCGAGGGCGATCCCGAGCGGCGCGCCGCCGCCTTCGGTGCGGTGACCGTGGCGCTGCTGGCGCAGCCGGTGGACGTCAATTGCCTGCTGGATGACGCCGGCAACGTCGAGCCGCGCCTGGCGAGCCTGTATGACGCGCTCAACGAGTTCGCGGCCGAGGTGCAGTGGCCTTTCGCCATTCCGGCGCTGCCACCCTTCCCGACCGAGGCCGAGATCGCCGAGCGCCTGCGGATCGGCACGCTGATCCACTCCGAGATCTGCCTGCAGCGCGCCTCGGAATCGCGCTGGGCCCGCCTGGTCGAGACGCTGGCGCCGGCTTGCCGCCGCGACCTGCTGTCGGACGCGCGGAACCCCGTGCGGGCGCTGCTGCAGGACGCGCTGGACCTGATCGACAACGAAATGGACGTCGACCCGGCCATCACGTGCCCGGCTTTCGAAGTGACCATCCCGCCGAACCTGGAGACCAGCCTCAACACCATCGCCAACGACGTGCTGGCGGACGGCACCTGATCGGACTGCGCCCGGGCCAAGGAGGATATGATGCCCTACAATCGCGACACCTACGCGCTGGTCCTGGAGAAGGCCAAGGCCACGCTGAAGGCGAAGAAGACCGAGGCCGTCGTGGTGGTCGAGGACCCGCTCGCCGACGACCTCAAGCAGCTCAAGGCCGACGCGAGGGCGCTCGCAAAGACGTTCGGCAAGGACGAGCGCACGTTCGGCACGGAGACGTTCAAGAACCTCGATGCGCTGACCAAGGCCATCAATGCGCTCAAGCCCACGGACGGCGACGTCAGGCAGAGGGTCGCGGAGTACCGCGCCGAGCTGGATGCGGCGGCCACCTGGTACGACGTCGAGTTCAAGGATGTCGGCCCCCCCGGGCCGCCGCCGGCCAAGGGCGGCTCGATCTTCGATGAGATCCGGCAGACGCCGGACGTCCTGGGCAAGGTGACGCCCTACCAACTGCTGAACTACAACCTCGCGAACGCGCTGCTTCATCCCGCAGGCCGGTCGAAGTTCTACCAGCGGGACCGGCCGATGACCCTGGCCACGGCCAGCCTGGCC
>NZ_DASWTE010000280.1:0-13620 GCF_036402295.1 Phenylobacterium sp.
ATGGCTTCGCCCCCCAGGACGGACGTGTCGATCTCGGCCAGCCGCTATGGCCTGGCCATGCTGTTCCTCGTCGCGCTGTTCAACTACATCGACCGCTCGATCATCTCGATCCTGCAGGAGCCGCTGAAGGCGGACCTGAAGCTCTCCGACACCCAGCTGGGCGCCCTGACGGGCCTCTCGTTCGCGTTGATGTACACGACCATGGCCCTGCCGATCGCGCGGCTGGCCGACGTCTGGAACCGCAAGCGACTGATCGCGGGGGCGCTCGCCATCTGGAGCGCGGCCACGGCGGCGTGCGGCCTGGCCAACGGCTTTGGGACCCTGGTGGCGTTGCGGATGGGCGTGGCGTTCGGCGAGGCGGGCTGCGTTCCGGCCAGCCACTCCATGATCGCCGACTATTTCCCCCTGCGGCAGCGCGCGACGGCGCTCGCGCTGTGGGGCCTGTCCAACCCGTTCGGGACCATGCTGGGCTTCGCGGCGGGCGGCTGGATCACCCAAACCCTGGGCTGGCGCGAGGCGTTCCTGCTGTTCGGCATCGCCGGCGTGGCGCTGGCGCCCCTGGTGCTGACCATGAAGGAGCCGCAGCGGGGCCGCTTCGACGAGCAGAAGGACACGCGCGCCCAGGTCCCGTTGCGCGAGGCGCTGGCCACGCTCTGGAAGCTGAAGGCGTTTCGTTTCCTGGCCGCCGGCGGCGCGGCCCACGCTTTCGTGGTCTTCGCCGCCCACAACTGGAACGCCCCCTTCTTCGGGCGGGTCCACGAGATGCCGATCGGGCAGGTGGCCCTGTACCTGGCCCTGGCGATCGGCCTGGGCGGCGGGACCGGCCAGTTCGTGGGCGGCTGGCTGGCCGACCGCCTCGGGCGCGGCGATCGGCGCTGGTACATGTGGCTGCCGGCCGCGGCGTCGGTCCTGCTGATCCCGTTCTCGCTGGGCGTCTACCTGATCGACGACACGGCCACCGCCATGGCGATGGGCGCCGTCCAGGCTGTGCTGCTCAATGTCTGGTTCGCGCCGATCGTGGCCACGGCCCAGATGCTGGTCGCTTCGCAGATGCGCGCGTTCACCTCGGCCATGCTGGTGCTGATCGTGAACATCCTGGGCCTCAGCCTGGGCCCGCTGATGACCGGCATGATCAGCGACGCGCTGCAGCCGAGCCTCGGCGCGGAATCGCTGCGCTACGCCATCCTGACCAGCATGGGCATGAGCGTGGTGGCGGCCCTGTGCTTCTTCCGGTCGGGGCAGCACCTGAAGCGCGAACTGCTCGGCGCGACCGATACGGCCGCGTCCGACGCGGCCGAGCCGGCGCGGGCCTAGTCTAGATCCCGCGGCTCAGCGCCACTGCACCTTCTCGCCGACCTTCAGCGGCCAGAACGCCCGGAAGTCCTCCACCGCGTGGCGGATATGCTCGCGCATCCGGTTGGCGGACAGGTCGGGGTCGCCGGCGATGATCGCCTCGGCGAGCTCGCGGTGGTCGTGCACGATCTGCTGCTCGAGCTCGCCGCGCTCGGCGCTGGTCAGCACCTGCTCGGTGACGATGAAGCCGATCGACCGCAGGCTCAGCGCCAGCACCCGATTGCCGGCGAGGTCGGCGACGATGTCGTGGAAGCGCAGGCCCTCGCGCACCGCCCAGCTGTGGTCCTCGTCGAGGAACGGGCTGAGCGACTCGCGCACCTTCGTCCGGTCGGGATTGAGCGCCGCCAGCCGGGCCAGCACGGGCTCGGTCTCCATCCAGGCTTCGAGGAGCTCGTCGTAATTTGCGCCCAGCATGTGCAGGTGCAGCGTGAGGGTGCGCGAGAGATTGCCGGGCAGCACGCGGCCCACCACCGTGCCCGCGCCGGGACCCGGGCGGATGCCGATCAGGCCCTGGACCTCCAGCAGGCGCAGCGCCTCGCGCAGCGAGGAGCGGCTGACCCGGTACTGGACCAGCATTTCGCTTTCCAGCGGCAGCCGGTCGCCGGGCTGCATCTTCTGGGCGACGATGTCGCGAACGATTTCCAGGGCCACCACCTCGGACGTCTTGAGCGTGCGCCGGGTGAGTTCGAACGAAACCGGCCGCGGGGCGACCGTGTCCGCCGGCTCTGCGGCGGCCGCCTGACCTCCCTTGCGACGCGAATTCATGCCCTCAAACCTTCCCCCGACAGCCCGCGGCGGACCCAACCCTTCGACGACGTCCTGCACCTTGCTCGCAGCCCCGTGTCCGTAATGCAACCCCTGGTCCAACGGTCCAACCGTAGCACAGCGTTTCATGATCATGATTGTCATAGATCAAGGCAAGAACCGGAAGGCCGCGCTCCGCATCGGCGTTGCGGCGTTGACACGCGAAATGCGTAGTTCATAATGATGATTATAAGAGACAGGCCGCGCGCGAAGCCGGCCGGAGCCTAGGGAGCGCGCCCTCCGGCGCTGAGTTCACATGCAGACGACGGCGGTGCGCGCTGGGCCGACGGCCTCCGCTGAGCCGACGCGGACGCCGGGCGCGCGCCAGGGGCCGCTGGCTGGGGTCCGGGTGGCCGACTTCTGTTGGATGGGCGTGGGCGCCTGCGCGACGCGGCTGCTGGCCGATTTCGGCGCCACGGTGATCCGCATCGAGGACCGCAACCGGCTCGATATGCCCAGGCGCCTGCCGATCTACAAGGGCGAGGCGCGCACCTATGGCGAAGAGGACGCGAACCCCGATCCGAACAAGGGCGGGCTGTTCAACAACTACAACCGCAACAAGCTTGGCGTGACCATCAACATGCGCAGCCCCAAGGGCCGCGCGCTGGCCGACCGGCTGATCGCCTCGTCCAGCGTGGTGACCGAGAACTTCGCCCCGGGCGTGATGGAGCGCTGGGGGCTGACGTACGAACGGCTCCGCGAGCTGTCGCCCCAGGTGATCTACGCCCGGATGAGCGGTTTCGGACACTCGGGCCCGCATGCCGAGCACCGCAGTTACGGCCCCATCGTCCAGGCCGTGTGCGGGCTTTCGTACATCTCGGGCCTGCCGGGCGAGGAGCCCTCGGGCTGGGGGCTGTCGTACATGGACAACGAGGCGGCCTTCTTCAACGCCTCGGCCCTGCTCACCGCGATCTACCACCGCAACAACACGGGCGAGGGCGCCGAGATCGACGTCTCCGCCGTGGAGGCGGGGATCAACCTGCTGGGTCCGATCCTGCTGGACGTGTCGGTGAACGGGCGCTCGACGCGGGACGGCAGCTTCCCGACCGGCAATCGGCTGGAGCATCCGGACGCCGCCCCGCACGGGGTCTATCCCTGCGTCGGGACGGATCGCTGGATCGCCATCGCGGTGTTCGACGACGCCGAGTGGCGGGGGCTGGTTTCGGTGATGGGCGATCCGGCCTGGGCCTCGGAGGCGCGCTTCGCCACCCAGGCCGCCCGCTTCGCCAATCAGGACGCGCTGGACGCCCTGATCGGCGCCTGGACGGCCAAACACGACCGCCATGAGCTGATGCATCGCCTGCAGGCGGCCGGCGTTCCGGCGGGCGCCGTGCAGACTGCCGAGGACACCAACGACCACGACCCGCAGATCGCCGGCCGGGGCCTGTTCTTCGAGATGGACCACCCGGTGATCGGCGAGGCGCGGTTCGAGGGCACGCCGATCCAGTTCTCGCGCACGGTGCAGGAGAACTGGCGCTCTGGCCCGCTGCTCGGCGAGGACAACGCCCACGTGTTCAAGGGCCTGCTGGGCCTGTCCGAGGACGAGTACGAAGAGCTGGCCGCGGAAGGAGCGATCTGATGGCCCCGCACGCCCTTGCCGGCCTGAAGGTGGTCGAGATCGCGAACGACGTCGGCGGCGAGTTCACCGGCCTGCTGCTCGCCCAGCAGGGCGCGGAAGTCGTGAAGCTGGAGCCGCCGGAGGGCTCGCCCACGCGGCGGGTCGGACCGTTCGCCAAGGGCCGCGAGGCTCCCGACACCAGCCTGAACTTCTGGTTCTACAACTCGAACAAGAAGAGCGTGGCGGCCGACCTGACGGCGCCGGGCGGCCGCGCGGCCCTGACCCGGCTGCTCGCCGACGCCGACATCCTCGTCACCACCCTGCAGCCCGCGGCGCTGACGGCGGCAGGCCTGGACCTGGCCGCGCTCTGCGAGGCCCATCCCAAGCTCATCGTGCTGTCGGTGACCCCATTCGGCCTGACCGGGCCCTGGGCCGACTACAAGTCGTCGGACCTGGTGGCGCTGGCCGCCGGGGGACCGCTGAACAGCTGCGGCTACGACGACCATTCGATCCCGCCGATCCGGCCGGGCGGCAACCAAGCCTACCACTCCGCCGCCAGCTTCGCGCAGATCGGGGTGATGCTGGCGCTCCTGGAGCGGCAGAAGACCGGCCGCGGCCAGCTACTGGACGTCTCGATGCACGAGGCCTGCGCGGTGAACGTCGAGCTGGCCAATCCGTACTGGTTCTATCCGCGGGTGCACGTCCACCGGCAGACCTGCCGGCACGCCCAGCCCTCGCCGACCCAGTCGGCCCTGTTCCGCTGCGCCGACGGCCGCTACGTCTACTTCGCCCTGATCCTCTCCGAGCCCAAGGCCTGGAAGGCGCTGGTGGACTGGATGGACGCCAAGGGCATGGCGGTGCAGCTCACCGACCCGGCGTTCTCCGACGTCGCCTACCGCCAGCAGCACTTCCACGAAGTGCAGGAGCTGGTGGAGTGCTTCTTCCTGATCCAGGACAGCCACGAGGCCTATCACGACGGCCAGGCGGCCGGCCTGCCGATCGGGGTCCTGAACGCGCCCGAGGACCTGTTCGACGACGAGCACCTGCAGGCCCGCGGCTTCTTCGTGGACGTCGAGCACGAGGGCGTCGGCAAGGTGGCCTATCCCGGCCCGATCTACCGCTTCTCGTCGTTCGGCGAGGTGGCGCGCACGGCGGCGCCGAAGCTGGGCGAGCATACGGAACGCGTACTCGGCGACGCCGCCAGGATCCCGGAGGAGGTCGCCCCATGATCGACGACGAAACAGCCTTCGCCGGCCGCGACAAGTGCGCGGTCGTGGGCATCGGCCAGACGGCGTTCAGCCGCGACTCCGGCCGCGGCGTGCTGTCGCTGGCGACCGAGGCGTCGCTGAAGGCGATCGCCGACGCGGGCCTCACCGTGGATGACATCGACGGCATCGTCCGCTGCGAGCAGGACACCGTGCGCCCCTACAGCCTGGCCGCGTCGCTGGGCGCGAAGAACCTCCACTACTGGGCCGACACCGGCCCTGGCGGCGTGGCGCCCTGCATGATGATGGGCCTGGCGATGGGCGCGGTGCTCTCGGGTCAGGCCAAGGCGGTGCTGGCGTTCCGATCCCTGAACGGCCGCTCGGAATCGCGGCTCGGCGCCGGGACCAGCCGCATGACATCGGAAGTGGTCGGCGGCTTCGGCAGCTACGACGAGTTCTTCCTGCCCTACGGCCTGCAGACGGCGGGCCAGACCTTCGCGCTGATGGCGCGCCGCCACATGCTGGACTACGGCACAACGCCCGAGCAGTTGGGCGCCGTGGCCCTGGCTTGCCGCGAACACGCCAACCGCACGCCGCACGCCCAGATGGGCGGCAAGGCGATGTCGATGGACGACTACCTCACCTCCCGGATGATCTCGTCGCCGCTCAGGCTGTTCGACTACTGCCTGGAGAGCGACGGGGCCTGCGCCGTGGTGATCACGAGTGCGGAGCGCGCGAAGGACCTGCCCAGGCCGCCGGTGCTGATCCGCGCCGTGGCCGGGGGGGCGCCGCGCGACCATCGGGCCGGTATGATGTTCCCGGCGATCACCCGCGACGACATCACGGAGCTGGGCGGCCGACAGGCCGGCGCCGAACTGTGGCGACGCGCGGGGGTCGGGCCGCAGGACATGGACATCGCCCAGATCTACGACTGCTTCACCATCAGCGTGATCCTGCAGCTGGAGGCCTACGGCTTCTGCGGTAAGGGCGAAGGCGGGCCGATGGCCGCGTCCGGGGCCCTGCGGCTGGGCGGCGAGCTGCCGATCAACACCGGCGGCGGGCACCTGTCGGAAGGCTACGTCCACGGCATGAACCACATCGTCCAGGCGGTACGGCAGCTGCGCGGCGAGGCCGACATGCAGGTGCCGGACGCCGAGCTCTGCCTGTGCACCGGCGGCCCGCTGCCGGTGGGCTCCAGCGTCGTGTTCCGGAAGGCTGCATGATGGGCCACTCGATCCTGCCCTACGACCGCGACCGCGAGACCGCCGGCTTCTTCGATGCGGCCGGCGAGGGGCGGCTGGTCTATCGCGCCTGCAACGACTGCAACCACGCCCTGCACCCGCCGACCGACCACTGCCCCCATTGCGGCGGCTGGAACACCGCCTGGCGCGACGCCAGGGGGACCGGGACCCTGCACACCTGGACCACGGTGATGCACCAGATCCACCCGGACTATCCGGCGCCCTACACCCTGGTGGTGGTGGAGCTGGACGACGCGCCGGAGGTGCGCCTCATGGGCCGCCTCGACGGCGAGCCCGAGCTGGCCGCGGGCCAGCCGATGGAGGTGTGGTTCGAACGGCTGGGCGAGGGCCCAACCCTGCCCCAGTGGAAGCCGGCGACGGCCTGAGCGGAGGAACGCGACGTGAGCCGCAAGGCGACCTACGGGATCACCACGTACAACTACGAGCCGCAGGACCTCCTGGCGCTGGCGGTCCATGCCGAGCGGCTGGGCTTCGAGGGCCTGTGGTTCGGCGAGCACTACGTTAGCCCCCGGACCTACGCGGGCCATCACCCGTCGCGCAAGGAGACCCCGGCCGACAAGAACGACGCCCGCGACAAGGAGATCATCGGCGATGCGGTGCGCATCTACGATCCGTGGTTCCTGCTGGGCGCCGTTGCGGGGGCGACGAAGCGGCTGAAGCTGGGCACCGCGATCTGCATCGTGCCAATGATGAATGCGTTGTTGCTGGCGCGCGCCACGATCACCGCCCATGACGTCTCGGGCGGTCGCTTCCTGCTGGGTACGGGCGCGGGCTGGCTGCGCGAGGAATTCGAGGCGGTGGGCGTCCCGTTCGAGACGCGCGGCGCCCGCCTCGACGAGGCCATCGAGATCCTGAAAAAGGCTTGGGCCGGCGGCTACTTCAGCCACGAGGGCGAGCATTTCACCTTCGGCGAGGTGCAGATCTCGCCGAACCCGGTGAAGGTGCCGCTGATCTGCGGCGGCAACACCGGCCCGGCGCTGCGGCGCGTGGCGCGCGTGGCCGACGGCTGGATCAATTCGGCGAAGATCACCCTGGAGGAGGCCCTGCAGCTGCGCGAGACGATCGAGGGCGCGCGCCAGGCGCAAGGCACGTCCGGCCGCCCGTTCGAGTATTTCGTGCGCCCCCACACGCCCGATCCGGACGACGTCGGCGGATACGTCCGCGAGGGTTTCGGCAATATCGTGCTGTGGGGCCCTGACGTATGGCCCAACGATCCGTCGGTCCCGCTGGAGACGAAGGTGGCAGGCCTGGAGCGCGTCGCGAGGAACCTCGGCCTGACCGCCGCCATGGCGGAAGCGAGCGCGTGATGGACCTGAAGCCCGGATCGCGCTGGAAGAGCGCCGTCTGCACGGCCGAGTTCGTGGTGGTGCGCCCGCCGTCGGCCCCCGGTGAACTGGCGTGCGGCGGACATCCCGTCGTGGCGCATGCCGCCACGCCGCCGCCGGGACTGTCGCCCTCGCCGGACGCGTCCGCGGGGAGCCAGGCGGGCAAGCGTTACGGCGACGCCGAGACCGGCCTGGAGGTGCTCTGCGCCAAGGCCGGCGTGGGCTCGCCGTCGCTGTCGGCGCGGCCGCTCACGATCCGCGACGCCAAGAAGCTTCCCTCCTCGGACTAGGCCCATGCACACGACGCTGCTGCTGGAGATGGCCGCTGACGCGTGTCCGGAGCGCCTGGCGCTCGGGCCGCGCGCGCAGGGCGTCTCGTTCCTGGACCTGGCGACGCAAGCGCGCGCCGGCGCGGCCTGGCTGGGGGCGCGCGGGCCGGGCAGCGTGGTCTTCCTCGGCCTGAACGGCCCCGCCTTGCCGACTGCGATCTTCGCGGCCGGCGCCCTGGGCCGCCCGTTCGCGCCGCTGAACTATCGATTGCCCGACGCCGATCTGCGGGCCCTGCTGGCCCGGACCGCGCCCTCGGTGGCCATCGTCGACGACGACATGCTGCACCGCGTCGCGGGGACGCCCGGGGTGGCCGTCGTCATGCGCAGCGCCTTCGAGCAGGCCTGCCGCGAGGCGCCCGTGGCGGAGCCGGAGCCGGTCGATCCCGACATCGCGGTCCTCCTGTTCACCAGCGGCACCACGGGCGAGCCTAAAGCCGCGGTGCTGCGGCACGCCAACCTGGCCGCCTATGTGATTTCGACCGTCGAGTTCATGGGCGCGGAAGAGGGCGAGGCGGCGCTGGTCTCCGTGCCGCCCTACCACATCGCCGGCGTCTCGGCGGTGTTGACCGGCGTCTACGGCGGCCGGCGCATCGTGCATCTCGAGGCGTTCACCCCGGAGGCCTGGGTCGAGACCGCGGCGCGCGAGGCCATCACCCACGCCATGCTGGTGCCGACCATGCTGGGCCGGGTGCTGGACGTGCTGCAGGCGACGGGCGAGCGGCTGCCGGCCTTGCGGGCGCTCAGCTACGGCGGCGGCCGGATGCCGCTGGCGGTGATCCAGCGCGCGCTGCGCCTGCTGCCGCACGTGGACTTCGTGAACGCCTACGGGCTGACCGAGACCAGCTCGACGATCTCTGTGCTCGGGCCGGACGACCATCGGCGCGCGATCGCCTCGGATGACGCCGAGGTCCGCGCCCGGCTGGGCTCGGTGGGCCGGCCGCTGCCCAGCGTCGAGGTCGAGATCCGGGCTCCGACGGGCGAGACGCTGCCGCGGTGCGTCACCGGCGAGGTGTATGTCCGCGGCGAGCAGGTGTCCGGGGAATACCTCGGCCGCAAGCTGACCGACGCCGACGGCTGGTTCGCCACCCGCGACGCCGGGTGGCTGGACGCCGAGGGCTACCTGTTCCTGGACGGCCGCCTCGATGACGTGATCGTGCGCGGCGGCGAGAACATCTCGCCGGGCGAGATCGAGGAGGTGCTGCGTGCGCATCCTGCCGTCGCCGACGTGGCGGTCGTCGGCGCTCCCGACGAGCAGTGGGGCGAGCGGGTCGCCGCCTTCGTCGTGACGCGGGGCGAGGCGCCCGGCGCCGACGACCTGGCCGCCTGGGTGAAGGCGCGGCTGCGCTCCACCAAGACGCCCGAGACGTGGACGTTCCGCGCCGAGCTGCCCTACAACGAGACCGGCAAGCTGTTGCGCCGCGTGCTCAAGGACGAACTCGCGCGCGCCCGCAGCGAAGCGGCGGCCTGAGTTTCAGCGCCGGTAGACCGGGTCGTCACGGTCGCGACGGCCGCGCTGTCCGGCCGGCCCCGACCAGAAGCCGCGGTCGCTGGCGGGCTCGTAGCGCAGCCACTCGTTGATCCCCTGGCGCTCGGCGATCTTCCACACGCCCTGGCGGCGCTCGAAACGGTCGACGTAGCGCCCGCCCATGAAGCGGTCCTCGTGCGGCTGCCCGCCGGGCGGCGGGACGGCGCCGAAGCGGTGGTGCGAGGTGAAGTAGGTCTCCACGAACGCCGTCTCGCCCACCAGTTCGATGGAGACCGGCCCGAGCTGGTGGTGCGTGGCCTCGACCGCCCGGCACACGGCCATGGCATGACCGCAGAAGTCGGCGGACGCGCCGTCGAAGGTTCCGTGGCGATGGCGCGCGTCCGCATGGAAGCAGCTGCGCAGCAGCGCCTCGTCGCAGCGGTCGATGGCGCGGACGTAGCGCAGCACCACCTCGGTGATCTCGGCGCGGCTGTTCAGCCGGTCCAGCCACGCCTCAGACATGGAGGGCCTCCGCCTCGGCCAGCGCCGCAGACAGCCGCGCCTCCGCCGTGCGGAAGAGCGCAGGGTCGACCGCCGCGCCGCTGGCGGCGGCCGTGTCGTCCAGCTGCTGCGGCCGTGAGGCGCCGACGACGGCGGACGTGACGTCGGGGTTGTCGAGCACCCAGGCGACCGCGAACTGGGCGGGCGTCAGGCCGGCCTCCGCCGCCAGCGCCGTCAGCGACTGGGCCGCGGCCAGCACTGGGGCGCTGAACCAGCGGCGTAGGTGGACGCTCATCGCCGGACTCTCGCCACGCCAGCCGTCCGGGAAGGCGGAGCCGGGCGGATAGCGGCCGGCCAGGACGCCTTGTGCGAGCGGCGCCCAGGCCAGTTGGCCGAACCCCAGCGACCGCCCGAGCGGGAAGACGCCCGCCTCGGGCTCGCGCCACAGCATCGAGTACTGCGGCTGGCTGGAGACGAACCGTTCCACCCCGGCCAGGGCGGCCGCCTCGCGCACCTTGTCGAGCGGCCATTCGCTGAAGCCCAGGAAGCGGACCTTGCCCTGGCGGACCACGTCGCTCAGCGCCGCCATGGTCTCTTCCAGCGGCGTCTCCTCGTCGTAGCGGTGGCACTGGTAGAGATCGACATAGTCGGTTCTCAGCCGCTGCAGCGAGCCGTCGATTTGCTTGAACACCTGAGCGCGCGACAGGCCGCGGTCGGTGTCGCTCATCGGCCCCCACAGCTTGGTGGCCAGCAGATAACGGTCCCGCGGCACGCCGAACAACGCCTCGGCGATCAGCCGCTCGGACTCGCCCCAGCCGTAGACGTTGGCCGTGTCGATGAGGTTGATCCCCAGGTCCAGGGCGCGCCGGACACAGGCGATGTGACGGGCGCGCACCTCGCCTTCGCCATAGCTCAGCCAGGTCCCCAGCGTGACCTCCGAGACCATCAGGTCACTGCTTCCCAGCTTGCGGTAGCGCATCGTTTTCCATCCCAATGTTCGTATTGATCATCATCATGAATAACGTAGTCTGGAGCGCAACGAGAAAAGGGAGGCGCGCCCTGGTTCGGCGCGGAAACTGGGATGACGACGGCCGCCAAGAAGGCGCAGGGCCTGCTGTTCGACATCGTGCGCGACATAGCCGCCGAGGGGCTGGCGCCGGGCGACCGGCTGCCGTCGCAGGCCGAGATGATGCGCCGCTACGGCGCCGGGGCGACGCCGTTGCGCGAGGCGCTCAGGATGCTGGAGCTCTCGGGCTTGGTGTCGGTGCGGCCGGGGCCGGCGGCGGGCGCGATCCTCGAGGAGGCCAGCGCCGAGCACCTGGCGGCCGTGGTGGCCGCCTTCCTCTGCCTGGCCGGCGTCACCTATGGCCAGTTGATGGACGCCTGGGCCGCCACCGAGCCGCTTTTGGCGGCGGCCGCGGCGGCCAATCCGGATCGGGCGAAGGTGACCGACGAACTCGCCGCCTTCGCCGCCGAGGCCGAGAGCGACGAGCCGGTGACTCCGACCCATGCGATCGACTTCCACGATGCGGTGGCGCGGGCGGCGGGCAATCCGGCGCTGGGCCTGATCCTGCAGGTGCTCTCCTATGTTGTGGCCGACCTCTACTGGGCGGCGACCGACATCGCCGCGCCGGCGCGGCTGGTGCGGCACGACCACCACGAGATCGCCGAGGCCATCCTCGCCGGTGACGCCGAGCGGGCGCGGCGATCCATGGAGGCCCATGCGCGCAACACCTCGGGCGGAATCCTGGCCCACATCGGCAGGGGACGGGACGAGCCTCTCGCCCTGCCCCCGCGGCGAGTCGGGACTGCGACCTATCGCCAGCGACCCCTGGTGCGCGGCGGCTATGCGTCGGCCAGCGGCTCGGCGAAGTAGCCCAGGGCCAGGCGGCCGCCGTCGGCGAACAGGGTCTGGCCGGTGAGGTAGGAGGCGTCGTCGCTGGCCAGGAAGGCGACGATGGCGGCGATCTCCTCGGGCCGTCCAAGGCGACCCATCGGAATGCGCGAGAGCACCCGTCGCAGCCCCTCGGGCCCGCCGCCGGTCACCGCCGCGACCATAGGCGTTTCCACCGGTCCCGGTCCGACGGCGTTCACGCGGATGCCGAACGGCGCCAGGGACAGCGCCGTCATGGCGGTCAGCTGCTTCACCGCGGCCTTGGAGACGGCGTAGGGGATCTGGTCGCCCCCGGCCATGATCGCGGCCACGGACGCCAGGTTGACGATGGCGCCCGACCGGCGGGGCGTCATCCGGCGCGCGGCGGCCTGGGTGGTGCGCAGGCCCGCGGTCACATTGATCGCCATGACCCGCTCGAAGTCGGCCTCGGCGAGGTCCAGCAGCTTCGTGGCCCGGCCGATGACCCCCGCGTTGTTGACCAGGATGTCCAGCGACCCCAGTTCGCGGTCGGCCGTCTCGAACAGCGCCGCGACCTGGGCCGCGTCGGCCACGTCGGCGACGACATGCGGCTGGTCCAGCCGCGCGGCCGCGTCGGCCACGGCGGGCGCGATGTCGCTCATCAGCACCCGGGCGCCCTCGGCCGCGAGGCGCTCGGCGACGGCATAGCCGATGCCCTGTGCGGCCCCTGTGACGACGGCCGCGCGCCCTTCGAAACGGCCACTGGTCATGCGGATCCTCCTGGCTTCCGGGATGGCGGGCTTGGCGATCCGCTCTATTGATGAGGATGATTATAATGAATGGCCGACGCCAATCCAGGGGGATGGCATCAGGCGATCCCGTTGGGCGGCGACCGTGTCGGCTAGCCAGTCGCGGACGACGCGGATCCTACGGCTCTCCTGCACGTCGCGGTGCGTCGAGATCCAGAAGGTGCGGGTGAGCTGGACGGTCTCGGGGAGGACCGGCTCCAGGCCGGGGCTCGCTGCCGCCATGAAGTGCGGCAGCACGCAGAGGCCCGCGCCGGCCACCGCCAGCTCCAGTTGGGCGCGGATCGACGAGCTGGTCACGCGGACCTTGAGATCCGGGTGGATGTCGCTGAGGTAGCGCAGCTCGGCTGCATAGAGCAGGTCGTCGATGTAGCCGACAAGGTGGTGGGATTTGAGGTCTTCGACCTGCTCGGGCCGTCCGGCGGCGGCGAGGTAGGACGGCGCGCCGTAGAGGCCCAGCTGGTAGTCGGTCAGCCGCTGGACAGCCAGGCGCGAGGAGGTCGGCGGCGCCAGGGTGACGGCGATGTCGGCTTCGCGGCTGGAGGCCGAGAGGAAGCCGGCCGTGGCCACCAGTTCCAGGCGCAGGCCGGGGCGGCTGTCGAGGAGCGCCGGAACCGCAGGCGCCAGCACGTGCCCCCCGAAGCCCTCGGACGCACTCAGGCGGACGACGCCGGTGGCGGCGGTGAAGGTGTCGGCGACGCCCAGCCGATCGACGGCGGTCTCCACGCCCTGGCTGGCCTCGAGCAGCTCGGCGCCGGCGGCGGTCAGCTGCAGGCCGCGAGGCGAGCGGACGAAGAGTGTGATGCGCAACTCGTCCTCCAGGCGCTGCACGCGCCGCGCCACGGTGGTGGGGTCGATGCGCAGCCGCGCCGCGCCCTCCTTGAAGGACCCGGTTCGCGCGCAGGTGAGGAACACCCGCAGATCGTCCCAATCGAGCATGCGCCTTGAGTACTGCGATTTTGCAACTCGAGAAGCTATAAATTTGCATTCCCTACGGCGCAGCGCGCACGTAGTCCCCTCCCATGCGTGAGATCACCCACTTCATCGACGGCGCCGCGTTTGCGGGCGCTTCGGGCCGCTACGGCGATGTCTTCAACCCCAACACCGGCGAGGTGCAGGCGCGCGTCCAGTTCGCCAGCGAGGCGGAGGTGGACAAGGCG
>NZ_DASWTE010000281.1:0-3763 GCF_036402295.1 Phenylobacterium sp.
GACATCGTGCTGAAGCACCTGATCGACGCGATGGCCGAGATGTATCCGCACATCCCGATCTGCATGCACCAGGACCACGGGAACAACGAGGCCACCTGCGCCACCGCGATCCAGTACGGCTTCACCTCGGTGATGATGGACGGCTCGCTGAAGGCCGACGGCAAGACGCCCGCCGACTACGACTACAACGTCAAGGTCACGCGCAATGTCGTGGACATGGCCCACTGGGTCGGCGCGTCGGTCGAAGGCGAGCTCGGCGTGCTGGGCAGCCTCGAGACCGGCATGGGCGACAAGGAAGACGGCCACGGCTTCGAGGGCAAGCTCGGCCACGACCAGCTCCTGACCGACCCCGACCAGGCCGTCGAGTTCGTGAAGGCCACCGAGGTCGACGCGCTCGCCATCGCCATGGGCACCAGCCACGGCGCCTACAAGTTCACGCGTAAGCCCGACGGCGACGTCCTGGCGATGCACGTGATCGAGGAGATCCACCGCCGCCTGCCCAACACCCACCTGGTGATGCACGGCTCCAGCTCGGTTCCTCAGGAACTCCAGGACGTCATCAACAAGTACGGCGGCGAGATGCCCCAGACCTGGGGCGTGCCCGTGGAAGAGATCCAGCGCGGCATCAAGCACGGCGTGCGCAAGATCAACATCGACACCGACAACCGCATGGCCATCACCGGCGCCATCCGGAAGGTGTTCGCCGAGAAGCCGGGCGAGTTCGATCCGCGCAGCTACCTGAAGCCCGCCAAGGAAGCCATGCGCGCGGTCTGCGTCCAGCGCTTCGAGGAGTTCGGGACCAACGGCTGGGCCTCGAAGATCAAGCCGATCCCGCTGTCGGCCATGGCCAAGCGCTACGCCGCCGGCGAGCTCGCCCCCAAGATCGGCATCACCCAGGTCGCCGCCGAGTAGGGCGGAGCGCCGAGGACGGGCGATGGAATCCCTCGAAGTCATCGCCCGGCCGCACTTCGAGAAGGCCGACCTGGCCTGGCTGACCGACATCCGCTCGCGCCGCGCCGGCAGCCGCGGTCCGCCCTAACTCACGCTGGTGTTCCCGGGCGTCGACATGGAGCCGCGGGCCTTCGCCGACCGCATCGCGAAGAACGCCCACGACATCCCGCGCATCCGCTTCCGCCTGCGCTCGGCGCTGGTCGTGCCCGAGACGAGCGTCGCCCGCTTCCACGTGTTCCTGATCCCGGACGAGGGCTTCGGCGCGATCCTGCGGCTGCACGAGGCGCTGCACGAGGGCCCGATCGAGGCCGCCATCCGCCCCGAGTCGCCCTACCTGCCGCACATCACCGTGGCGACCAGCGCCGACCGCACCCAGGCCCGCAAGGTCGCCCAGGCGCTCAACCAGGGCGGCCTCGACATCTCGGGCCACATCGAGACGCTGACCGTCGAGCGGCGCCACGGCGAGGTGATCAAGGAGATCGCCGAGATCCCCCTCGCCCGTCACGGCTGGTTCGGCTGAGCTTAGCGCAGCAGGCGCGAGACCGCGTCGGCCACCAGTTCGGCCACCAGGCCGTTGTCGCGGCGGACGAGATAGGCGTCGCCGTCGACCAGCACCCAGCGGTAGCCGACCGGCGGCGGCGCGAGGCGATAGCGAGCGGGCTCGACGACGATGTAGCGCGTGCTGGTGTAGTAGGTCGAAGGCAGCCGCTCGCCCTTGCGCCACATCTTCTTGACCTGGCCGGGCGGCGCGCCGTGCGGATGCGGCTTCTTCGGATCCGCCTGGGCGGCAGGCGCGGCGAACGCGAGCGCGGCGGCGGCGAACAGCAGGACGGCGGTCTTCATCGGGGTCTCCAAGGCCCAGCTTCCCCGGCCATAACGACCCATCCGCACGACTGGTTCAACGCGCGAAGATTTCCTGAGCCCGCGTGTCGGCACGACCGGAACTGACGCGTCCTTGGGGTACGAAGCGGCCAAGCGCGGCCACCAGGACCGACCGGAGAGACGACATGTTCAAGCTGATGCGTTCGCTGCTGATCGGCGCCGCCCTGGTGGGCGTCGCCATTCCCGCCGTGACCGAGGCCGCCACGCCAGCCGCTGCGGTCGCCGCCAAGCCCTCGAAGAGCGGCTACGTCGAGGCGAACGGGATCCGCTATTACTACGAGATCCGTGGGGAAGGCGCGCCGCTGCTGCTGCTGCATGGCGGCCTGGGCTCGACCGACATGTTCGGCCCGCTCTACCCGACGCTCACCGCCAGGCATCGGATCATCGCCGTCGACCTCTACGGCCATGGCCGCACCGCCCTCACCGACCGGCCCTTCAGTCTCGAAGGCATGGGCGCCGACATGGACGCGGTCCTGAAAGAGCTCGGCTACGGCAAGGTCGACGTCATGGGCTACTCGATGGGCGGCGGCGTCGCCTTCCAGCTCGCCGCCCAGCACCCGGAGCGGGTGAACCGGCTGGTGCTGGTCTCGGCCGGCTTCGCACGGGATGGCTTCTATGCCGACATGCTGAAGCAGCAGGCCCAGGTGGGCGCGGCGGCGGCGGAGTTCATGAAGAACACGCCGATGTACCAGGGCTACGTGGCCGTGGCCCCGCGGCCGCAGGACTTCCCCAAGCTGCTGGACGTCATCGGCGACTACATGCGCAAGCCCTACGACTTCTCGACCGACGTCGCGAAGCTGACCATGCCGACGCTGCTCGTGTTCGGCGACGCCGACATGTACCGGCCCGAGCACGAGGTGAAGTTCTTCCAGCTGCTGGGCGGCGGCCAGAAGGACGGCGGCTGGATGCGCGAGGGCATGTCTAAGAACCGCCTGGCCATCCTGCCCGGCCGCACCCACTACGACATCTTCCTGGCGCCGGAGCTGAGCCAGACCGCGCTCACCTTCCTCGAGGACAAGGGCGGCAAGTCCGACTGGACCGCCACGGCGGCGAAGTAGGCGCGCTAATCCTCGATCGGGTTGCCCTTCATCTCCTTGACGAAGAGGAAGCCCACGATGGCCGTGAACGCCGCCACCGCGATCGGGTACCAGAGGCCGAAGTAGATGTTGCCCGTAGCGGCCACCATGGCAAAGGCCGTCGTGGGCAGGAAGCCGCCCAGCCAGCCGTTGCCCAGGTGGTAGGGCAGCGACATCGAGGTGTAGCGGATCCGCGCCGGGAACATCTCCACCAGCGCCGCCGCGATCGGGCCGTAGACCATGGTCACGTAGAGGACGAGCAGGAAGAGCAGGCCCACCACCGCCGGCTTGTTGACCTTCGCGGAGTCGGCCTTGGGCGGGTAGCCGGCGGCCTTGAGCACCGGCGTCAGGCGCTCGGTGAACGCCACCTTCTCGGCGGCGGCCTTCTCGCTGCTGGTGTCGAGCGACGCCACCTCGACCTCGCCCACGCGAACGATCGTCGCGGAGCTGCCGGCCGGCGCGACGACGTTGTCGTAGCTGACGCCGGCGCCGGCGAGGACCGACTTGGCGATGTCGCAGCCGTTGGAGAAGACGGTCTTGCCGACCGGGTCGAACTGGAACGAGCAGTTCCCGGCCGGCGCGACCACGACCACCGGCGCCCGCGCCGTCGCCGCCGCGAGGTCTGGATTGGCCGCCACCGTCAGCGCCTTGAAGATCGGGAAGTAGGTCAGCGCCGCCAGCAGGCAGCCCACCAGGATCACCGGCTTGCGGCCGATCTTGTCGGAGAGCCAGCCGAACACCACGAAGAACGGCGTGCCCAGGAGAAGCGCCACCGCGACCAGGATGTTCGTCAGCGCCCCGTCGACCTTCAGCATGCGCTCCAGGAAGAACAGCGCGTAGAACTGGCCGGTGTA
>NZ_DASWTE010000282.1:0-13215 GCF_036402295.1 Phenylobacterium sp.
GGCGTGCCCATGCCGCTCTCGGCGATGTGGTCGGCGTAGTTCAGGCCGATGGCGAAGATCTTGCCCGGCCGCGGGATCGGGGCCAGCAGGCGCAGGTCGCTCATGGCCAGCGTCTCGGAGCCGGCCTCGCCGATGGCGCGGACCTCGCGCTCGACCATCGGCCAGCGCGCGATCAGCTCGATCATGTTGACGGCCAGGGACGGCGCGGCGCGGCTGATCGAGACGATCTTGCCGTCCAGCACGATGCCGATCTCGGGCGGGCCGCCCGCGGTGAAGGTGGCGAGTTTCATGGGGTATCCGTTCTCAGGCCATGGTCGGCGGCGGCGCCGGCCCCCACTGGACGGCCAGCAGGTCCTGCAGGGTGGCGGTGTTGGAGCCGTCGGCGGCGGTGAACAGGTCGCCGTCCGTCCAGTGCTCGAGCGTGTGGCCCCAGGGGTCGCGCCAGTAGTCGAAGACCTGGCTGCCCAGGACGTGGCGGCCGACGCCCCACTCCGGTGTGCGGCCCGCGGCCTTCAGCCGGTCGTGGCCGGCCATCAGGTCGTCAAGGTCGGCCACTTCGAACGCCGCGTGGTTGAAGCCGGGCCCCTTGGGCGCCTGCACGAGGAAGAGCGTGTGATGGTCGGTGGGGACGTCGCCGCGGTCGCAGCGCAGGAAGGCGCCGATGGAGAACTCCGGCGACAGCGCGATCTCGTCCGAGGTGATGAAGCCGAAGCGGTCCTTGTACCAGGCCTCGGAGGCGCGGAAGTTCGAGACGTTGAGCACGCAGTGGCCCAGGCGGACCACGTGGGCCGCGCCTACGCCGGTGCGCTTCACCGCCCGCTGCCGCGGCCGGCCGGCGGCGGAGTTCCAGGGCGGCCGCGCCGGCAGAGCCAACTCCGGCGCGGCCGCCTGGCCGGCCACCACCTCGACAACATGTCCGTCCGGATCGGTGAGCCGCACCACCTGGCCGCCGCCCGGCGCGTCGAGCGGCTCGACCTTGACGCCTTCCGCCTCCGCCACCACCTCCAGGTCGGCAAGTGAGGACGCGCGCAGACCCACACCGGCGAAGCCCGGCTCGCCCGGTTCGGTGACATGCAGAAATGGCGCGGGCCCCGCGCCGCGGGCGTAGAGTTTTTCCCCCGCGGTCTGGGGGACCAGTCCGAAATCCTCGAGGAAGCCGGCCATCTCGGCCAGGTCCGGCGCCCGGAAGCGCACGAAGGCGATGTCTTCGACCTTGATCAGGCTCATGTCGTGGCTCTGAATTGACTACTTGGTCATTTCACTTGGAGAAGGTCGCGTGATGTGTCAAGCAGTGTATTGACCGTTTCGTCACACGAGGCCGTGATGCCTGCCGTCTTCCAGGGCGACCTCTACGCCCGCGCCGCCCTGCGCGACCCCTATCCGCTGTACGAGCGCCTGCGCGCCATGGCCCCCGCCGTCTGGATGCCGAAGCGCCGGATGTGGGCGATCGCGCGCTACGACGACGTCCGCGCGGCCCTGCGCGCCGCCGACGTGCTGGTCAGCGGCCGCGGCGTCGCGGCCAACGACACCGTCAACAGGCTGTCCTCGCCGGTGACGCTCACCAGCGACGGCGAGGCCCACGACCGGCGCCGCCTCACCCTGATCCAGCCGCTGACGCCCGCGCCGCTCAAGGACCTGCGACCGCGGCTCGAGGCCGAGGCCGCGAACCTGGTCGACGGGCTGGCCGATGGCCGCACCTTCGAGGCCATGTCGACCTTCGCCGCCCACCTGCCGGTGACCATCGTGGCCGAGCTGGTGGGCCTGGACGCCTGGGCCCGGGCCCGCATGCTCAAGTGGGCGGCCGCGGCCTTCAACTCACTGGGCGTGATGAACCTGCGAGGCCTCGCCGCCGTGCCGGTGATGCAGGGGCTGGGCCGTTACGTCCGCAACCTCGACCGCCAGGGCGTGACCCCCGGCGGATGGGCCGATCGCCTGTTCGACGCCGCCGACCGCGGCGACATCAGCCGCACCGAAGCTCGCGCGATGATCATCGACTACGTGGCCCCGGCGCTGGACACCACGATCCTCGCCACCGGCCAGATGCTGTGGCGGCTGGCCACGACGCCGGGCGCCTATGACGCGGTCCGCGCCGACCCATCGCTCATCCCGGGCGTCGTGAACGAGGCGGTGCGCATGGGCTCGCCGATCCGCGGCTTCACCCGCTACGCAGCCAAGCCGTTCGAGCTGGACGGCGCGGCCATCCCCGCCGGCGACCGGGCGCTGATCCTCTTCGCCTCGGCCAACCGCGACCCGGACAAGTACCGCGACCCCGACCGCTTCGACGTGGCCCGAAACCCGCGCGACCACGTCGGCTGGGGCCACGGCACGCACACCTGCGTGGGGATGCACCTTGCGCGGCTGGAAATGGAGATTCTGCTCGCAACCCTGGTGCAACGGGTCGAGCGCATCGAGACCGACCGCCCGACGCCGGCCTGGAACAACGTCCTGCAGGGCTTCGCGAGGTTGCCGGCGCGCCTGGTCCCTGCCGCGGCGTGACCCTGGCCGCCGGAACGGCGATGGCCTAGCGTCGGCGGCCTTGAGCACGGGGCGCCGACATGCTGACCGTTCATCACCTGGGGATCTCGCAATCCGAGCGCATCGTCTGGCTCTGCGAGGAGCTGGGGATCGACTACGAGCTCAAGCGCTACGACCGCCGCGCCGACAACCGTCTGGCGCCGGACGAATACAAGGCGCTGCACCCGATGGGCATCGCCCCGGTGATCACCGACGGCGACCTCGTGCTGGGCGAGAGCGGCGCCATCTGCGACTACATCTGCGCCAAGTACGGCGACGGCCGGCTGTCGCCCGGGCCGGACGACCCCGACTTCGCCGACCACCTGTTCTGGTTCCACTGGTCGAACGGCACCTTCATGACCACGCTGATGATGCACCTGGTGCTGGCGGGCGGCGGGGGCGACGCGAACCCCGCCTCGGTGTTCGTGAACGACCGCAGCCGGCGCGGTTGGGAGATGGTGGAGAAGCGCCTGGGCGAGACGCCCTACTTCGGCGGCCGGAACCTGACCACCGCCGACATCATGATGGTCTACTGCCTCACCACCAGTCGGGCGTTCCGCGGCCTCTCGATCGACGGCTACCCGCACCTCAAGGCCTACCTGGCCCGGATCGGCGCGCGGCCAGCCTACCAGGCGGCCATGGCCAAGGCCGAGCCCGGCATGGCGCCGATGCTGGGGTAGCTCAGCGCTCGGCCAGCCCGTGCTGCCGGAGCCGCCAGATCAGGGTCTCGATCCGGTCCTGACCGAAGAACGGCTCGTCCTGGAAGACGAAGGTTGGCACGCCCCAGTGCCCCACCTGCTCCATGCGCGTGTGGCTGGCCTGGATCGCCGCCTCCAGCCGCTCGGCGTCGGTGACGATGGCCGCGTCCAGCTCGGCCAGGTCCAGGCCCGCCCGCTCCGCCGCCCTGGCCAGGTGGTCGCCTTGGTCCCAGCCCGGCGTGTCGCCGCCCCAGATGGTGCGGCTGATCTCGCAGATGAACGGCACGCCGCGCCCGCACTCCGCCGCCGCCTGGCCCAGGTGGGTGAGCCGGCGGATGTAGGGCTGCTCTTTCGGGATTTCGCGCGTCGCCATGTTCATGACGATCGGATCCGGCCGCGGCGGGCCGAACGGCATTCCCAGCTTCTGCGCCTCGCGGAACGCGTCGCGCACCACGTACATCGGCCAGCGCGGGTCCTGCCGTTCGAAGAACCCGTCGACCCGCACGGCCAGCGGATAGACCGGCCGCACCTTCAGCTCCACGTCATAGCGCGCCGCCATGTCCGCGAGCCGGGGCGTGGCCAGGTACGAATAGGGGCTGCGGAAGGACCAGAAGACCTCGACCTCGAGCGTCATCGACAAAACTCCGTTCGGCGGCTCTTGCGTTTCTGACTTTTTTGTCCAACATTGACGATGTAGTCAACGAAGAACGCTATCATGACCGAGCCCAAGACCGAACGCATGGACCGCCGCCGCGTGCGCACCCGCGCCGCCCTGCTGCGCGCCGGCCAGAAGCTGTTCGCCGAACGCTCGGTGGACGGCGTGAGCATCGACGACATCGTGGCCGCCGCCGAGGTCGCCAAGGGCAGTTTCTACAACCACTTCCCCGACAAGGAGGCGCTGGCCCGGGAACTCTCCGACGTCGCGCGCACCTCGATCGAGGAGATGGCGGCGACCTTGTCCGTCGGCGTCGATGATCCGGCCGAACGCGTTGCCCGCGCACTCTGCGCGTTCGCCCGCTCGGCCGTGGAAAACCCAGTCGGCGTCGGCGCCATGCTGCGCCTGTTTCACGGCGCGGGCATCCCCGATTTCCCGATGAACCGCGGTGTCCGCGCCGAGGTGCATGCGGGCATCACCGGTGGCCGCTTCAGCGGGCTGTCGGTCGAGGCCGGCGTCCTCCTCACCGTCGGCGTCGCCCAGATCCTGACGGCCCGCATCCTCGAGATGGGCGGCCGTCGCGACGAGGCGCAAAACCTCGCCCGAGAGCTCGTATTCGGGATGCTGCGGGGCCTCGGCCTCGAGTCCGCTTCCGCCAAGGCGATCGCCGCAAAGGCCGCCGCCGACATCTTCGCCGGACCCTCCCCAGCCGGCTGATCCCCACCACACTTCCAGGACCACCCCATGAGCAAGATCACCCGTGTCCTCGTCACGGTCTACGCGGCGCTGTTCGCCGTCGTCGGCCTTGGCTTCTGGGCCGCTCCCGCCCTGCTGGCCCAGCGCTTCAACGTCGAAGGCCTGGGCATCTCCGGCCTCTCCACCATCCGCGCCGACCTCGGCGGCCTCTTCCTCACCCTCGCCGGTCTGTGCTTCGTGGGCGTGCAGACCAGGCGGCGCTCGCTGCTGATCGCCGCGGCGCTGATGCTGTCGGCCATCGTCGTCGGCCGGCTGATCGGCTGGGCGACCAGCGGCGAGCTCGCCGGCCTGGCCGGCATGCTGGCCATCGAGATCGTCGGCGTCGCTGTCCTGGCCGCGCACGTCCGCACCCTCAAGCTGTGGCCTGACGAGGCGCCGCCGAAATTCCTGAAGACGCTGGCGGCCGTCGCGGCCGTTCTGCTCGCCATCGGCGGCCTCGTGGCCATCGCCGGCCACACGCCGGCGGTCCAGGACCGACTGTTCGCCCGCGCCTCCGAGGCCGCGATCCAGCGCAACAACGCCGCCCTCCTGAAGGACGACGCCCTGCGTGTGGCGCTCTGCGGCACGTCCTCGCCGCTGCCCAGCCCCAAGCGCGCCAAGGCGTGCGTGGCGGTCATCGCCGGCGGCAAGATGTGGATCGTCGACAGCGGTCCAGAGTCGACCGAAAACCTCATGCAGTGGGGCATTCCGCTCGACCGCGTGGCGGGCGTGCTGATCACCCACTTCCACTCCGACCACATCGGCGATCTGGACGAGCTGAACCTGCAGACCTGGGTCGCGGGCCGTCCTGCCCAGCTCGCGGTCTACGGCGGTCCGGGCGTCGAGCAGGTCGTGGCCGGCTTCAACGCCGCCTACGCCCAGGACGAGACCTACCGCACGGCGCACCATACCGCCGCGTTGCTGCCGCCGGCGACCGCCACCATGGTCGGCCACCCGGTCGCGATGCCGGCGACCGGCCCGCGCACGGCGGTCGTCCACGACGACGGCCAGCTCAAGATCACCGCCATAGAGACGAACCACGCCCCAGTGGCGCCGGCCTACGCCTACCGCTTCGAATACAAGGGCCGCTCGGTCGTGGTTACCGGCGACACCACCACCGACCCGCGCCTGATCGCCGGCTCGCGCGGCGCAGACATCCTGTTTTCCGAGGCGCTGAACCGCGACATGGTCCGCACCATGGAGCGTACGGCGCGCGCCGCCGGCCGCGACCGCATCGCCCACATCATGGCGGACATCCAGAGCTACCACATCGCGCCGGATGAGGCCGCCGACGTGGCGAACAAGGCGGGCGTGAAGCTGCTCGTGCTCTACCACCTGATCCCGTCGCCGGATAACTTCATGGCCCGGCGGATCTTCACCCGTGGCCTCGATGGCGCCCGCCGCGGCGAGTGGGACCTGGCCGAGGACGGCAGCCTCTACACCCTGCCCGTCGGCTCCCGCGACTTCCGCATCGGCCGCGTGCAGCCGGTGATGCGCCTCCCCTGATCGCCTGAACCCTAGACCCTGCGTCGTCCCGGCCCGCCCCCGCGGGTCGGGACGCTCGCGTTCCCCCAAAGGACTTCCCCCATGCTCCTCGAAACCGCCGCCGGCGCCCTTGCGCTCGGCGCAGGCGCCTTTGCGCTCGTTCCCGCCGCCGCCCGCGCCGCGGGCCTGCATCGCCCCTACCGCGGCCCCGTCTACCGGATGCCCGCCGGGGCCCGGGCGCTGATCGTCACTACCAGCCACGCGACGCTCGGCGATGCCGGCCGCCACACCGGCGTATTCTCGTCAGAGCTCACCGGCCCCTACTACGCCTTCGACGACGCCGGCATGACGGTCGACGTCGCTTCGATCGACGGCGGTGAGGTGCCGTTCGATCCGATGTCGTTCCGCTGGGGCGTCGCGGCTCCGATCGCCGCGCCCGCCGGGACGCCGCCTTCCAGGCCAAAGTCGTCCGCAGCCGCTCGGTCGGCGCGCTGGCGTTCGAGGCCTACGACATCGTCTTCCTGGCCGGCGGCTGGGGCGCGGCGTACGACCTCGGAACCTCGTCCGTCCTGGGGGAAGGGATCTCCCGCGCCTGGGCGGCCGGCCGCGTCGTCGGCGGCGTGTGCCACGGGCCGCTGGGCCTGCTGCTGGCGCTTGACGAAACCGGCCAGCCGTTGGTGCGGGGCCGCAAGGTCACCGCCGTCACCGACCGCCAGGTGCGGCAGCTGCGGATCACCGCCACGCCGACGCACCCCGAGCGCGAGCTGCGGGCGGCCGGCGCCGTCTTCGAGTCTCGCACGCGGAAGCTGGAGATCCTGGCCACCCACGTGGTCGCCGACGGCCGTCTGGTCACCGGCCAGAACCAGAACTCGGGCGAGGCCTGCGCCCAGCTGATGATGGCCGTCGCGGGGGGCCTGCCCAGCGGGGCTTGAGTCCGAAAATTACGGAAATTTAGTCCGAAAACCTGGGTTCGCGCTCTTGCGTTATCTGACTATTTCGTCTATTTATGACCAATCAGTCAGATCGAACTTCCCCCCGAGAGCGACATGACCACCGAACTTCTGGAACCCCGGACGGAGCCGCGCTGGCCCGCGCACTCCCCCCAACGGCCGGCCCAGACCGCCGCCCGTCCGGCGCCGCAGGCGCTTCCCCCCGAGCGCTGCGAGCCCGCCGCCCACGCCCCCTCCCCGGCGTGGGCGGCCCCCCTTTCCGATGCGACGGCAGAGGCCCGCGTGGTCGAGGCCAATGCCCACGTCGAAGGGCCGGGCGCCCGCGTGGCGCGGACACTCTGCGTGCTGGTGCGCTACGCACTTGACCATCCGGTCGAGGCCCGCGTGCTGGCCCGGCGCTTCGCCGTGTCGGGCGTGGCGCGGCGCGTCCGCCTCGACGTGACCGAGGGCTGGGCCCTGGGCGCGTTCAAGGCCCGCGACCTCGAAACCGCCGAGCTGGCGGCCCTGGGCGTCGTGGAGATCGCCCTGCAGCGCGCCCTCGACTGCGGCCCCGACCCGGCCACGCCGCTCATCACCCGCGAGCTCGCCTTCGGCCTGCTCCGGGCGCTGGGTCTGCCGGACAGCGTAGCGGGCGCCCATGCCCGCGACGCGGCGCTCGAAATCCTGATCACGCCGCACTGACCCCCCACGGCGCCGGGCCTCCGGCGCCGCGCCTGATCCTCCCCCGAAAGAGACCGCCATGACCCCCTCCCGTCCGGCGGCGCGCAGCCTGCGCGCCGTCCTTCTCGGCGCGTGCGCCGCGCTCAGCCTGGCCGCCTGCGCCACCGTTCCCGACCTGGGCCCCAAGCCCCAGGTCAAGACGTTCGCGCCGCCCGCGATCGAGCTGCCGCAGGCCGAGTGGCCGGCTGACGCCTGGTGGGCCGCCTACAAAGACCCGCAGCTGACCCAGTTGATCGAGGAGGCGCTGGCCGGCTCGCCCGACATGGCCACCGCCGCCGCCCGCATCCGCAAGGCCGACGCCATCGCCCAGCAGGCCGGCGCCGCGCGCTATCCGTCGCTGACCGCCCAGGGCCAGGCCACTCGCACCCGCCGCAGCCAGGCCGAGGGCCTGCCGGAAGGCATCATTCCCGACGGCTGGAACACCGCTGCCCAGGGAGCGCTGCAGCTCTCCACCGAGCTCGACCTCTGGGGCAAGACCCGCGCCTCCCTAGCCGCGGCCACATCCGAAGCCGAGGCGACCCGCGCCGACGCGGCCAATGCGCGGCTCGTGCTCTCGACGGCGGTGGCCTCGGCCTACGCCGAACTCGCCGGGCTGCACGCCGACGCGGCCGCCGCCGCCCAGGCGCTGAAGGCGCGCAACGAGACCGAAGAGCTGATGACCCAGCGCCACGCCCAGGGTCTCGAGACCCTGGCCGCCGTGAAGCGCGCCACCGCCAACCGCGCCCAGGCCATGAGCGATCTGGGCGCCGCCGCCGAGGGCCTGGCCATTGGCCGCAACCGGCTGGCCGCTCTCACCGGCGCGGGCCCGGCGCGCTCGTTGCGGATCACGGCCCCGACGCTGGCCATGACCTGGCGCTTCGGTCTGCCCGCGGACCTGGGCGCCGAGCTGATGGGCCGCCGGCCCGACGTGGTGGCCGCGCGCCTGCGCACCGAGGCCGCGGCCAAGCGGATCAAGGTCGCCAAGGCCGACTTCTACCCCAGCGTCCGGCTCTCGGCGCTGATCGGCGTGCAGTCGCTCGGCCTCGCCCAACTCACCGACGGAGCTTCGACCTACGGCTCGATGGGCCCGGCGGTCAGCCTGCCGATCTTCACCGGTGGTGCGCTACGCGGCGCCTACAAGGGCGCACGCGCCGACTACGACATGGCCGTGGCGGCCTACGACGCGACCCTGATCCGGGCGCTGAACGAAGTGGCCGACGCGGCCGTCATGGCGGCGGCGCTGGAACCCCGGGCGCTGCGCGTTCGCGAGGCCCTGGCCGCCGCCGAGGACGCCTACAGCCTGACGCTCACCCGCTATCGCGGCGGCCTCGCCACCTACCTCGACGTGCTCTCAGCCGAGGACGCCGTGATCGCCGCCCGGCGCTCGCAGGCCGACCTCGAGACCCGCGCCTTCTCGGTCGACATCGCCCTGGTCAAGGCCCTGGGCGGCGGCTTCCGCGAGCCCAATCCGAAATCCTGATCCTCCCCGAACCCGAAAGAGCCTCCCGATGAACAAGCCCCTCTCGCCCGCCGACTTCCAGGTCGAGACCCCGACCGCCGACGCCGAGGACTCCAAGGCCAGCGCGCTGCTCAAGAAGCGGAAGAAGCTCTTCCTGCTGCTGGGCGGCGTCGCCCTGAAGGTCGGCATCGGCTGGGCCGCCTACGCCGTCTTCGGCGCCGGCGGCTACGCGACCACCGACAACGCCTACGTCGGCTCCGACTCGGCCCAGGTGACGCCGCGCGTCGAAGGCGCGGTCGCCCAGGTGCTCGCGGCCAATACCCAGTCGGTCCAGAAGGGCCAGGTGCTGGTCATCCTCGACGACGCCGACGCGCGCCTGCAGCTCGCCGAAGCCGCGGCGGCGCTCGCCCAGGCAGAGCGCCGCGTGCAGGGCTGGATGGCCAACGACCGCCAGCTCTCGGCCCAGATCTCCGCCCGCGGCGCCGACCAGGTCCGCGCCCGCGCCCAGACGCAGGCGGCCGCGGCCGACCTGGAGCGCGCCCGGCAGGAGTACGCTCGCCGGAACGCGCTTGAGGAGACCGGCGCGATCTCCGGCGAGGAGTTCACCAAGAGCCTGAACGCCCTGAAGCAGGCCGAGGCCGCGTTCGCCACGGCGAAGGCTTCCGAGGCCCAGGCGCTGGCCAACCGCTCGGCCGCCGTCGGCGCGCTCGACGCCAACCAGGTGCTGACCGCCGGCGCCGGCGTCGCGAACAACCCGGAAGTGGTCGCCGCCCGCGCCCGCTACGAGAAGGCCCGCCTGCAACTCGAGCGCACGGTCATCCGCGCGCCGGTCGCGGGCGTGGTCACCGGCCGCCAGGTCCAGGTGGGCCAGCGCATCCAGCCGGGCGCCAACCTGATGACCGTCGTGCCGGTGCAGGAAGCCTACGTCGACGCCAACTTCAAAGAAGGCCAGCTCGCCAAGGTGAAGGCCGGCCAGAAGGTGGAGCTCGTCAGCGACCTCTACGGCGACAAGGTGAAGTTCCACGGCGTGGTCGTCGGCATGTCCGGCGGCACCGGCTCGGCCTTCGCCCTGATCCCCGCCCAGAACGCCACCGGCAACTGGATCAAGGTGGTCCAGCGGGTCCCCGTCCGCATCCGCCTCGACCCCCAGGAGCTGAAGGCGCACCCGCTGCGCGTCGGCCTCTCGATGGAAGCCAAGATCAAGCTCTCGTAGCCGCGCCCGATCCAGCGCACCGACCTCACCCCCAACAAGGCGCTCCGCCATGTCCGCCATCACTGCCGACGCCCAGCCCGCCAAGGGCTCCGCGTCGATCTGGATGATCGGGATCCTGCTCGCCACGGCCAACTTCCTGGCGGTGCTGGACACGACCATCGCCAACGTCTCCATCCAGAACATCTCGGGCGACCTAGGGGTCTCGGCCAGTCAGGGCGCCTGGGTCATCACCTCCTACGCCGTGGCCGAGGCCATCAGCGTGCCGCTGACCGGCTGGCTCGCCGGTCGTTTCGGCGCGGTGCGGGTCTTCGCCACCTCCATGGTGGGTTTCGGCATCTGCTCGGCCCTCTGCGGGCTCGCGCCGAGCCTGGGCCTGCTGGTGCTGTTCCGCGTCCTGCAGGGCCTGTTCGGCGGCCCCCTGCTGCCGCTGTCGCAGACGCTGCTAATGCACATCTTCCCGAAGAAGCAGCTCCCCGCCGCCATGGCGCTGTGGGTCGTCACCACCCTGACCGCGCCGGTCGCCGGTCCGATCCTGGGCGGCTACCTCTGCGACAACTTCGGTTGGCCCTCGATCTTCTGGGTCAACGTGCCCATCGCGCTGATCGCCGCGCCAATCGTGTTCGGCATGCTGAAGTCGAAGGAGACCGAGCTCCAGAAGGCCGCCAAGGTCGACTACGTGGGCCTGGGCCTGCTGGTCGTCTGGGTCGGCGCGCTGCAGCTGATCCTCGACCTCGGCAAGGAACACGAGTGGTTCGCCTCGCCGATGATCGTCACGCTGGGCGTTGTCGCGGTCCTCGGCTTCTTCGCCTTCCTGATCTGGGAGCTGACCGAGAAGAACCCCATCGTCTCGCTCCGGGTCTTCCGCAGGCCAGGCTACGCGGTCTGCGCGCTCACCATGGCGCTGGGCTACGGGGCCTTCATGGCGGCCAATGTCCTGACGCCGAACTGGCTGCAGGCGTCCATGGGCTACACGGCCACCCAGGCCGGGATGGC
The DNA here is from genome assembly GCF_036402295.1 of Phenylobacterium sp. Taxonomy (GTDB): domain Bacteria; phylum Pseudomonadota; class Alphaproteobacteria; order Caulobacterales; family Caulobacteraceae; genus Phenylobacterium. The sequence continues at coordinate 11,402 of NZ_DASWTE010000282.1, forward strand.
GTGTTCCACCTTGGGCATCTTCGCGATTATCGCCGCGCCCATCGTCGCCAAGCTGGTCAACCGGGTGGACGTCCGGGCTCTGGTCTGCGGCGGCCTGGTGTGGCTGGCGGCCATCTGCCTGTTCCGCGCCGCCGGCACGTCGTCGATCACCTTCGGCTGGGTCGCAGGCCTGATGTTCCTGATGGGCGCCGGCATGCCCTTCTTCTTCCTGCCGCTCAACACGCTGGCGCTCTCCTCGATCGACGAGGACGAGACCGCAGCGGGCGCAGGTCTGATGAACTTCATCCGCACTGTCTCGGGCGCCTTCGCCACCTCCATGGTCAACACGGCCTGGGAGGACGGCGCCCAGCAGAAGCAGGACCAGCTGTCGGGCACGCTGAACGGCGCCCAGGCCGCCATGGACCGCATGGTCGCCGCCGGCGGGCTGACCGCCGACCAGGCGCTCTCGAACCTCACCGGGATCGTCCAGGGCCAAGCCGTGATGCTGGCGACCAACCAGCTGATGGGGACCTCCGCGATCCTCTTCCTCTTCGCAGGCCTCGCCATCTGGCTGGCCCCGAAACCCGCCCGTCTCGCCGAGGCCTCCCTCGGTCACTGACGGGCCCAGTACCCCCGCGTTCCAACCTCCCCGAAACCAAGAGAGAATCCCAATGCCGAAGTATCTGATCAACTCCGCCGCCGCCCTGGGCCTCGCGGTCGCCTTCGCCGGCGCCGCCGCCGAGGCCGGTCCCGCCGGCAAGGTCGTGGTGATGGAGTCCGCCGCGGCCACCATCGCCCCCGGCTCGACCTGGGCCTGGGCGCCGTTCACGACCAGCTCGCCCGACCCGCGCGTGGCCAACGATATCGTCCAGGAGCGGACGACCCGCGCCGTCGAGGCCTCCATGGCCAGCCACGGCCTGCGCCGTTCCAGCCGCGCCGACGCCCGCTACCTGGTCACCTACCACGTCGCCGTCGCCAACAAGGTGAAGGTCGACTCGACGCCCAATTCGGGCTCGGTCTGCGGCTTCCGCGGCTGCGTCCGCGGCTACGGCTCGGCCATCGACATCAAGCAGTACGCCGAGGGCACGCTCGTCATCGACATCATCGAGCGCGACACCGGCCGACTGGTCTGGCGCGCCGCCTCGAAGAAGAAGGTGACCGAGAAGGACATAACCCAGGCGAAGATCAACGCCGTGGTCGCCGACATGACCAAAACCCTGCCGAAGGCCTAAGCTTGACCGGAGGCGTCGCCCACGGGCGGCGCCTCCCCCTTCTTCCGGAGCCTCCCGTGACGCCCCTCCTGATCCAGCGCCTGATCTCAGTCCCGTTCCTGGGGCTGGGCGGCTGGTGCCTGTTCTTCCCCAGCATGGTCGAGAAGCTCACCCTGCAGCCGGCCTATCAGCACAACAGCGAGACCTCCGCCCTGCTGATCGGCTGCTTCGGCGCCCAGGCGGTGCTGTCGGGGCTGTTCGCCTACTTCAGCCGGTTCACGCGGACGACCTTCCTCGTCTACGCGATCGCGCTCCTGCCGTTCTTCTGGTTCAACTACTGGTTCGTATTCGTCACGCCGATGTTCAACAGCTGGCTGGCGTTGGATTTCGTCTCGAACCTGGCGATGCTGGCGCTCTGCGTCCTGGGCTGGCGCAAGTCGGCTAGCGCGTGACCGGCGCGCCCATTCGGGCCCGGATCATCAGCATCTGGCCTCGCTCCTCGATCTCCATCGCCGCGTCGTAGGTGGCCGCCTCCAGCGCCGCATCCAGGGTGCGCTTGGTGATGCGGAGCGCATCGGGCGCCGCGCGGATCATGTCCTTCGCCAGCGCCAGGCCCTTGTCGTC
>NZ_DASWTE010000283.1:0-14946 GCF_036402295.1 Phenylobacterium sp.
CGGGCTGGAACTGCTCGACATGGTCAAGGGCCTCGACGGCGACCTGCCGGTGATCATGATCTCAGGCCACGGCAACATCGAAACCGCCGTCAGCGCCATCAAGCGCGGCGCCTATGAGTTCCTGGAGAAGCCATTCAAGTCCGACCGGCTGCTGCTGGTGGTCGAGCGCGCTCTGGAAACCACCAACCTGCGCCGCGAGAATCGCCGCCTGCGCGCCCAGGCGATCACGCCCGAGGGCCTGATCGGCAAGTCCATGGCCGCCCAGCAGCTGCGCCAGATGATCGCCAAGCTGGCCGGCGCCAACAGCCGGGTGCTGATCTCGGGACCGCCCGGCGCGGGCAAGGAGACCGTGGCGCGGCTGATCCATGCCGCCAGCCACCGCGCCCGCAACGAGTTCGTGCCGATCAGCGCCGCCGGCATGACGCCCGAGCGTATGGACGTGGAACTGTTCGGCGAGGAAGGGGCCGGCGGCCGTCCGGCCAAGATCGGCGTCTTCGAGCGCGCCCACGGCGGCACGCTCTACCTCGATGAGGCGGCGGACATGCCGCGCGAGACGCAAGGACGCATCCTGCGGGTGCTGGTCGAACAGCGCTTCCGCCGGGTGGGTGGCGACTCGGACGTGCAGGTGGACGTGCGCGTGATCTCGTCCACGTCGAAGGACCTGCGCGAGGAGATCTCCGCCGGCCGCTTCCGCGAGGACCTGTTCCACCGCCTGAACGTGGTTCCGGTGAACGTGCCGGGCCTCAGCGAGCGGCGCGAGGACATCCCCGAGCTGATCGAGGACTTCATCGTCCGCATCTGCGAGGCCTCGGGTCTGGCGCGTCGGCGGCTGTCGGACGACGCGCTGGCCATGCTCCAGGTCCGGGCCTGGCCGGGGAACCTGCGCCAGCTCAAGAACAACGTGGAGCGGATGCTGATCCTGGCCTCGGGCGTCCCGTCCGATCCGATCACGGCCGACATGCTGCCGCCGGAGGCCTCGGTAAACGACCAAGCCACATCGCTGGGCGCGGAGCGAATCATCGCGCTGCCGCTGCGCGAGGCGCGCGAGGTGTTCGAGCGCGAGTACCTGAACGCCCAGATGCTCCGGTTTTCGGGCAATATTTCACGGACCGCGGCTTTCATCGGCATGGAGCGCTCTGCGCTGCACCGTAAGCTGAAGTCGCTGGGCCTGTCGGGCGCCCGGTCGCTGGAAACCGAAGAGGTCTAGGGGCGTGTCGCGGATTGCTTATGTGAACGGCCGCTTCGTGCCGAAGTCCGAGGCCGTGGTCCACATCGAGGACCGCGGCTACCAGTTCGCCGACGCCGTCTACGAGGTCTGGGCGCTGTTCGACGGCAAGCTAGCCGATCCGGAAGGGCACTTCGCGCGCCTGGAACGCAGTCTCGGCGAGCTCGCCATCGACATGCCCATGAGCCGCGCGGCCCTGACCGCGGTCCTGAAGGAGACGGTGCGCCGCAACCGCATCCGCGAAGGCCTGGTCTACCTGCAGGTCAGCCGCGGCGTGGCCAAGCGCGACCATGCGTTCCCCGCGCCTGGCACGCCGCCGTCCGTGGTGGTGACCGTCAGCCGCGTCGACCGCGTCGCAACGGAGGCGCGGGCGGCCAAGGGCGTGTCTGTCGTCACCTCGCCGGAGAACCGCTGGGGCCGCTGCGACATCAAGACGGTGGGCCTGCTGCCCAACGCGCTCGCCAAGCAGAAGGCCCGCGAGGTGGGCGCCGTCGAGGCCTGGTTCGTGGACGAGCTGGGTCTCGTCACCGAGGGCGCCTCGTCCAACGCTTGGATCGTGGACCGCGACGGTGTCCTGCGTACGCGGGACACTCAGGCCAATATCCTGCGCGGCGTGACCCGGCTCTCGCTGATCGACGTGGCGCGCGAGGCGGGGTTGAAGGTCGAGGAGCGGCCCTTCACGCCCGACGAGGCTAGGGCGGCGAAAGAGGCCTTCATCACCGGAGCGGGCACGCTGGTGTTGCCGGTGATCGCCGTCGACGGCAAGCCCGTGGGCGATGGCGCGCCAGGACCGGTAGCGATGAAGCTCAGGCGCCTCTATATCGAGCGCGCGAAGGCCACAGCGGTCTGACCTGACAAACCTGCGATTGAAACCGCCGCACTTTGCGGCATAGCGTGACCTTGTGTGTGGGCGGTCTGCCGCCCGAAGTCAGAACGAAAAGGCGGAAAGCCGTGAGCGACAAGAAACAGAACCTGCAGGACACCTTCCTCAACAGCGTGCGGAAGTCCAAGACGCCGCTCACCATCTTCCTGGTGAACGGGGTCAAATTGCAGGGCGTGGTGAGCTGGTTCGATAACTTCTGCGTTCTCCTGCGCAGGGACGGGCAATCCCAGCTCGTCTATAAGCACGCTATCTCCACCATTATGCCGGCTCAGCCCGTGCAGCTTTACGAGCCGGCCGACGACGAGGCCGATTGAGCACTTCAAAATCTGTAGACCGTGAGGCGCCTGTCCAGGGCGCCCTGGTGATCCATCCGGACCGGGAGGGCCGCGGCTCCGCGCGCCATCCCGAAGCCCGGCTGGAAGAGGCCGCCGGCCTCGCCCTCGCCCTCGACCTCGAGGTGCGCGAGACGATGGTGGCTGTCCTGCGCAAGCTGACGCCGGCCACGCTGTTCGGCAGCGGCAAGGTCCAGGAGATCGCCACGATCGTCGAGGTCGAAGACCTGGATGTCGTGATCATCGACGATGCGCTGACACCGGTTCAGCAGCGGAATCTGGAGAAGGCCTGGCAGGCCAAGGTGATGGACCGCACGGGCCTGATCCTGGAGATCTTCGCCCGTCGGGCCCGCACCCGCGAAGGCCGTCTGCAGGTGGAGCTGGCGCGGCTCACCTACGAGCGTTCGCGCCTGGTGCGCACCTGGACCCACCTGGAGCGCCAGCGCGGCGGCTTCGGCGTCATGGGCGGCCCCGGCGAAACCCAGATCGAGACCGACCGGCGGCTCATCGCCGACAAGATCGGCAAGCTGAAGCGCGAGCTGGTGGAGGTGCGCCGCACGCGCACCCTGCAGCGCTCGGCCCGCCGGCGCGTGCCGTTCCCGAGCGTGGCGCTGGTGGGCTACACGAACGCCGGCAAGTCGACCCTGTTCAACCGCCTGACCGAGGCCAAGGTGCTGGCCGAGGACATGCTGTTCGCCACGCTGGACCCGACTCTGCGGTCCCTGAAACTGCCCGACGGGCGGCCGGCGATCCTCTCCGACACCGTGGGCTTCATCTCCGACCTGCCGCACGAGCTGGTGGAAGCGTTCCGCGCCACCCTGGAGGAAGTGCGCGAGGCCGACGTGGTGCTGCACGTGCGCGATATCGCCAGCGAAGAGACGGCGGCGCAGGCGCAGGACGTGCGCTCGGTGCTCGAGCGCCTCGAGGTCGATATGGACGAGCGGCGGATCCTGGAGGTCTGGAACAAGGCCGACCTGCTGCCCGCCGAGGACCGGGAGGATCTGCTCCGCGACGCGCGCCGGGCGCATCCGCCGGCCGTCGTGGTGTCGGCCGTGACGGGGGAGGGCGTCGACGCCCTGCTGGCCGCGGTCGCGGCCCTGGTGGACGAGGCGCCGCCGGTCGACGTCGTGACGCCGGCCGGGGAGGGCGCTGCGGTCGCCTGGCTGTATCGGCACGGTCGGGTGATCGAGCGCGAGGAGGCCGAGGACGGCGGCGTGCGGCTGTCGGTGAGCCTGACAGCGCAGGCTCTGGGCCAGTTCGAGCAGCTCTATCCGCAAGCGCGGGTGGGCGGGCCCTAAGGCGCGGCGGGCTTCCAGCCGCTGGCGGCGATGAAGGCCTTGGGATCGCGCATTTCCAGGATGTCCCTCAGCGCCTGCCGCTTGTCGGTGGCGCGGTCGTAGTAGGCCTTGCTGATGCGGGCGCCGACCCAATAGCCAAGGTCGCCGGGCTTGGCCGGATCGCCCGGACCGTTGAACAACCAATCCGACAGGTCGGTCTTGTCGAGATCGCGCAGAAACGCCGCCTCGATTGCGGCTTCCTTGCCTTTCGTCCAGTCGACGTGCTGGTGCTGGCTCACCCCGCCGGAGATCAGCTGCGACACGAACTCGGCCGCACCTTCCTTCATCGACATCCGCGCTACGGTGGCTCCCGGCTGGCCGGGCTCCAGGGAGTCCAGTTCCTCGGGCTGCTGGATGTGGACGTACTCGTGGGCGATCACGTGGACGAACCGGTCCTCAAGGTTGGGGTTCATGAAGTGGGCGGCGCAGAGCGCCTCCAGCCCGATCGCCACGCCATCCGGATAGGTCATACCCACGGGCCGTCCGCGGCCGACCACGATCGTTACGGGCGGCTGCTTCGCCTCAGGATGGAGCTCAACGAGGCGCGCGAAAGCCTTCGCGACCCGGGTCTTCACGGCGGGCAGCACCGCCAGGCAACGGCGCGCATCGGCGTAGACCGCCCGCTGGGCGGCCAGCGTGGCGGCCATGCGTGCGCCGGTCACGTTCCGCAGGCGGGCGAACGCCTTGAAGGCGGGCGTGCCAGCCGCGATGTAGGCGTCCAGTTGCTCCACCGAGGGGTTGCCGCCAGTTGCATCGTAGAGCCGATAGAAGCGCTCCACGTCCTCAGTGACGGGCTCGGCGGCGCGTGCGACCGCCGGCGCCGACAGAGCCAGCGCCGCGACCAGCCCGGCCCAGCGCCTCACGACTCGGCCCGCTCGGCCGCCTTCACCTCTTCCCAGAGCGCGTCCATTTCCGCGAGGTCGGACTCGCCGGGCGTCTTGCCACGCTCCGCAAGTCTGGCCTCGATATACTTGAAACGTCTGACGAATTTGGCATTCGTGTAGCGGACGGCGTCCTCGGGATCGACCTCCAGCGTGCGGGCGAGGTTAGCCACGACGAACAGGACGTCGCCGATCTCGTTGCGGGCCTTCTCCAGATCGCCGGCCTCGATCTCGGCCAGCATTTCGCCGACCTCCTCGTGCAGCTTCTTCACGACGTCCTGTACGGTCGGCCAGACGAAGCCGACGTTGGCGGCGCGCTTGGAGAGCTTCACGGCCCGGGTGAGGCCGGGCAGACCGACAGGCACGTCGTCCAGCAGGCTGCCGTTGCGGGCCTTCTCGGCGCGTTCGGCGGCCTTGAGCTGCTCCCAGCCTTCCTTCTGGTGGGCGAGGGAGGCGTAGGTTTCGTCAGCGAAAACATGCGGGTGGCGGCGGACCATCTTGTCGTTGATGGCGCTCGCAACGTCGTCGAAGGCGAACAGGCCCTGCTCCTCAGCCATGCGGGCGTGGAACACCACCTGCAGCAGCAGGTCGCCCAACTCGTCCTTCAGGTCGCCGAGATCGCCCCGCTCGATGGCGTCGGCGACTTCGTAGGCTTCCTCGACCGTGTAGGGGGCGATGGTGGCGAAGGTCTGCTCCTGGTCCCAGGGACAGCCATCCTCCGGAGCGCGCAGCCGCGCCATGATCGCCAGCAGCCGGTCGATGGGCCGCAAGTCGGCGGGCGGAGCAGGGCGGGGCATGAGGGACTCAGGCAAGAGAAGACGGCGCGCGGCGATCAGACCGCGCGCCGCCGTGTGGCGCAAGCCGTGAGGGCGCGTCTAGCGCCGCGCGACTTCCTGGCCGCGGGCCAGGCGGCGTGCGAACCGGTCGAAGGTCCATTCGGCGTCGTGCCAGACCCAGTTGGCGAAGCTCTGACGGATGTCGGTCTCGTACCAGCTGTAGTCGATCGGGCTCTCGGTCCCGTCGGCGCCGACGATGCGGCCCTTGATGGTGGCGCCGCCGATTCCGAAGCTCTCCATCGAGAGCCCGGGCGTATCGCCCATCTGCTTGAAGGTGGGCCGGTTCGGTTTCACGTCGGCGAGGATCAGCTCGACGCGGGCGCCGTCGTGGGCGCCGGACTTGGCCAGGGCCTTCTCCACTGACGACTGCAGGTCGGCGGTCAGCGTCGGGATCTCGCGCACGCCGTAGGTCTTGTCGAACTTCTTCTGCAGCTCGGGGCCGACGGTGACGGTCACCGACGCTGGCGCGGCGAGGGCGGCGGAGGCGCTCAGGAGGAGCGCGGCGGCCGAAAGGGCAAGGAGGCGCATGCGGAATCTCCAGCGGATACAGTATTTACTTAACAGGCAGGCTCTCGGACGCACATGCACAAGTCAGTGAGCGTGGCCGTGGCCGCTACCGAAGGCGGTAGGTCACCGTCGTCACCACGCGGACCTTCTTGAACACCTGGGAGGACTCTTCGCCCACCTCGTCGCGACCCAGGATTTCGAACGAGCCCTGGGTGGCCGAGCTGATGCCGCCAAGGTTCGAGCCGGAGTCGCGGGCGAACTGCTGGGCGCCATTTCGGGCGCTGGCGGTGGCCTCGGCGATCATCGGCCCGCGGACACTGTTCAGCTTGGTGAAGATGTATGAGGGGCCGTTGTAGTCCTGCAAGACAACGCCCTGGCGCACCAGGCCATCCAGGGCGCGGCTGGTCTGCTGGACACGGTCGACGTTGGGCGTGCGCACAATCACCGTCTGGGCCACGCGATAACGGGCGCGGATGTCGCTGGGCTGGTACTCGCGCGCGTACTGATCGGTGACCTCGAAGCGGCCGAGGTCTACCTCGCTGGTCGCAAAGCCGCGCTGGGCCAGGAAGCGGCGCGTGGCGGCAAGGTCGGCGTCCACGTCGGCCTGGACGACGGCCAAGTCGTCGCCGGCGGCGGCGAACTTCAGCGCCAGGACGGCCAGGTCGGCCTTGACCTCGCGCTCGGAGAGACCCCGGACGGTGACGTTGCGGTCGCCCACGCGCGCGTTCTCGACCCCTTTGCCGATGAAAAAACCGCCGGCCGTCGCGCCCAGCGCGAGGACGCCGGCGGCCGCGACGGCGGGAACGAGGTAGGGCGAGGCCATGGAGGACGCTCCTGAAGCTTGAGCGCGAGCTCAAGCCCGGATCGTGGCTTTCCCGCGGCGACGATGTCGAGGCGTGATGCAGGAGCAGCGGTCCTCGATCGAGCGACATGTAATGGTTGTGTTCCTGTGCGGCACACGGCCACAGGGCGCGCCGGAACGGCTGGCGTTAACCATTTTGAACGGGCGTCACGGGATATCCGAGGCGCCTGCCAGCTTCTGGTCAGGCGACTTGTGTGTAACCGCGGCCGCTCGGCCGCAAGCGGGTCCGTCATGTACAGCAACGTCCGAAAGCCGTCGGAAATCATTGCCTTACAGAAGAAGCTGATCGAGGAACAGGAGGGCATCATCGCCATCCTGAAGGGCGCGCTGGCGGCGGCCTGCGGCGAGGCGGTTCCGGTCTATCGCCCGTGGATGGGCGGCCTGACACCACAGGAGCAGGCATTGCTCGGTGCGCTTTACAGCCACTATCCGAACCCGGTCGGAAAGTACGAATTGCTCGAACTCATTCCGGGATACGACCACGTGGTCGAGCGTCAGGCCCAGTTGGTCAGCGTCAAGGTGCACCACCTGCGCAAGAAGTTGGGGGCGGACGTCATCGAGAACGTGCGCGGGCTCGGCTATCGAATGGGCCAGCGCCAGTATCTCGCCATGCGCGACGGCGAGGCGACCGACGCCGCCGCGCGCCGCGCCCCGCTACGGCTCGTGGAAGAGCGGAGGGCGGCATGAGCGATATCCCGGTCGGCGCCGGCCTTGTCGAGCACGCCGCAATTCAGCCAGCGCGCCGGCGCTTGCCGCCCGGCATCGGCCTGTCGGCCGGCCTCGGCGGGTCTCTCGTCCTGTGGGCGGGTCTGGCCCGACTGGCGACGCTGCTGCTGGCGTAGGGGCCAGGGAAGAGCTGGGATAGCGCAATCGAGTTTGCGCCTAAGGAAGATTATCGGAAATATGCTTAGGCGCGCTTCGCGTCGCGGGCCTAACGTTGCAGCTTCTGAGAATGGCGTTCCGTTGCGGCAGCATTGCAAGCCCGGCGCAAACGGGGCCTCAATCGGTGTCGCGCAGACGGGCGTCAGACCCGCGCGCTGGGAGAAAGACGAATGGCGCAGTCCGGCGGCGACGCGGACCCGGTGCGCGGCGGCTACGGCCTGCTCGTGCTGCTGACCCTGATGAACGTGCTGAATTTCGTGGACCGGCAGCTGCTGTCGAGTTTCGCGAACTTCATCGTGCCGGACCTGAACCTGACGAACACCGAGTTCGGCCTGCTGACCGGCCTGGTGTTCATCGTCTTCTACGCCGTGGCCGGCGTGTTCATGGGCGCGCTCGCCGACATGATCCATCGCCCGCGCCTGATCGCCGGCGCGATGTTCGCCTGGAGCGCGCTCACCGCTGCATCGGGCCTGGCCAGGAACTTCGTCGGCCTGGCGATCCCGCGGGTGTTCATCGGCATCGGCGAGTCGGCGCTGACCCCCACCTCAATGTCGCTCATCGCAGACAAGTTTCCGGCGGAAAAACGGGGCTTTGCGTCGGGATTCTACTACATGGGCGTGCCCATCGGCGTAGGTGTCAGCCTGCTGGTGGCGGGCTTCCTGGGCCCCGCGCTCGGCTGGCGGAACTGCTTCTTCCTGTTGGGCGTGATCGGCGCGCTGTTCTCGCTCGTGATCCTGACGGTGAAGGACCCCCGCCCGGTTCGCGCCGCCCACGTGGAGCGGCCGCGCATCGGCCAACTGGTGAAGGTGTTCCTGGGCGCGCTGAAGGGCTCGCCGGCGCTGCAACTCACCATCCTGGGCGGCGTCTGCGTCCACTTCGTGCTGGGCGCTGCGGCGTTCGATCAATTGTGGCTGGTGCGCGAGCGCGGCTTCGACAAGGCAGAGATCGCGATCCTGAGCGGCTTGATCTCGTGCGTCGCGGGCGTGGCCGGTAACCTGTTCGGCGGCGCGGCCTCGGACCGCTGGGTGGCGGCCACCGGCCAGAGCCGGCCGATGTTCATGGTCTGGGCGCTGCTGGCGCTCCTGCCGGTGAACCTCACCTACCGGCTGATCGATCCGGACACGCCCGTCTTCTGGATCTGTCTGGTGGTGGCCTACTTCCAGCTTGGCATCTTCTACGGACCGACCTTCTCGGCCGTGCAGGAATTCTGTCCACCGGCTGTCCGGGCGACGGTCGTGGCATTCTACATCATGAGCCTGAACGTGGTGGGCCTGGGCATCGGGATAACCGGAAGCGGCGTGATGGTCGATGCGCTGATCGCACGCGGGGTGGACCAACCCTACAGCTGGACACTGTTCGCCTTCACGTGCCTGTCAGCGCTCGCGATCCCCTGCTACTTCGCGGCCGCTCGGATGAGCGGCCGCAAGGCGGCCCAGGCGGCGGCTTAAGGGAGCTTCAGCGTCCCTTCGGCCAGGCGCTGCAGTGTCTCGACGAAGAACCTGGGTTCCAACGCCTTCACGCGCGCCTCGAGCGCCTCGGCCGTGTCGCCCGGAAGCACGGGGACGGTCCGGCGGTCGATCTCCGGCCCATGGTCGTACTCCTCGTCGACCACGTGGATGACGACTGCGCTCTCGGGGACGCCGGAAGCGACGACCGCCTGGTGCACGCGCGCGCCGTACATCCCCTCCCCGCCGAACTCGGGCAGGGGGCCGGGATGGATGTTGACGATCCGGCCGGCGAAGCGGCCGAGCGTCTCAGGGCCGAGGCGGCGCAGGTAGCCGGACATTACGATCAACTCGACGCCACACTCGGCCATAGCCTGGGCCAGAGCTGCGTCAGCGGCGTCGGGATCGGAGATGGTCGGGATGGCGAGAACCGGGACGCCCTTGGCGGCGGCCCACTCGAAGGCCGCGCAGCCCTTCCTGTTGCTGACCAGCAGGCGGGCCTCGGCGTCGAGGTCGCCGGCGGCGATGGCGTCGACGATGGCCTCGGCGCTGGAGCCGTTGCCCGAGGCGAGAAAACCCAGCTTCAGCGTCACAGCGCGTGCTCGAACGAGAGGCCGTCGTAGGCCGGCTCGACGCCCGCCGGCAGCTCGGCGCGGAGCTGATCGAAATCGAGGTCGATGTGCATGTTGGTGAGAATGGCCCGCTTCGGCTTCACGCGTTCGATCCATTCGAGCGCGCGGTCCAAGTGGGCGTGGGTCGGATGCGGGCGGCGGCGCAAGGCGTCCACGATCCAGACGTCGAGGTCGGCCAGCGCCTCGAAGGCGGCGTCGTCCAGGGCCACCACGTCGCTGGAATAGGCCACGCCGCCGAACCGGTAGCCGACCGAACGGACGCCGCCGTGGTCCTGGTCGAACGTGACGACCGGAATCGCCCCGGACGGCCCGTCCACCGCCCAATCCCGTCCGTGCGGTGGGATCACCGCGCGATCGCAGATGGCCGGATACCCGCCCTCGCCCTCGAAGATGTAGCCGAAGCGGCGCATCATGGTGGCGTCGGTGGCGGCGTCCATCCAGCACGGGATCCGCGCCTGCTGGCGCAGGTAGAACGCGCGCACGTCGTCCAGGCCATGCACCTGGTCGGCGTGGTCGTGGGTGAGCAGGACGGCGTCGATCCGCTTCACGCCGGCCCTGGCGGTCTGGATGCGCAGCTCGGGCGAGGCGTCGATCAGGGCCGTCGTGTGCTGACCCTCCCCCAGCCGCCGGACCAGCAGCGAGCAGCGGGTGCGGAAGTTCTTCGGATTGTCCGGGTCGCAGACGCCCCAGTCGCCGTCGGCGCGCGGCACGCCGCCGGACGAGCCGCAGCCCAGGATCGTCACCTCCAGCGTTCCGCTCATGGCCGCGGGATCCGGTCGAAGAGGTCGAAGAAGGCGTCGGTCGTCTTCGCCTCAGCTTCGGCCAGCGACCAGCCGCGGACGTCGGCCAGCTTGGCCAGCACGTGGCCGATGTAGGCGGGCTCGTTGCGCCGGCCGCGGTACGGCACAGGCGCAAGGTAGGGGCAGTCGGTCTCGACGATGATCCGGTCGCCCGGCATCTCGCGGATCACCTCCCGCACGTCCTCGGCGGCCTTGAAGGTGGCGATGCCCGAGACCGAGAACCACGCCCCCAGCGCCGCGCAGCGCCGGGCGAGCTCGGGGCCGGACGTGTAGCAATGCATCAGGAGCTTGAACGGCCCTCGCGCGCGCTCCTCCTCGAGGATCTCGCCCATCACCTCGTCGGCCTCGCGGGTGTGAACCACCAGGGGGAGGCCGGTCTCGCGCGCGGCGGTCGCGTGGACGCGGAACACCTTCGCCTGGATGTCGCGCGGGCTGAGGTCGTAGTGGAAGTCGAGGCCGCACTCGCCGATGCCGACCACGCGGGGATCGTCCGCCAGTTCGATCAGCGTGGCGGCGGAGAGCTCAGGGTTCTCCTTGGCCTCGTGCGGATGGGTGCCCACCGTGCACCAGATGTCGGGCAGGTCGGCCAGGGCGCGGACCTTGGCGAAGTTCGAGACCCGGTCCGAGATGTTGACCATCAGCTGCACGCCGGCGTCGCGGGCGCGGGCGATCACGGCGTCCCGGTCCTCGTCGTATTGCGGCGCGTGCAGGTTGACGTGGCTGTCGATCAGCATCGTTGGGCGGATCAGGCCTTGGCGGCCTGGCGGAGCTCCGAGAGGGCCGTGAAGAGCGCGTCGGCGCGGTCGAGGTTCAAGGCCTCCACCTCGCGCGGAAGGCGCTGGAGCGTCTCCCACGCCTTAGCCCAGGGATCAAGCCGGCCGATCCCCTGGCCGGCCTGGTCGACGACCAGCGCGTGAACGCGGTCGGCCAGCCGGTCGAACAGAAGGGCGAATTGCGCCGGCCCCTCGCCGCCGCGGAATTTCTCGGCGATCGACAGGGCGCGGCTCTCGTCGAGCCGCGGCAGGTCGGCCAGGAGGTCGCGGGCCGCGTCGTCCATGGCGAGCGCGTCGGACGCGGCGAGCGACAGCGCCAGGCCCGGCGCGCCGTCGGCCATCTGGGCCAGCCGAAACGCGTCCTCGGGGCCAATCTCGGTGCGGGCGCGCACGAACTCGGCCGTGAGATCGACGCCCAATGGCTGGAACGCCAGCCGACGGCAGCGCGAACGGATGGTCGGCAGGAGGCGGCCCGGCGAGTGCGAGGTCATAAGCAGCACGCCCCGGGGCGGCGGCTCCTCCAGCGTCTTCAGGATGGCGTTGGCCGCGTTGACGTTGAGGTCGTCGGCGGCGTCGACGATGGCCACCCGGTGAGCGGCCGTCGCCGGCGACTTCGAGAAGAACTCGGCCAGCCGGCGCGCATCGTCCACCGGGATCACCTTGCGTGGCTTGCCGTCCGGGCCTTCGCGTTCCAGCACCATCAGGTCCGGGTGGCTGCGGGCGGCGACCTGGCGGGCGACCGGATGGCCCGGATCGACGCCCAGCACACCGCGGCTCGGGTCGGCGGGCGCGCCCAGCAGACGGCGGGCCGCACGGTAGGCGAAGGTGGCCTTGCCCACGCCTTCCGGGCCGGTCAGCAGCCACGCGTGGTGCAGGCGGCTGCGGGCGCGCGCCGCCTCGAAAGCCTGCTCCGCGGCCTCCTGGCCCTGCAGGTCGTAGACCTCGCGCGGGTGCGGAACCTCGGCCTCAGCCATGGACGGCCAGCCGCTCGGCGACGGCGGCCCAGACGGCGGCCTCGACCGCGTCGATGGGGGCCGTGGCGTCAATCAGGGCGCAGCGGTCGGGTTCGGCGGCGGCGATCGCGCGGAAGGCCTCGCGCAGCCGTCCGTGGAACGCCATCCCCTTGGACTCGAAGCGCATCTCGGCGCCGGCCCGTGCGTGGGCGCGCTCCAGCCCCACGTCGGCCGGCAGGTCGAACACCAGCGTCAGGTCGGGCCGCGTCTCCTCGAGGATGTAGGTCTCGAGCGCCGAGATGAACTTTGGGTCCACCCCGCCCGCGGCGCCCTGGTAGGCGCGGGTGGAGTCGGCGAAGCGGTCGCAGATTACCCAGGCGCCCCGGTCCAACGCCGGCCGGATCACGCGCTCGATGTGGTCCCGCCGCGCGGCGTACATCAGGAGCGTCTCGGTGGCCGGGCTCCAGCGGTCGGCGGCGCCCTTGAGCACGAGGTCGCGGATGCTTTCGGCCCCGGGCGAGCCTCCCGGCTCGCGCGTGGTCACCACCTCGCGGCCGTCGGCCTTCAGGCGTGAAGCCAGCCTAAGAACCTGGGTGGATTTCCCGGCGCCCTCGCCGCCCTCGAAGGTGATGAACCGACCGCGTGTCACGAGGGCCAAATTGGCCGGTTCGGGGGCTTTGTCCAGCGACCTAGAAGACGCGGACCACCCGGGCCTCGGTGAAGCCGATCTCGGCGACGCGGTCACGCAGCGCGTAGGCCGCCGCCTCGTCGCCGGGAGCCGGCAGTACGACGCGGTAGAGCATCGTCCCGCCCGACTGCACCGTCTCGATGCTGGCGGCGCCGGCCGGCGTGAGCTGGGCGACGGCGCGCTGGGCGTTGACCTGGCTGGAGAACGCGCCGGCCTGGATCCGCAGGCCCGGCGACGGCGGGGTCGCCGCAAGCGAGATCGTCGTCGTGGCCGGCGAGCCGATGGGCGCGCTCGAGATTTCGCTGCCGGTGATCGGTGGCAGGGCCTGGGTCGAGATCGCCTCGCCCTGGGCGATCCGGGCGGCGGTGCGCGGCGCGGGCGA
Source organism: Phenylobacterium sp. (assembly GCF_036402295.1). Taxonomy (GTDB): domain Bacteria; phylum Pseudomonadota; class Alphaproteobacteria; order Caulobacterales; family Caulobacteraceae; genus Phenylobacterium. The sequence continues at coordinate 13,419 of NZ_DASWTE010000283.1, forward strand.
GCTGGCGGCCATTTCCATCACCGGATCGGAGGCCGCGGACGTGGCGGTGGCCATCGGAGCCGCCGCGGCCGGCGCAAGCCGAGTCGGCGACCGCTGGGCGCTCGCATAGCGCAGGCCATCGGCCGGCAGCGGCGCAGGGCCCACATAGCGCACCCGGACGTTGGCCAGCCCCTGCCGGTGGAAGCCGAGCTGGATGGCGGCCTCGCGCGACAGGTCGATGATGCGGTTGTCCACGAACGGCCCGCGGTCGTTCACCCGCACCACCAGCTTCTTGCCGTTGTCGAGGTTGGTGACCTCCACCATCGACGGCAGCGGCAGGGTCGTGTGCGCTGCCGACACCGCGTTCATGTCGAACATCTCCCCGTTGGCGGTGGCCTTGAGGTGGAACGCATCGCCGTACCACGAGGCCACGCCGCGCCGGTCGTAGTCGGGCTCGTCCTTCGGCACGTACCAGACGCCGCCTACCTGATAGGGCTGGCCCACCTTGCGTCCGGCGATGGTGTTGCCCGGCTTCACCGAGACGCCAGCGGACTGGGTCGGGTAGCGTGGCGTCGCACAGGCTGCGAGCGATGCGCCCGCCAGCAGGATAATCGCCAGCCGGGCCGTCCGCCCGGTGCTCGTGGAATTCGCCATACGCCGCCTCCGACTCAAGCCGAAATCGTGGGCCGGGGAACCTTGCGACAGGGTTAACCAGACCTTGCCGAGCGCTGTTGCTGGCGGATGGGGTGTCCTCCGCACCTATATCCACAGTCGTCCAGTCGTGTCCCAAAAAAGCCAATAGAGTCAGTGTTCTATCAGATTTATTGTCTACGCCCGTCCCAGCGCGTCCGCTAGAATCCGGAGCGAGAAGTGGGGCCGAAAGTGGGGCCCACGAATGGGGCCCCAACACATGGCGCGGACGCTCAACCGACTGAAGGCGAAACAGGTCGAGACCCTGGGTCCGGGGCGACATGCTGACGGCGGCGGCTTATACCTGGATCGCGACGACGGCGGCCGGTCGCGGTGGCTGTTCATGTGGACGCGCCAAGGCAAGCGTCGAGAGATGGGCCTGGGCGCTGCGGGGCCGCAGGGCGTGTCGTTGGCCGAAGCTCGGGCCAAGGCGACCGCCGCGCGAGAAATCGTCCGCGACGGCCGCGACCCAATCGAGGATCGCAAGGCGGCCGCGGCACCGGTCCGTGCGTGGACGTTTGGCGAGGTCGCCGATGAGTTTGTCAGTGCGCTGTCGCCGCAATGGCGGAATGACAAGCACCGCGCACAATGGCGCATGACGCTCAACGTCTATGCGGCGCCGCTCCGACCCTTGCTGGTCGACAAGATCGAGACCGCCGACGTCCTAAGCGTGCTCAAGCCTGTCTGGCAGTCGAAGCCGGAAACCGCCTCCAGGCTCCGCGGCCGCATTGAACGCGTCCTGGACGCGGCTAGGGCGCGTGGCCTTCGCAGTGGTGAGAACCCCGCTCGCTGGCGTGGGCACCTGGATCACCTGTTGCCCCGCCGGCAGAAACTGACGCGGGGCCATCACATGGCCATG